>DAOQAX010000024.1:0-16380 GCA_035354395.1 Bacteroidales bacterium | reverse complement strand
GTTTTATAGTCGATAATGGATTTTCCTTCTTTGCTTATGCTCCATTTGGTATCAAAAAGATTGCCAGGTTCACATATATATTCTTTGTTTGCTATGATAATTCTGGCTTTGCCCTTCCATGTACTGAAAATAATTGTGCCGGCTATTGAATTATCTTCCTGTTTAATAATCTGAGTTTCATTGGTAACAAATCCTTTTGTTTTAAAAAGATATTTTTTGCCATTAATCTCTCCCTGACTTGTTTTGGACCAGATACCAGCTTTCAGTTCTCCAATATGCAGGTCATCCTGAAAAATATCATATCTGTTTTTTAAAAGTTTTGTTTTCCACGTCAGATTAACTCCCATAATACTTATTATTAATACCTTAGTGCATGTTAAATAATATAACAACCTGCTTACAATTTACAATATTTTGTATGATGCTTCTTAATCATTGATAAAAAAACAACTGCCTTACCCAACTTTGATCCATTTAAAATAACAACAGATGGGTAATCTGAAAGGTTCAAAAAAATATTATTACCCTTAAAATAAGATTTAATGCATTTTCATTTTCAAAATTCATTTGATTTAGTTTATTTTGCACCCGAATTCGGCCCGTAGCTCAGCTGGTAGAGCACGTGACTCTTAATCATGGGGTCGAGGGTTCGATCCCCTCCGGGCCGACAGTATCAGATACAAAGAGGCCACCTTTTTCGGGTGGTCTCTTTTTTTCAATATAACTTATTAATAACTCTCCCGTTTCACATAGTGCGTATGAAGCAGTTCATGTGACTTATGACTATTGGCCTTCTCCAGAAATTCCTGATAGATTGCTATGACCTCAGGATTCTCGTGAGATTTACGGAGTACCATGTGTTCATCTTCTGAATAAATTGCTTCCATCCTGTTTTTTCTGATCTGTGCACTCGTAGGAATTGGTTGCCCTCCACCGCCTATGCATCCTCCGGGGCATGCCATCACCTCAACAAAATGATAAGGAGCTTTCCCTTCTCTTACAAGCCTCATGATCTTGTTTGCATTAGTCAAACCATGAGCAATGGCAACCTTAAGTTCAGCACCTTCAAGGAACTTCCATTCGTCAACACAACCTTCTATCTTTACAGTGGCCTCTTTGACACCTTCCATTCCTCTGACAGGAGTAATGTTAAGATTCATAAACGGGACATCCCTTCCGGTAACTATCTGGTATGCAGTACGCAAAGCAGCCTCCATGACACCACCTGTCGCGCCGAAAATAACAGCAGCCCCTGTGGAGTCACCCATTACCGAATCGTATTTTGACACTTCAAGATTCCGGAAATCAAGACCCGCCTGCTTTATCATTATTGCAAGTTCCCTGGTAGTAAGCACATAATCGACATCTTTGAAACCGCTTGACCGCATCTCAGGTCTTTCAGCTTCAAACTTTTTAGCCGTACAAGGCATTATTGATACTGAGACAACTTTTGAAGGATCAAGGTTACGTTTTTTGGCATAGAATGTCTTTGCCAGGGCCCCAAACATCTGCTGGGGAGATTTACATGTAGAGAGATTCGGAAGAAATTCAGGATATTTATGTTCTATGAATTTAATCCAGCCGGGGGAGCAGGAGGTGAACATAGGGAGAGAAACCTGTTTATCACCATTGACGAGTGCATTTTTCAGTCTGACAAGAAGCTCTGTTCCTTCTTCTATGATCGTCAGATCGGCTGTAAAATCCGTGTCAAGTACTGAATTGAAACCCAGCTGCCGCAGCGCTGTGACCATTTTTCCTGTTACTCGTTCGCCAGGATCATATCCCAGATCTTCCCCAAGGGCAACCCTGACAGCAGGAGCAGTCTGTACAACGACATGTTTATCTGGATTATAGATAGCGTCCCAGACCTGGTCTATGTATGTTTTTTCCACAAGAGCTCCCGTAGGGCATCTGTTCACACACTGTCCACAGTTGGTACAAACTACATGGCTCATCGGTTTGTTGGAAAATGAAGATATCTTCTGATTGGCACCTTTATCCGATACCGCAATAGCCGATATATACTGAAGTTGTGAACAGGTCCTGACACAACGCTGGCAACGTATGCACTTGCTGTCGTCTTTAACGAATGATGGCGACGACCTGTCAATTGAATATTGATGATCTTCCACAAGATCCAGAAAGATATTATCGCCAAATGCAAATTCATTTGCCAGTTTCTGAAGTTCACATTTCTGATTTTTGTAACACTTGGTACAATCGGACCTATGCTCAGAGAGAAGCAGTTCAACAATATGTTTACGGGCATTTCTCACCTTTAAGGTATTGGTGTGTATATCCATGCCTTCAGAAACCGGCATTGAACATGCTGCAACAAGAGTTTTTGCTCCGGTCTGTTCTACAACGCATACCCTGCAGTTACCAGCAACACATAAGTCCGTATGATTGCATAACGTCGGGATATCTATTTTCAGGTTCTTTGCAGCTTCAAGTACAGTTGTCCCTTCAGGAACTGTAACTATCTGGTCGTTTATTTTCAGATTAATCATTGTTTCTGTTTTAAGTTAAAGTTTAGTAGATGATTTCTTCCCTGAAGTTCTCAACAATAGTCTTGAAGGCATTGCCTACCGACTGTCCAAGTCCGCATTTTGAAGCTATCTTCATTGTATCGGCCAGTTTTACAAGCTCGTTCAGATAAATTGATTTGGCTTCACCTTTCTTAACTTTTTCAACGCCCTTAAGCAGTTGCTGACACCCCACCCTGCAAGGTGTGCATTGGCCGCATGACTCTTCTGCAAAGAAATCAAGATAGTTATGAAGTACATTATACATCGATCGTGAACTGTTGAATAGTTTCATTGATCCGCCGGTAGGCACACCTTCAAACCCGATGATTGTGTCTGCGAATTTCTTTCTTGGAACACAAAACCCCGAGGCCCCGCCTACCTGAACCGCTTTTGTATCTCCATCACCAAACTCATTTACGAACTCCTGTACAGACATTCCCAATTCAAGTTCATATATACCCGGAGTTGGAGTGTCACCTGATATTGAAAACACTTTGGATCCTCTTGAATCTTTAGTTCCAAGCTGGCTGTACGAAGCAGGCCCGTTCTTTATTATCATTGTTGCGGTAACGAGTGTTTCAACATTATTGATTGATGTAGGTTTATGAAATACTCCTTCAACAGTAGGATAAGGAGGTTTGTTTCTTGGCTCTCCCCTATAACCTTCAATTGATTCAAACAATGCACTCTCTTCTCCGCATATATATGCACCACTTCCAAGACAATACCTTATCCTGAAATCATATCCGATATCACTTATCATTTTATGGAACAATTCCAGTTCAGCCATCAGCTTTGGAAGCAGGAATTTATACTCTCCCCGCAGATAAACAATACCCTGCTTTGCTCCAATTGCCTTTCCTGCAATGGCCATGCCGGCATAGACTTTATAGGCTACCCTGTCGAGTATTTCACGGTCTTTGAATGTACCAGGCTCACCTTCGTCGGCATTACAAACAATAAATTTTTCAGGTTCTTTTTCGGCAGCAGTGAATCTCCATTTCATGCCTGTCGGAAATCCTGCGCCACCGCGCCCTTTCAGTCCTGAATCGAGCATATCCTGAATAATCTGATCATTGCTCATATTAAAAGCTTTTATCAGGACCTCTTTCGGATCTACTTTTTCAAAAATAAGATCAACCTTATTTAATCCTTTATTTTCCATTGTTTCCTGATATTTATTTGTTCAGATATTCTTTAATTATTTCAACCACCTTTTCAGGAGTAAGCTCTGTATAAGGTACGTCATTTATCAGCATGGCAGGTGCTTTATGGCACCATCCGATACAGTTCGTTTCAAGCAGGCTGAAATTATTGTCGGCCGTAGTCTCTCCAACTTTAATCTTAAGCATATCCTCAAGGGTCTGAATAATTTCAATCTTCCCCTTCATTGAACATGTTATCGTTTTACAAATCCTGATTACGTATTTACCTCTCGCCCGGGTATCGAGGAAGGTATAAAATGAAGCTGTTCCGTAAACTTCTGCTGCCGAGATGTCAAGCTCTTTGGCTACTTCTACCATAGCTTCATCAGTCAGATAATTGTGTTTTTCCACAATTCCCTGAAGAATAGGCATCAGGCTGTCGCGTTGCCGCCCATGCTTATCTGACAGTTCTTTGACAAGATTTCCTACTTGGTACATTTCGAATTGGTTTTTTTAGGTAATTAATAATAGAATCTGTTTTTATATCGGTCGATATGAAAAAATGTTCTGTTAATTTATTAACACTACTTATAAGAAAAAACCCAAAAATGCCCTGTCTGATTTTTACATTCTACTTATTTTAAAAATGTTCTGTTAATTTAATAACAATACTTTTAAAAAAAAACTACTAAATGTCATAGTAGCTAATTTAGAATGAAAATAAAGAACCGAGAACGGAGAACGTCAGTGAAATATTGAGCTGTACATTTTATATATTCAGGCAACTGCTTTATATTTGGACATGGATTATCAGAAAGAACTGAAGGAGTTAAAACCTGAGCATGAGTATTTCATCGGAATTGATTCAGATGGCTGCATATTTGACTCTATGGAGGTGAAACAAAAAGAATTTTTTATTCCCAATGCACTAAAGTTTTTTGACCTGTATGCGATATCAGAAACCCTGCGCGAGACATGGGAATTCGTAAACCTTTATTCAATGCACCGCGGAGGCAACCGTTTCATTTCAATGATAAAGGTTTTCGATCTGCTGAACAGAAGAGGAGAGGTCAAAAATTCAGGTTGTCTTATTCCTGATATGACTTCACTTAAAGCCTGGGTAAAGGTTGAGACAAAACTTGGGAATGATTCATTACGCGAATACTTCAGATCGCATTACGATCAGGATCTTGAAAGGGTTTTAAGATGGAGTGAAGCAGTAAATGATGATATCGCAAGATATTTACATAATATCCCTTCATTTCCTCACGCGATTGATGCACTAAAAAAAATAACATCATACGCTGATCTTGTAATAGTATCACAGACTCCGCTTGAAGCGCTTAATCGTGAATGGGAAGAACATGATCTGAAAAAATACGTCAAAATTATTGCAGGTCAGGAACATGGAACAAAAGCAGAACATATTAACCTTTCTGCTAAAGGAAAATATCACGACAATAAGATTCTTATGATAGGTGATGCAAAAGGTGATCTTGATGCTGCCCGTAAAAACGGGATACTCTTCTACCCGATCATTCCCGGGGAAGAAGATAAATCATGGGAAAGATTTCTAAATGAAGGCATACAAAAATTCACCGGTGGAACATATTCCGGTATATACGAAGAAAAGTTACTGGAGGAATTCAACAAATCATTACCCGGAACACCTCCATGGCAATAATTCATGGGTAATGCATTCTGGCTTTTGGCTAAAACCCTACGCTTTAGAGTCGAAAATATTTTTTCTCATCGTGAATAATCTTATTTTTACCATCATAAAGTATTAAACAAAACTCTAATACAAGACTATAATGAAGATAGATGTAAACCAAAGAGCTGCTGATAACATTCGTATTCTTTCCATGGCTATGGTGGAGAAGTCAAAATCAGGCCACCCGGGAGGTGCCATGGGAGGAGCCGATTTTATACATGTCCTCTTCTCTGAATTTTTAAATTTCGATCCTAAGAATCCTAACTGGATCAATCGTGACAGATTTTTTCTTGATCCTGGTCATATGTCTCCAATGCTGTACTCTGAGTTGACCCTTGCCGGTTTTTTCACCACTGAGGAAATAAAGAATTTCCGTCAATGGGGAAGTCCGACTCCCGGCCATCCTGAGCTGAATATAATGAGAGGCATTGAAAACACATCCGGTCCTCTTGGACAGGGTCATACTATGGCCGTAGGAGCTGCAATAGCAGAGAGGTTTCTCACAGCAAGGTTTGGTGAGTTATTTGCCCATAAGACCTATGCATTTATTTCCGACGGAGGAGTTCAGGAGGAGATTTCGCAGGGAGCCGGACGTCTGGCAGGCTTTCTTGGACTTAACAACCTGATAATGTTCTACGATTCTAACGATATTCAGCTCTCTACAGAAACAAAAGCTGTCTCGCTTGAAGACACATCAATGAAATATCGTTCTTGGGGCTGGAACGTAATTAATATCAACGGAAATGACCAGCAGCAGATAAGGGAAGCCCTGACATCTGCAATAAAGGAAAAAGATAAACCCACAATTATCATAGGAAAAACCACAATGGGAAAAGGTCTTCTGGATAAAGAAGGCAATAGTTTTGAGAGGAAGTGTTCAACACATGGTATGCCTGTAAGTGAAGCAGGCGGATCTTTTGAAAAATCAATTATCAACCTGGGAGGTGATATCACAGATCCGTTCAAAATATTTGATGAAGTAAAACGACTCTATGATACTGTTCTGGCATCAAAAAGTAAAAATGCCGATGATTGGAGAAAAAGAAAGGATGAATGGGCTGTTAAAAATCCGGAGCTTGATAACAAGCTGAGTCTATTCTATTCAGGTGACATTCCCGAAATAGATTTCAAAGCTATTCAGCAAAAAGAGAATTCAGCAACAAGAGCAGCATCATCAACTGTTCTTGGAACTTATGCCAGAAAAATTGAAAACATGGTTGTTGCTTCGGCTGACCTCTCCAACTCCGATAAAACAGACGGATTTCTTAAGAACACCCATGCTTTTTCAAAAGGTGATTTCGCTGGTTCATTTCTGCAGGCAGGTGTTTCGGAACTCACAATGGCTGCCATAATGAACGGCATGTCACTTCACGGAGGTGTTATACCAGCCTGTGGTACCTTTTTTGTATTTTCCGATTACATGAAACCTGCTGTAAGACTTGCCTGTCTTATGGGGATACCTGTAAAATTCATCTGGACACACGATGCGTTCCGTGTTGGAGAAGATGGGCCTACACATCAACCGGTTGAACAGGAAGCACAGATACGTCTGATGGAACACCTGAAAAATCATAAAGGAGAAAACAGTATGGTTGTCCTCAGACCTGCTGATGCTATTGAGACAACCATAGCATGGAAAATTGCAATGGAGAATAAGAATACACCTACTGCATTAATCCTCTCAAGACAAAACATCAAGGACCTGCCGTCAGATACCAACAACAGATATGGTGATGCACTTCAATCTGAAAAGGGAGCCTATATAGTTCAGGACTGTGCAGGGAAACCTGATATTATTCTTATCGCGAGCGGTTCAGAAGTCGCAACTCTGGTTGAAGGGGCAGTGCTTCTCAGAAAAGACAAACTGAATGTAAGGATCATTTCTGCGCCGTCTGAAGGATTATTCAGAAACCAACCTGAAACATACCGTAAATCTATAATTCCCGACAATGTTCCTGTCTTCGGAATGACAGCAGGACTTTCAGTAACATTGCAGGGGCTGGTAGGGCCGAAAGGTATGGTTTGGGGGATGAACAGCTTTGGATACTCTGCTCCATACAAGGTTCTTGATGAAAAATTCGGTTTTACAGCTGAAAATGTATATAAACAGGTAACTGGTTATCTTGCAGGTTATAAAAAATAATATGAGTGTCGGGTATCTATAATAATATTATAATAACTGATGATAAGATTCCTCGCTAACGCTCGGAATGACAGGTATATGTGAGGCTATTGGGGGAAGAAGCGGCGATTCGAGGGCATCTTGTATTTTTAAGCAACATTTTGACTAATCGCCACTTCTTCCCCCCTCCTGACAAAAAAACCAGTGTCATCCCGAGCGTTAGCGAGAGATCCTCTGAATCCGTCAACTTTGTTTTTATTATTAATTGCCAATAGTTATAAAAAATAAAATAAATCGTAATAAATCAAGAGAGGCTGTTAAAAAGTAAAACAGCCTCTTTCTATTTTTTAGTGCTTTATCCCGGATAATGGCTATAATATAGTTTTTCCCGATATGGCAAAACAGAAAGAACTTCCCTTCCCAACTTCACTTTCAACCCAGATAGTGCCGCCATGTTTTTCTACAAACTCTTTACACAACAACAAGCCCAGACCTGTACTTGGTTCTCCTTCTGTTCCTTTCCTGTTTGTCTTCTCATTTAGCTTGAACAGTTTGTTTTTCAGTTCAGGTGAAATTCCTATCCCCGAATCGGTTACTCTGACCTCAATTAAAAAGTCGTCGTTATAATTTCCCGATATGATTACTTTCCCTCCACTATAGGTGAATTTAATTGCATTTGATACAAGATTACGGATAACCGAATCGAACATATGGGCATCAGCGAACAGACATATTCCATCAGGAACATTTACCTCAATATCAATATTTTTCTTTTTAAAAGATTCCAACATAATATCAATGCACGATTGAATCTTTTCTTTCAGGTTAAACCGAACGGGAACAAAATCAATAGTGCCTCGTTGGAGTCTCGACCATTCAAGCAGATTTTCAAGAAGACTGAAGACATTCGTTGCTGATGTCTTCATGCTCTGAGTGATCTCTTTAATCTCTTTAAGACTCATCGACTGCACCTCTTCAGTAATCAACTGAGTAGCTGCAACAAATGAGCTTAACGGACCTCTCAGATCATGGGCCAGAATTGAAAAGAATTTATCTTTTTCCTCATTTGCTGCCTGGTACATTTCATTTTTAAGCTTTATCTCCTTTTCTGACTTTTTACGTTCAATGGCAAAGGCAATCTGGCTTCCAATTGAGATAAGAAATTTCAGATCGTTTTCCGAATAAACATCTTCCCTTTCGTAATCCTGAAGTACCAGTACTCCAATTACTTTCGATGGGGTTTGCAAAGGAATTCCTATCCATGATCTGGAATTAGTTCCTATCAATTCAACCTCATTAGTATCTTTGAGACGTTTAAAGATCTTATTAGTCAGAAGCAGGGGTTTTTTAGTTCTAAACACAAATGCGGTAAGGCTCTTTTTGATTTCAGAAGGTTCCGGTTTTGGATCAATTTTATCAGCAAAATATGGAAAACTAAAAAAACCGTTTATTTCATTGCAGAGTGCCACAAAACAATTTTCAGCATACAGGACTTTGCTGATTGCCTGGTGTATTAATTCCAGCAATTCATCGAGATTTGAAGTAATGGTAACACCTCTGATGATCTCATGAATTACATGGCGCTCCAATTCGTGTTTTTTAAGTTCTGTAATATCACGATTTATACCTACCAACCCGATTACCTTGCCTTCAGTGTTCCTGACAGGCAGCTTAGAAGATAAGTTGTAATTCATTTCCCCCGTTTTCCTGTTATATATGGGCTCTTCGAAATTCAGAAGCGGTTTTCCTTCCTTCATCAACTGTTGTTCATCCTCGAAATACTTATTTGCAATTCGTATTGGTTGAAAATCGAAATCACTTTTGCCTGCAAGTTCTTCTGGCGAAGTGCATCCTGCCATAAGTGCAACAGGAGTATTACATAATATGAACTTGCTGTTCCTGTCTTTATAATATATCTGATCAGGAATGTTCTCCATAATTGCTTCCAACTGGATTTTTTTCAGCCGGAGATCTTCTGTCAGTTTTTTTAATTCAGATATATCCTTTGATAAACCGAAAGTCCCGACAATTTTGCCATCTTTACTGAGCAGAGGCATTTTTGTCGTTAATAACCACATGTCACGCCCGTTATGATAGGTTAATTTCTCTTCTTTAATTATTGTTTTTCCTGTTCTTACTATTTCCTGTTCATCCTCAAATGCCAGTTTTGCATCTTCTTCAAGATAAAAGTCCCGGTCAGTCTTTCCTATGATCTCATCAGGGCTTTTTAATCCAAATTCGTTAGATGATGATTTATTAATTCTCAGAAACCTGCTGTCACAGTCTTTTAAATATATGTAATCACTAAGGTTATTCATCATGGCATCTAGCAGAAGCTGATCACGAAAGAGCTCACCTTCTATCATTTTTATATTGGTAATATCCTTTGTAACTGAAATGACATAACACTCTCCTTTCCAGTTAACTAAGGAAGCTGACAAGAGTGCATTAAATGTTGTGCCATCTTTCTTTTTAAGGACAAACTCAACATTCTCAGCAATTCCATTTTCGTGAATAATCTCAAGAATTTTATAAAGATCCTCCGGATCGTTCCAGAGATCAGGTGAGTAAACTGATTTTTCGAGTATCTCTTCTTCTTTATATTGAAATGTCTTTGAAAAGCCTTTATTCACCAATATAAATTTTCCTTCAGCAAGGTCATTTATACTGATGGCGTCAGAACTGGTCATTAACAGCTTCTCAAATTTTTCTTCATTCTTATGTGCTTCTTTTACAGCCTTGGCCTTTTCGCTGATAAAAAGCTTAAAAGATCTGTATATTAAGAAGATTGATAAAGGCAAGAGTATTAAAAAAGTCAAAAGAAAATTCAGGATAATTATATTGGACAAGGATAATCCAGGAAAGATTTTCATAAAAAGGAGCAATAGTATATCACTTATAATGAAAAGTAAAATCAATGCAAAATAATATTTTGCATGAGACTCTATCACTTTCCAGCTTTCCCCTCTGAAAAAGCCAACTATACCTTTCCCCATAGGTTTCTCTTCCCCCTGTTTTGCCTAAATTGAGTACACCAGTTTTAACAACTCCCCAATTTATTTCCCTGCCGGCAAATGTACACAAAAAACAGTACCCTCACCAACTACACTTTCCACATTAATATTTCCACCAAGTTTTCCGACAATTTCCTTACAAAGTATTAGTCCCAATCCAGTACTTGGTTCACCATCTGTTCCCTTGCGATTTTCCTGTTCATTTATTCTGAACAGTTTATTGATCTGAACAGAATTCATACCTATACCTGTATCGCTGATTGTGATCTCAACATTGTCATTACTTACATATAAGGCTGAAATAGTAATTTTTCCTCCCCCCGGAGTGAATTTTATGGCATTTGATACCAGATTCCTGATAATGGTATCGAACATATTAGTATCAGTAAATACCTCAATGTCTTCAGGAATATTGATAATGATTGAAACATCCTTTATTCCGGCCGGTGCTGCTATTAACTTAACACAGTCAGAAACCTCTTTTGACAATTTAATATGTTTGGGATCAGGTTCTTCCATTCCCCTTTGGATCTTTGCCCATTCAAGAAGGTTGCCCAGCAGATCATACAAATTATTAGCTGATGTTCTCATGCTTTCAGCTATTTTTTTAATATCCGGGTAGGAAAGAGTATATAACTCTTCCGTCATTATCTGGGTCAGGCCCAGAAAATTAGTAAAAGAGCTTCTAAGGTCGTGGCCAATAATTGAAAAAAGCTTATCCTTTTCAGCATTTGATTCCCTTAATTGTTCATTCTTACGCCTGATTTCGATTTCGGTAATCTTACGGTCAGTGATGTCTCTTCCTACACTAACAATTCCAATAAGGTTTTTGTGAATATCGTAAAAAGGTACTTTTTTTATCATACTCCATTCCCTCTTACCTGAGGAATCTTCTTTATACTCCTCATAGACAAGTTGTGATTCCCCTGATTTTAAAAAAACTTTTTCGTCATCAAGAATTTTCTTTGAGATTTCAAATGGCCTAAAATCAATAATGTTTTTCCCGATAATATCCTCAGGATTCTCCTTCCCCAGATATCTGGCCATAGCTTTATTACAAATAATAAATTGTCCGTTAATATCTTTTGCAACTATCCTGTCGGGAATAGTGTCAATCATAATCCGTAAAAGATTATGTTCTTCAGAATAAATATCTTTAGTCAAATGATTATCAAACTCCGTTTTTTGCTTATTACGAAGGTTTTCACTATAAAACTTACCAGTCTGATCCATAATAACATATTAAAGTACTTAAATAACGGGAGCTTATCATGATTTGACTTTTTTAAGTACTTAAATATTCCCAATTTACTGCTTTATCCGGACAATTTGAAAATAGTAATAAAAAAACAATGATTTCCGGCTATAATTTTCTGAATTGCCAATTTTTTTCGTATGGGACTTCAATAATCATGGGCTACTTTTCGTTTCTCAGGACACACTCAGGCAACTTCTTACTCCTTAAATATTATTTTTATTACCTTTGCAGTTTTAAATAACGAACATGCAATACGAAGTAAAACCAGAAATAAAAGGATTGATTTTTGATCTTGACGGAACGTTAGCTGATACTATGCCTTATCATTTTTCAAGTTGGAAGCTTGCCTGTGAAAAATATGGAGCAGAAATTGATACTGCCTTTCTGAGAAAGTTAACAGGGACTGCCGGGTGGATTATTGCATCTGAAATTATAAAAAAATGTAATCTGGAAGGAAGAGTGACTGTTGACCAACTCATCGAAGAAAAGGTTGTTCAGTTTTTTAAAATACAACACAAAGTCAAGCCAATAGGACCGGTTGCAGATATAGCAAAAAAGTATTACGGTAAGTTACCTATGGCAGTTGGTACAGGAGGCCACAGAGAAGCTGTTGAGCGCACACTTGAGATAACCAATCTCCGGAAGTATTTCGATATTATAATTACAGCAAATGATGTTGAAAACTTCAAGCCGGATCCTGAGACTTTTCTGAAATGCGCTGAGCAGATGCAGGTTGAACCTGAATTTGTAGAAGTTTTTGAAGACGGGGATCTTGGTCTTGAAGCTGCCAAGGAGGTTGGCATGAAGGCCACCGATGTCAGGTCGTGGTATGATTCCAGATGGGACAGTGAAGAGCTTTTAGCTCAGTGAAAAGGGCCCGGGGCATATTCACTTAAATACAAAGTAATAAGTTACTGCATACCGGGCGCTGATCCTTTTATCACTCTTAACAGGCCATTTCTCCGGCATTTTTCTTAGCCGAAAGGAGGTTGTAAGCGCCTTTTACCACAACTTTTGTTTTATCAATTTCAAATCCTTCAGGTAAAACTATTTCTGTATATCCACTGTCAGTTATACCTTTTTGGACTTTTATCATGCGATATTCAGTAAAGGGGTTTCCTTCCTCTTCCTTATCTCTTTCATAAATAAAAATGTAATCCTTATCATCAAAGCTTACAATTGCATCAGAAGGGACCGCAGTCACTTTATTACTTTCCCCTTCAATAACAGCATTTACATACATGCCTGGTATAACATTCCGGCAGTCACTCTGAACGCTGGCATATACAGTGTACGTTTTATCAGAATTTATTGATTTACCAGTCTGATATATTGTTGCTACATGTTGCTCTGTCTCATTATTGATAAAAAAATGTATTTTCTGACCATTTGAAACACTTGCAGCGTCTTTCTCGAAAAGAGTGAGTTCAAGAAAGAGTTTATCACTGTTTATGATCCCGAATAAAATATCAGAAGGAGAAACATATTTACCAATGTTTATGTTTACCTCATTTATATATCCTGAGATTGGCGCTGTCAATGCTACCGAACTGCTGATATTTTCCTCACGTAGGTTCACCGGATCAATTCCTATAAGCAATAATTTCTGTTCCAGGGCCTTTACCTGAGCTTTTATGCTTTTAAAATCAGTGGTAACCTGTTGCATGTCCTTTCTGGAAGAGACATCTTTATTATACAGTTCATCCTGACGATTGTATTCAGCTGAAATATATTCGAGTCTGCTTTTTGCTTCCAGATAGTGTTCCTGAATATCAACAAATTCCTGATTTTCGATTATTGCCAGTGTCTGACCTTTCCTGACAGCGTTGCCCGGCATAAGAGATATGCTTTTCACGAAACCGCCTAAAGGCATGCAAACAGTAGCAAAATCCTGAGGTGCAGTTGCCACTTTACCACTTACTTTAAGCGTACCGCTAACTGAACGTATCTCAATTGCTCCCATATCGATATTGGCAAGCCTTATCTGGTCCGCTCTGAGTTCTACTATATCTTCCGGAATAAATTCTGTTACTACTTTTGCGGTGCCTGCATTTTTATTTCCATTACATGATACTAACGCAATAAACAAAGCGTAAATCAATATTGAATATTTAAAATTATATTTAGTCATGACTCTGATATTTTAAAATATTTTACCTGTAATACAGTCAATAGAAATAATTGTTTGATTATAATTATTCAGCTCATCAAGATAGTTTTGTTTTAAGCCTAATGCCCGATCGAGATTCTGAATATAATCGAGATAATCCATGGTCCCTGTTTTGTAGCTGAGGGTGGCCTGTTCTATTATTTTATCTGCTTCGGGTATCGCCTGATTTTCATAATAGTCAACACTATTACGGTAAGCGTTGAACTGACCTGTTAATGAGTTATAACTACCAGAAAGTGATTTAGCATAATACTCAGCATTTGTCTGTGCAACCTGCACTTTGAGCTTTGCGGCTTTCGTCCGGGATGTGTATGGGACAAACCATAAAGGCACGGAGATTCCGGCCTGGATCCCCGTAAAGCGGTCGCCTGTACCAAATGTCCGTGGTATTCCGTTTACTTCCTGAATACCCTGCATTGACTGACTGAAATAGCCGACACTAAGATCAGGCATCATACGGCTATGTTCCAGTTTCTTTTCGAATTTCGAAATTTCTACCTGCTGATTTATGTACCCCACTGAAGGGTTTTCCGCCAGTGCTGAACTATCTGTAAACGATGAATTATCAATTTTACGCAGTATTGTATCGGCAGGAAAAATAAAAGAATCTGTATTTAAAAGGATCCGAAGGGTTTTGCCACAAACTTCCAGATCTGAATTTATCTTGTGTAATTTGTTTTTAATTTCCAGGCTTTGAGAACGGGCAGAAATCATTTCAAGCTGGTTTGTTTCACCTGTTTTTGCCCTTAAAACAGCTGCCCTGAGAAAACCTGAGTACAAACTATCCTGATAGACAAACAGCCTTTGCTTTGACTGAAGGTATACAAGCTGCCAGTATATCTGTTTAACCTGGGTAGCTATTTCGAGCTGTGATGATTTCAACTGCCATTCGCTGCTTTTAATATTTGCTTTTGCCAACTGGTTCTGATTTATATAAACAGAAGGAAAAGCAAACGATTGCGACACTGAAAAACTATTATCTTTTGTGTAAGAATTAATCTGCCCGTATTCTCCATCAACTGATATTTTCGGGATATCCCATGATGCCCCTTTCAGAGCTCTCTGGAGATCGACCGAATAAACCGATGAACGCACCGCCAGGTTACTGTCAAGCGCCATCTGGATTGCCTGGTCAACATTAATTGTTTTTATCTGCTGAGCTGTTAAGGTATTGCAGAATGACTGGCCAATCAAGAAAAGCAGCAATAAAGAGACAATATTTGTTGATTTGCGTTTAAAGACCGATCTGAAAGAGTGAGTAGAAAAGAAAATATAAAATATTGGTAATACGATTAATGTAAGTAATGTAGCTGTTATAAGTCCGCCTATAACCACTGTTGCCAGCGGTCTCTGAACCTCTGCACCGGCGGAAGTTGACAATGCCATCGGAAGGAATCCCAGGGATGCAACTGATGCAGTTATAATAACCGGACGCAAACGGGTATTCAGGCCTTTCAATACCCTCTCGGTTATATCAGTTATTCCGGCCTTTTCGAGTCGGTTAAATTCTGCAATAAGTACAATTCCGTTAAGAACAGCCACCCCAAACAAAGCAATAAAACCGACACCTGCCGAAATAGAGAAGTTCAGTCCCCTCAACCAAAGGGCAAACACACCCCCAGTCACAGCCATAGGAACTGCTGTGAAAATCAGAAGTGATTGTTTTACAGAATGAAATGTAAAATAAAGTAATACAAATATAAGAAGCAATGCAACAGGCAGGGCAATAGACAACCTGGCCCTGGCAGCTTCAAGATTCTGAAACTGACCACCATACGAAAAATAGTAACCTGTGGGAAGGTTTACCTGTTTCTCTATTTGATTTGTAACATCATTGATTACACTTTGTATGTCCCGGTTACGGACATTAAAACCAATGGTTATACGACGTTGTGTGTTTTCCCGTGAAACCTGTGCAGGGCCTGATTTGATTTCTACGCTGGCAATCTGCTCAAATGGTATCTGGCCACCATTTGGAAGAGCCAGTGTAATACTCTTTACATCGCTCAGGTTTTGACGGAAATCTTTATCCAGACGCACTACCAGTCCAAAACGTTTTTCATCTTCGAAAACGACACCTGCCTGACTTCCTGCAAATGCTGTGCGCAAAACCCTGTTAGCTTCTTCAATAGAAATTCCATATTGCGCAAGACGTTCGCGATTATACTCCACCTGAACCTGAGCCAGACCGGTTACTTTTTCAACATTTATGTCTTCAATACCCTGAATACCCTGAATGATTTTCTCCACTTCAGAGGCCTTCTCCGACAATACAGCCAGATCGTCACCAAATATTTTAACTGCGATATCCTGTTTTGAACCAGACATCAATTCGTTAAAACGCATTTGAATAGGTTGCTGGAACTCAAATTTGACACCTGCCAGCACTATAAGTTTCTCTTCCATTTTTCCGATCAGTTCTTCGCGGG
>DAOQAX010000023.1:0-16498 GCA_035354395.1 Bacteroidales bacterium | reverse complement strand
TGCTTTCACAGGTAACAGGTTTGAATTCAGAGCTGTAGGTTCTTCTGCCAATTGCAGCGCTGCGATGATTGTTCTTAACACCTCTGTCGCTCATCAGCTTATCCAGTTTAAAAACGATGTGGATGTTATTATCAATAAGGGAAGAAACAAAGATGAAGCTATTTTTCAGGTACTGAAAAAGTATATTATTGAGTCAAAGAAAGTATTGTTTGAAGGTGACGGATACAGTAAGGAATGGCAGGATGAAGCAAGCCAGAGGGGGCTGTGCAGCATCTCCAGTGTTCCTGAATCAATAAGCAGGTATCTCAGCAAAAAATCAAAAGAAATACTCATCGGCTCGGGGATCTTTACTGAACATGAACTCGAGAGCAGGGTGGAAGTAGAATACGAAAAGTTCACAAAAAAGGTTCAGATTGAATCCCGTGTTCTGGGTGACCTGGCGGTTAATCACATTATCCCGACGGCTGTTACCTACATGACCTCTCTTGTGGAGAATGTTAAAGGTCTGAGAGATATCTTTAATGATGAGGAGTATGAGAAGCTTGCCGGTGTCCGCAAAGACCTGATAGTGACTATCTCAAACCACAGCTCAGCAATCAAGACTCTTGTCACCGATATGATTGAGGAACGCAAAAAAGCAAATATTATAACAGATTCATATGAAAAGGCAATTGTTTATGAAACAAAAGTCAAGCCTTACCTCGAAGAGATCCGTACTCATATAGATAAGCTCGAACTTATCGTTGACAATGAAATATGGCCGCTTCCAAAATACAGGGAGTTGCTCTTCACAAGATAAAGTTTTTTTTCATTCATTTGATTGGCAGGGACGTTGCATGCAGCA
Organism: Bacteroidales bacterium; assembly: GCA_035354395.1. Classification (GTDB taxonomy): domain Bacteria; phylum Bacteroidota; class Bacteroidia; order Bacteroidales; family VadinHA17; genus LD21. The sequence goes on along the minus strand of DAOQAX010000023.1, from coordinate 15,654 downwards.
TCCCTGCTTTCTTATATATATCACAAAGCAGCTTTTTATAATAATTGTGATCCGGGTACGTTAATTTTAATAAAGGAATTCCTTAAATTGATTATTTTTATGGCGAAATGAAGACGGAATTATGAAACAAACATTATTGCTCATTTTATTATTGTTCACCTTATTTATTCCTGATGCTGATGCCCAGAAACGAAAAACTGAAAAGGCATACTCTTCTTTCACCGCCGGGGAATATTTTGATGCTATAGATCTGTTTAAAGAGGCTTATTCAAAAACTAAAAAATCTGACAGAAGCTCAAGGGATGAACTGGTATATATGATTGCCGAATGCTATCGCCTTACCAATGATCCTAAAAATGCAGAGACATGGTACAAGCTGGCAGTAAAATCGTCATATTCAAAACCCGAAGCTCAATACTGGCTTGCTGAATCGATGAAGAAGAACGGTAAACACCAGATGGCAATAGAAGAATTTAAAAAATATAAACAGGTAGTCCCTTCTGACGCAAGGGCTGATCAGGAGATCCGATCATGTGAGCTGGCTCTTGAATGGCTCAGAAACCCTGAAGCATATAAGGTAGAGGAGTTAAAGGATTTAAATTCAAAAGAATCTGATTTTAGTCCTGCTTACGGGCGTGACGATTTCGGAATGATCTATTTTACATCATCGCGCGATGATGCAGCAGGCAATAAGGTTCATGGAGCTACCGGCCAGAGTTATACAGATATTTTCGAAAGCAGGATGGATAAGAAATCGAAATGGAGCACCCCGGTACCTGTCGAAGTTTTAAATAGTGAGTTCGAAGATGGAACACCTGTTCTGTCATCTGATTATAAAGATATTTATTTTACCAGATGTGAGGTTGGGAAACGTGAGAAAAAAGGCTGTGTTATAATGCATTCAGTCAGATCAGACGACACCTGGGGAGAACCAAAGAATTTAGGAATCCTTCCTGATTCTATAGTGGCAGCTCACCCGGCTCTCTCGCCCGATGGTTCGACCTTGTATTTTGTATCAGACATGGCAGGCGGATATGGCAATAAGGATATCTGGAAGACGACTTCGGAAAGGGGAGGAGCCTGGTCCAAACCGGTTAATCTTGGACCTGATATCAATACTCCGGGAGATGAACTCTTTCCCTACATCAGGAAAGACGGGACACTCTATTTTGCCTCCGACGGACAGATAGGGATGGGAGGACTCGATATCTTTAAAGCAAAGCAACAACCTGACGGGAACTGGATTGTACAGAATCTTAAAGCGCCGGTTAACAGTTTTGCCGACGATTTTGGAATTGTTTTCGAGAATGAGAATGAACGTGGTATTTTCAGTTCAACCAGAAAAGGAAAAGGCAACGATGATTTGTATGCCTTTGAATTGCCACCGTTGAAATTCAGTGTCACGGGACTTGTAAAGGATGAAAAAACAGGTGTGGCTATCACAAGTTCTCTTGTTCAGCTTATTGCAAGTGATGGCTCAAACCTTCAGGCAGAGACAGGAACTGGCGGTGATTTTAAGTTTGATCTGAAAGCCAATGTTGATTATATTTTCCTCGCTTCAAAAAGAGGGTACCTGAATGGTAAAGAAAAAGCCACAACAAAAGGTCAGGAGAAAAGTCGTGAGTTTATGGTCACCATTATGCTGACTGCTACTGATAAACCAATAGAATTGCCTAACATTCTGTATGATTTTGGCAAATGGGATCTTCGTCCCGAATCAATGATCTCACTTGATAAACTGGTTGAGACCCTTCTTGACAATCCTAATGTCACTATTGAACTTATGTCGCATACCGACTCGCGCGATACGGAAGAATATAATCAGGACCTTTCACAGAAACGAGCACAGGCAGTCGTACAATATCTTATTGACAAAGGTATTGAGCCTGAAAGGCTCTCGGCAAAAGGCTATGGTGAATCTTCACCAAAAGTCGTCGACTCTGAGATCGCCGGACAAAATCCATTCCTGAAATCAGGGGTTACTCTTACAGAACAATATATTAACACTCTTGCAAATGAAGAGCAGAAAGAAATAGCCCATCAGATAAACCGAAGAACCGAATTCAAGGTATTAAGAACAGATTATGAGTCTCCTAAGAAATAGCCTGTTTATGACAGTGCATATATACAGAAGGTTAAAATCAGGACAGGTACATGTTTTTGCTTCATCATTTTTTCTATCTTCGCGATTTGATTTATAACTATGGCCAGCGAATCGAAATATAGCAGAAGAGGAGTCTCTTCCTCAAAAGAAGATGTACATGCAGCAATAAAAAACATTAGCAAGGGCTTGTATCCTAAAGCGTTCTGTAAAATTGTCCCCGACTTTCTGGGAGGCGATAAAGATTATTGCAATATAATGCATGCCGATGGGGCAGGAACCAAGTCATCTCTTGCATACGTCTACTGGAAAGAGACAGGTGATCTTTCAGTATGGAAAGGGATAGCCCAGGATGCCATAATAATGAATATTGATGATCTTCTCTGTGTTGGTGCCTGTGACAATATTCTGTTATCATCGACTATCGGACGAAACAAGAACTATATTCCGGGGGAAGTGATCTCAGCTGTAATTAATGGCACTGAAGAGGTGCTTGAGGAGCTTCGGAATCTTGGAATTGGCATATGGTCAACTGGTGGTGAGACTGCCGACATCGGAGATCTTGTCAGAACCATAGTTGTTGATTCAACTGTTATTGCACGGATGAAGAGGGCTGATGTGATATCAAACCATAATATCAAAGATGGAGATATTATTATAGGATTGTCATCATCAGGACAGACAAGCTACGAAAAAGAATACAATGGAGGAATGGGAAGCAATGGACTTACCTCTGCCCGACATGATATTTTTGCTCCTTACCTTGCTTCGAGATATCCGGAAAGTCTTGATACGGCTATGTCGTATGACCTGATATATTCGGGCCAGTATAAACTTACTGACCCTGTTGAAGGGTTAGATGTCAATGCCGGCAAACTGGTTCTTTCTCCAACGCGCACCTACGCGCCAGTAATAAAAAAAGTAATCGGGTCAATGCGTCAGGAGATTCACGGAATGATCCATTGCTCGGGTGGAGGACAGACAAAGGTTATAAATTTTATTGATAATATGCATGTTGTGAAAGACAACATGTTCCCTTTACCACCATTGTTCCGGATTATTCATGAACAATCGGGGACCCCATGGAAGGATATGTATAAAGTTTTTAATATGGGTCACCGGTTCGAAATTTTCACTGACGAGAAGAATGCTGATGAAATCATTAGCATTGCATCAGGGTTTAACCTTGATGCCAGAATAATCGGACATTGTGAATCCTGTGCAGGAAAGAAGATTACTATAAGTTCTGAATTAGGGACATTTGAATATTAGGTTTTCAGTCAGATAGGGTTACAGGGTACCAAAGCTTTTCCCCTGTTTATTTTCCCATTTCTTTTTATCTTTGCACCCGGAAAAATTAGCATTCTATGGCAAACAATATCATTCTTGAGAAGCTTGAGGGCGTGAAATCGAGGTTTGCGGAGGTTGGGGATCTTCTTACACAACCCGAGATTCTCTCGGATATGAAGAGATATGTCAAACTGAATAAAGAATATAAAGAACTGCTTCCTATAGTAGAGTCATACGACAGGTATAAACTTGCCCTTAGCAATATAGATAATGCAAAGGAGTTACTTGCGTCAGAAAAAGATGACGAGATGCGCGAGATGGCAAAAGCCGAACTGGACGAACTTAGCTCCCATTTACCCGTGATGGAGGAAGAGATCAAGATGTTGATCATCCCTTCAGATCCGGAAGATAATAAAAATGCTGTTATGGAAATAAGGGCAGGAACCGGTGGCGATGAAGCCAGTATTTTTGCCGGCGATCTTTTCAGAATGTACAGCAAGTATTTTGAATCAAAAGGGTGGAAAGTTGATGTTAATAGTGCCTCCGAAGGAACTGCTGGTGGTTACAAGGAAATAGTTTTCACTCTGACCGGTGAAGGAGTCTACGGAATAATGAAATATGAGTCGGGCGTCCATCGTGTACAGAGAGTTCCTCAGACTGAAACCCAGGGACGCATTCATACATCTGCAGCATCAGTTGTTGTTTTACCTGAAGCTGATGAGTTTGATATTGATCTTAGAATGGAAGATATACGCAAAGACACATATTGTTCTTCCGGTCCGGGTGGTCAGTCGGTTAATACAACATACTCGGCAATAAGGCTCACTCATATCCCTTCAGGTATTGTAGTTACCTGCCAGGATGAGAAGTCGCAGCTGAAAAATTTTGATAAGGCTTTAAAAGAATTAAGAACACGACTTTATAATCTTGAATACCAGAAATATCTTGATGGGGTATCCAAACAGAGAAAGACGATGGTTTCTACAGGCGATCGTTCTGCAAAAATCCGGACATACAATTATCCTCAGGGAAGGATGACCGATCACAGGATTAACCTGACTATTTATAATTTGCCATCCATCATGGATGGAAATATTCAGGAGGTTCTCGACAAACTCAGAATGGCTGAAAATGCTGAACGTCTTAAAGAAAGCAATATCTAAAAATATTGATAATGGATCATAGTAAATTGTTCGGAAATATTGTCAGGAAGCACTCCTTCCTTTGTGTAGGACTTGATTCTGAAATTGAAAAGATACCTTCTTTCCTTTTAAAAGAAAAGGATCCTGTATTTGCATTCAATAAGAGGATTATTGATGCAACCCACAAATATGCTATAGCTTACAAGCCCAATGTTGCTTTTTATGAATGCAACGGAACAAAAGGGTGGACATCACTTGAATCAACAGTACGGTATATAAAGGAAAATTATCCCGATCTTTTTCTGATAGCTGATGCGAAACGCGGAGATATAGCAAATACTTCACGAATGTATGCAAAAGCTTTCCTGGAGAATATGCCTTTTGATGCTATAACTGTTGCTCCCTATATGGGAGAGGATTCTGTCACTCCATTCCTTTCCTGTAAAGATAAATGGGTTGTGCTTCTTGTGCTTACCTCAAATAAGGGAGCTGATGATTTCCAATATCATAATGAAGACGGAATAAAACTTTTCGAAAGGGTAATAACAGTATCAGAAAAGTGGGGAACCATTAATAATATGATGTATGTTATTGGGGCAACGCGTGCTGAAACACTGAAAGAGATACGGCAGATAGCCCCTGACCATTTCCTTCTGGTACCTGGTATCGGAGCTCAGGGCGGAAGCCTCATGGATGTCGCTCATTATGGAATGAACAGCAAATGTGGTCTTATTGTAAACTCTTCAAGAGGTATCATCTTTGCAGATAGTACAGAGAACTTTGATAAGGTAGCCGGACTGAAAGCAATGGAAATCCAGCTCGAAATGGAAAAGTATCTTGCAGAGCATAAACTGATCTGATATCATTGTTCTGCAGTCTTCCGGACTTCATTCCTTTTTTTCCACTTTTACGCCGTAAAGCTCTTGCGCTCTTGCGCCTTTTTTCATAAATTTATACTCCCGCTGTATTAATTTGTGCTAAAAATGAAAGAAGAGTTTCTTCATTACCTGTGGAAATATGGTCTTTATGACCGTGATAACCTGTTTGATAAGGAAGGGAATCATATTATTGTATTAAATCCCGGTGAATACAACCGTGATTCCGGTCCCGATTTTTTCAATGCCCGGATATCAGTTGACGGGACTGTATGGGCCGGGAATGTTGAGGTCCATCTTAAATCGTCTCATTTTGATAGTCACGGACATCAGAACGATCCTGCATTTGATAATGTAATACTTCATGTGGTTCTTGAAAAGGATAAAAAAGTCTTCAATACAAAAGGATCAGAATTACTGACCGTTAAATTAGATTTTGAGCCGGGTTTATACGATAAATATATCTTCCTGATAAATAATCCTTGTATAATAGCCTGCCAGGATGAAGTTGCAAAAATTGACAGTGTGCTTATACGACACTGGCTAAACTCCCTTGTAATTGAAAGATTACAGAATAAATCGGAAATGGTTACCAGGATATTTTCAGAAACAGGTAATGATTGGGAAGAATTGTTTTACCGGTTATTGTCCCGTTATTTCGGTTTCAGGGTGAATACCGAACCTTTTGAGATGCTTGCAACTGCCATCCCGTTCAGGATAATAAGAAAACATGCCGATAACATATTCCAGATAGAAGCTCTTCTTTTTGGAACAGCAGGAATGCTTGAGGAGGGGCTTTTCAAAGAAGCGATTAATGATAAATACTACCTCGATCTGATTAAAGAGTACAGGATATTGTCAACAAAATATTCCCTTCAGCCTTTACATGGTTGGATATGGAAATTTTCCAGGTTACGTCCGGTGAATTTCCCGACAGTACGGATATCGCAGCTGGCGGCATTGCTCTCCGTTTCGGGTGGTTTGTTTTCGAAGGTGCTGGAAGCCACTGATATATCGCAGCTTAAAAAAGCGTTTAGTATAAATGCATCTAATTATTGGGATAACCATTTTGTTTTCGGGAAAGAAAGCCGGAGGGTTACAAAGAGTACCGGATCGCAGGCAACCGACATTTTACTGATTAATGCAGTAATCCCTGTTTTATTTATCTATGGTAAGATGAGAGATCGTCAGGATATTTGTGAAAGAGCGCTCGCATTCCTCGAAAACATCGATGCAGAGGAGAATGTAATAATAAACGATTGGAAAACTGCCGGGATAGATGCTGAGTCGGCTTTTTATTCCCAGGCTCTTATCCAGCTTAGAAATGAATATTGCAAAAAGAGACGATGCCTCGATTGTCGTATCGGGAACAAACTGATAAGCATGGGCAAAAAGTTCAGGAATCAAAATGAACTACTTCTTGAGCCATGATTTTTTTCTTTTGACGAAAACACGAAAAACCTTGATAAAGCCTTTGAAAATTCTGATTATTAACCTCACCTCAACGCAACTTCCAGCCCCATTTTTTCATCTTTATTATGTACTCAGAAACGGCAAATTTTCACACGCATCTGTTCCTGTAACAAATAAAAATTCAAGAACTTTGTAAAAAAAAAGACAATTGTTTGATTATTTACATAAAAAAGCCTTATTTTTGCGTTCCAAAATTGGCGACTCGATTTATTTATGGATAAACAATATTTTAATTAAAGATATGTATTTAACAACTGAAAAGAAACAGGAGTTTTTCAAGACCTTTGGATCCTCTGAAATTGATACAGGTACGGCAGAAGGCCAGATAGCGTTGTTTTCGTACAGGATCAATCATCTTACCGAACACCTAAAGAAGAACAGGAAAGATTTCAGTACCCAGCAGGCACTGACTAAACTTGTAGGTAAAAGAAGAAGATTGTTAGACTACCTTAAGGAAAAAGATATCGAGCGGTATCGTGAAATCGTAAAAGCGTTGAAATTACGTAGATAAAGAGTAAAAAGGCAATTTGAAATTGCCTTTTTTTATACTATCTAAAATATTTTGTAATTTCAGCCTTCATTAATTATTTATATAGAATGTTTAAAATTAAAGAGAAAACAATTGATCTCGGCGACGGGAGGACAATAACCCTTGAAACTGGCAGAATGGCTAAACAGGCCGATGGAGCAGTTTTATTAAAAATGGGTAAGACAATGCTGCTTGCCACTGTTGTGTCGGCAAAAGAAGCAAAGGAAGATACAGATTTTATGCCGCTGTCAGTTGAGTATAAAGAAAAGTATGCCTCTTCGGGCCGCATACCTGGAGGATTTTTGAAAAGAGAAGCTCGTCCGTCAGATTATGAGATTCTTATATCAAGGCTTATTGACAGGGCTCTGAGGCCTCTGTTTCCTGCCGATTTTCATGCAGAAACATTTGTTACAGTCAGCCTTGTATCTGCCGATCTGGATATTATGCCTGATGCCCTGGCTGGTCTGGCTGCTTCTGCAGCACTGGCTGTTTCGGACGTCCCTTTTGATGGTCCAATGTCAGAGGTAAGGGTTGCCAGGATAAATAAAAAGTTTGTTGTTAATCCGACTGCTACTCAACTTAAGGAAGCCGATATGGACCTGATGGTCGGTGCAACATATGAGAATATCCTTATGGTTGAGGGCGAGATGAAAGAAGTCTCGGAAGAAGAGATGCTCGAAGCTCTTAAAACAGCACATGAGGCAATTAAGGTTCATTGCAAGGCGCAGATGGAATTTGCTCAGGAGGTTGGGTCTACAGTAAAGAGGAGCTATTGCCACGAGACAAACGATGAAGATCTGAGGAAAAAAATATGGGATGAGACCTATGACAAATGTTACCAGGCCACTAAAACATGTACTGCTGATAAGCATAAACGTGAAGAAAACTTCGAGGCTGTCATTACAGAGTTCCTCAGTCAGTACACTGAAGAAAATCCTGTTGATGAAGTTCTTGCAAAGAGATATTATCACGACGTTCTGAAAGAGGCTTCCAGACGACTGGTCCTTGATGAGCATATACGTCTTGACGGAAGAAAGTTAGACGAGATAAGGCCTATCACATGTGAAATAGATCCTCTTCCAGCAACTCATGGCTCAGCCTTGTTTACAAGAGGAGAAACCCAGTCACTTACCACAGTAACCCTGGGCACCAAATTAGACGAAAAGATTATTGATGATGTTCTCAATAAAGGAACGGAGAAATTTGTTCTGCATTATAATTTTCCACCGTTTGCTACCGGCGAAGCTAAAGCCGCACGTGGAATAAGCAGAAGAGAAATTGGCCATGGTAACCTGGCCCACAGGGCACTTAAAAACATGATGCCTCCCGACGAGGAAAATCCATATGCAATACGGGTTGTATCAGATATCCTGGAATCTAACGGTTCATCTTCAATGGCTACCGTATGTGCGGGAACACTTGCTCTTATGGATGCAGGTATCAAGCTGAAGAAACCTGTTTCAGGTATTGCAATGGGGCTGATCACAGATAAGAACTCAGATAAATATGCTGTTCTTTCTGACATTCTTGGCGATGAAGATCACCTTGGTGATATGGACTTCAAAGTGACAGGTACACGTGATGGAATCACTGCCACTCAGATGGATATCAAGGTGGAAGGTCTTTCGTTTGAGGTTCTGACAAAAGCTCTTCATCAGGCAAAGGCCGGCAGGCTTCATATACTTGATATACTGACCCAGACTATTGCTGAACCACGTCCTGAACTTAAACCACATGCTCCAAGGATTGAGATGCTTACTATCCCCAAAGAGATGATTGGCGCCCTGATAGGTCCTGGTGGAAAAGTTATCCAGGAGATACAGCGTGTTACAGGAGCAACAATTGTTGTTGAAGAGAAAGATGGACACGGCGACGTAAATATTTTTGGAGAGAATGCAGAAATAATTACAGCTGCTCTCGACTGGGTAAAGAAAATTGTTACAGTTCCTGAAGTAGGACAGGTATATAAAGGGAAAGTAAAAACAATTGTCCAGTTTGGTGCTTTTGTAGAAATACTTCCTAACAAAGACGGATTGCTTCATATTTCAGAAATTGAATGGAAGAAAGTCCAGAAAGTTGAAGATGTTCTGAAAGAAGGACAGGAAGTGGAGGTTAAGATTATTGAAATCGATCAAAAAACAGGGAAGATTAAACTATCAAGGAAAGCACTGCTTCCGCGTCCTCCGCGTCAGGAAAAAGAAAAACAAGATTCTGAACATACTCAGGATAACAAATAAAAAGAATCCCGCAGTTGCGGGATTCTTTTTTTGTTGTTTGCCATTCAATTTTTATTTTTGATTTCTTGTTACAGACCAATAGTTTCATGAAATGGATGTCAAATACAATTATATAATCATTGATGGTAATATAGGAGCCGGAAAAACAACACTTGCAACGAGAATTGCAAATCAGTTTAATGGAAGCCTTATACTTGAACGTTTTGAAGACAATCCTTTTCTTCCGAAGTTCTATAGCGATCCTGAAAAATACTCTTTTCCTCTCGAATTGTCATTTCTGGCAAGCAGATACAAACAACTTAAGGAAGAGCTGGTTCCACGTGATCTGTTTAAATCGTTCACTGTGGCTGATTATTACTTTACAAAATCACTTGTTTTTGCTGCTTCAACGCTTAAAGGTGATGAGTATAACCTTTACCGGCAGATATTTTATATTATATACGGATCGCTCCCCAAACCGGATATTTACGTTTACCTTCATATGAATCCGTGCAGGCTGCTTTCCAATATTGAGAAAAGAGGCCGTTTATATGAGAAATCAATTACTGAAGAATACCTTCGGAAGATTCAGGATAGTTATTTTACCTTCTTTAAACAAAACCCTGAAAACAAATACCTTGTTATTGATATAAATGAAATTGATTTTGTGGCTGATGAAGATCATTACTCCAGACTGATAGAGAGCATTTTTTCACGCAATTATCCTGAGGGTCTGAATAAAGTGATTTTATAATTTTTTTATTTTATTTCTTCTATTGTGATATATTTATTTTAAATTTGCATTTACGTTAAAAATCAAATATAAATTTTGTTATAAACAGATTTACAAGGAATCATAAACAAATAACACTTTTAACTATGAAAAAATTCAGAAGCTATTTTATCCTTATTCTGGCCGCAGCTGTTTTGTCAAGTTGCAGCGGTCTGAATAAGATGAAGAAAAACTCAAACTTGATCAAGTATGAGGTTACTCCTAAAGTACTCGAAGCTCATGCTGGTATGGTACCTGTAACAATAAAAGGTACTTTCCCTGCAAGCTATTTTGATAAAAAGACCACTGTTACCGCTACTCCAGTTTTAGTATACGAAGGCGGCGAAGTTGCTTTCGATAAGGTACAGGTGCTCCAGGGAGAGAAAGTGCAGGCTAATAATAAAGTTATTTCCTACAATGGTGGAGATTTTACCTACACAAGCTCAGTTCCTTACAATGAGAAAATGAAAGTTTCCCAGTTGATGCTGAGAACAAAAGCTACAAGAGGATCCAAGAGTCTTGATTTTGATCCTGTTAAACTTGCTGATGGTGTGATTGCAACATCAACATTGGTGGAGAAATCAGCTAAACCGGTTATTATTCCTGATAAATGGCAGAGAATAGTTCCTGAAGTTCAGGCTGCTGACATCAATTATGTTATTAACAGATCAGATCTTCAGGCTAAGGAACTTAAAGCTGAAGATATCGCTCTTCTTAAAGAATATATCAAAAACGTTAATACTGATCCTGACCGTAAATTCAAAAACACAGTTATCAGTTCCTATGCTTCACCTGATGGAAAATTTGAGCTGAACGAAAAACTTTCAAAGAACAGAGGTACTGCAGCTGATAAATATATTGAGAAAGAATTCAAGAAAATCGAAGCAGCTAAGGCAGCTGGTTTCTTTGATAACAAAACCACAGCTGAAGACTGGGACGGTTTCAAATCAGAAGTAGAAGGTTCATCTATCCAGGACAAAGATCTTATCCTGCGTGTTCTTTCAATGTATGCTGATCCTGAAGTTCGCGAGAAGGAAATTAAGAATATGGCCAGTGCTTTCGAAACTCTTAAAACAGACATCCTTCCAAGACTGAGAAGATCAAAACTGATGGTTAATGTAGATAAGATCGGCCGTAGCGATGAGCAGATTCTTGCTCAGATCAAGTCAGATCCTAAAGCATTAAGCGTAGACGAAATTCTCTATGCAGCTACTCTTACCAAAGATGCTAATGAACAACTCAGCTATTACAAAATAGCAACAGAAGTTTATCCTAAATCTGTAAGTGCTCATAATAATCTTGGATGCGCATATCTGGAATCAGGAAAAACTGATGATGCAGTTGCTTCTTTTGAAAAAGCAAAAGCAATCGAAAACAATGACGTAGTTAAAAACAACCTTGGTTTTGCATCAATTGTAAAAGGCGACTTTGCTAAAGCAGAAGAATATTTTACATCAATGACTTCATCTTCTCCTGAATCAAAATTTGGTCTTGGAACAATAGCTATTACCAAAGGGGAATATGACAAAGCTGTTAATTTCTTCGGAACAGAACCTTCATGCAACCTTGCTCTTGCACAGCTGCTGAAAGGCGACACAAACAAAGCAAAAACAACTCTCGAAGCTTTGAAACCATGCAAATGCGGAAAACCTTCATATCTGAAAGCAATTGTAGGTGCTCGTCTTGACGACAGAAACTACATGCTCAATAATCTTCGCGAAGCAATCGGATTCAATGCTGACTGGAAAGCTTATGCAAAAACAGATGTTGAATTTGCAAAGTACTTCAGCGATGATACATTCAAATCAACAGTTCAGTAGGAACTTTAGATAATAAATAAAGAGCTGCCTCAAAAGGGCAGCTTTTTATTTTATAAACATCTTCCTGTTCAGTTCCCACAACACTATTCCTGCGCTTATTGCAATGTTAAAAGAATGTTTGGTCCCAAACTGAGGTATCTCTGCACATTCATCGCAGTTATCCACCACTTCCTGGTCAACTCCGTTAACTTCATTTCCAAATACAAGAGCATATCTTTCTCCTTTTGCAATCTTCATATCCTGTAGTGCAACTGACCCTTCAACCTGTTCAATACCAATTATCTTATAGCCTTGGTTTTTCAGATCAGTCACAGCATCAATTGTTTTTTGATAATACTTCCATGGCACAGACTCAGTTGCTCCGAGTGCGGTCTTTTGAATTTCCCTGTGAGGAGGTTGTGATGTTATTCCGCATAAGTATACCGCTTCGGTACGGAAGGCATCGGCAGTACGAAAAACCGAACCGACGTTGCTCTGACTTCTTACGTTATCGAGGATTACTATAAAAGGCGATTTTTCAGCCTTTTTGAACTGTTCCACAGTTATTCTTTTGAGTTCGTTATTTAGAAGCTTGCGCATGTTTTTTACGCGAAAATAAATAATTAATCTGTTAATTGTTGTTATTTTGTAATCAGAGGATTTTTAATGAGGAATTGCTCTTTTAACTAAATTCAATTAAGATGAATATTCATGAATTTCAGGGCAAATCATTGCTTAAAGCTTATAATGTTGATATTCAGGAAGGATTTGTTGCCGAAAATCCTGAGCAGGCAATGATTGCAGCCAGACAATTAAATGAAAAATTCGGATCGGATTTTTTCGTAGTTAAAGCTCAGATACATGCCGGGGGAAGAGGAAAAGGGGGAGGAGTAAAACTTGCAAAATCGATTGATGAAGCCGGTAGTCTTACGGGCCAGATAATCGGAATGAATCTGATTACTCCGCAAACAGGAGCGAAAGGAAAAAGAGTAAACAGGGTGCTGATAGCCCAGGATGTCTATTATAAAGGAGAATCTGAACCAAGAGAATTTTATATAAGTCTTTTGCTCGATAGAAACAAGGGGAGGTATATATTTATGTATTCCCCGGAAGGCGGAATGTCAATTGAAGAGGTTGCTGAAAAAACACCTGATAAAATATTTAATGAAGAAATAGATCCAGGTATAGGGTTGCGGCCATTTCAGACAAGTAATATCGCATTTAAACTTGGATTATCGGGTGTGGCATTTAAAAATATGCAGAAATTCCTCACGGGTCTTTATGCAACTTTCAGGGGCTGTGATGCGCAACTGCTTGAAATTAATCCTGTATTGAAGACAAGCGATAACAGGGTGCTGGCGGTCGATTGCAAACTTGTTCTTGATGACAATGCCTTGTTCAGACATCCTGATCTTGCTGCTATGAGAGACATTGACGAGGAAGATCCGGTGGAGGTTGAAGCAGGAAAACATAAACTTAACTTTGTTAAACTTGACGGGAATGTAGGCTGTATGGTCAATGGTGCCGGACTTGCCATGGCAACAATGGATATTATAAAACTTTCCGGAGGTTCTCCTGCCAATTTTCTCGATGTCGGCGGAACTGCCAATCCGGAAACTGTAGAGGCTGGTTTCAGAATAATACTTAAAGATCCGGCTGTTAAAGCAATCCTGATCAATATCTTCGGCGGAATAGTCAGATGCGACAGAGTCGCTAATGGCGTAGTTGAAGCTTATAATTCGATAGGAGAAATAAAAGTGCCGGTGATAGTACGCCTGAATGGAACAAATGCAGAAGAGGCAAAAAAAATCATTGATAATTCAGGATTACAGGTTCTTTCGGCAGTCTCTTTCAGAGAAGCAGCCGAACTTGTTACAAAAGTCCTTAATTAAAATAAATCCAATATAAATTTTTACTGGAATCAGCTTTAATACAATCTCTGATAATGAAATTTCATGGGGTATACCTTGCTTCTGTTCTTAAAATAATTTTTGCTCTCCTCTTAATTATCGCACTGATTTATTTTATTGACAGGTTCACCGGGAATCATTTATCCTCTTTTTTCAGCACCCGTTGTCTGGATTACAGACAAAAGAATTATAGTATAAAACTGAATGACAGACTTGTCAATTATTCGGATGCTGCAAAGTTGAGAGGTGTAAAAGCCAGCAGAAATGAAACCGAGCTTAAAGAAAAAATTTCTGAGGGAAAGCTGGTGAGAGTAAGAAGTGGTAATAAGTATATTATTGAAGACATGAAATATAGTTCTCCATATGTTACAAAAGAAAGTAAAGCTCTCATAGAAGAAATAGGAAGAAGGTTCAGGGAAAAAACCTCAGGGAAGGGATAAGGGGAGCAAAGTTTATTGTGACATCAATGACAAGACAGACTGAGAACATGAAAAGTCTCAAGAGCAACAATTCCAATGCTTCAGCAAACAGTCCGCATCTTTATGGCAATGCTTTTGACATAACCTATAAGAGGTTTATTGCACGGAAATTGTTTTTGACAAATTGTGATAATAAATATTTAAAAGAGGCTCTGGCAGAAGTGATCTGGCAGTTAAGGGCAGAAAAAAAATGCTGGGCCACATACGAAAGAGGCCAGAATTGTTTCCATGTTGTTGCCAGGTAAGGAGGCTGCAGTTTTTATTTTTTATGTGAATTGTCGCAATATGGTTGGTTCCCTGATCTTCCGCACCGGCAAAGCCATACTTCAGACGGTGAGTCTTCGGTATTCCTCTTAACATCTTTCAATGTAAAGTTCCCTGTGACTTTCAGAGGCCCTGACTTAATAACTTCAGCAATTGCCTCTGATTTTTTGCTATTATTCTCTTCCATATCTGAAACATTAACCGTTAAAGCCGATTTTTCTGTGCCGGCCGTCACAAAATGGTTGCTGGTCACTTCCGCCGCACCTGCATATTGAAATCATGTTTTGATGAAAATCCTTACTGTTACCATCATAACGCAGGGTAAAATTTCCTTTAAGTATAATTGGCCCGTCAGCCATGATTTTAACCGATACAGGAATGTCTTCATAATCAGAATCAGATTTGTTTATGAGATCAGGCCTCTTGAAATTAATATGATTCAGCTGATCTTCACCGATCTGAACATTTTTTGATTCATCATTCCATTTCCATGTAAGAGCTTCTGTCGGACACATATTTACAACTTCAATTATCTTTTCAGTTGATGCACCTTTCATATCAACCCAAGGTCTCCTGCCAGGATCGAAAACTTCAATAAGCTCCCGGTAACAATATGTTGCATGAACACATGCCGAAGGTTTCCAGTATACAGTTATTTCATCATTGCTGTACCTTCTCCCCCCAGAAAAATGTTTGATCTCCCTGCCGTTTTCCATGGTAGTAATTTTGAATCAATTTATGGGAACGTATTTTTTTCTTAATATGCAATTTACTACTTTTTTGCTGTACTCTTGTAATGTCGGA
>DAOQAX010000022.1:3071-16805 GCA_035354395.1 Bacteroidales bacterium | reverse complement strand
ATAGTCAGCGATGCTGACGGAAATATATATAAAACCATCACTATTGGCGACCAGGTCTGGATGATGGAAAATCTTAAAACGACAAAATACAGCAATGGGGATCTTATTGGAACTTCTGCTTCTCCATTGGAAGATTTATCCGGAGAAAATACTCCAAAATATCAATGGGCTTATAGTGGAGATGAAACCAAAGTCACCGATTATGGCCGGTTATATACCTGGTACACAGTAAATGACAGCAGGAATGTGTGCCCCACAGGCTGGCATGTACCAACTGAAGCTGAATGGAACACCCTTACAGAAGAACTTGGCGGAACATATGTTGCAGGAGGCAAACTGAAAGCTTCAGGAACAGATTTCTGGAACAGCCCAAACGACGGAGCCACCAACGTAACCTATTTCACAGCTATGCCTGCCGGCTATCGTGAATATAGCGGACAATTTTCCGGCCTCGGAAACTATGGTAAGTGGTGGTCGGCTACAGAAAATACACCTGATAATGCAAATGCAAAAACCTTTAATGTTGACACCTATACAACCTATGCCAACTCTTCTTATAATAATAAGAAAACAGGGTTTTCTGTCCGTTGTTTGTGGGATAAAAAATGACCTGCAGACGCACTGCTGAAATTATAAAAGGTTCACCTTCTTTTACATGTTTTCCCAAAAAGCAACTCATGCTTTTTGGGAAAACTTTTTTATTGAGGACAAGACATATGCATTCTCTGGCTTTAGAAAGTATCTCCCGTTTGAATCATACTATTGCCTGCAAATGAGATGAATGCCTGCCTCTGGTTATGTTCAGGCCCCGTAAAGCTAAACAGTAAAGATCTTTGTGCTCCCATCTTTTTGCAGGATGTATAGCTTACTGCTGATCTTTTCCGGATGAGTTTCATCATTAAATATCTCTTTTACCTTCTGGTTCAGTTGTCCGACTGCTTCCTCCCTGTCTGCTGCAGTAAAGATTAGAACATCTTTTGCAGGTATACCGAAAACGATCTCATCAGACTGTATCTTATCCTTTATAAGTTTCCAGACCTCGTTTACCAGAACAAGACTGGACTCATGGTTATTGCAACCCGACAATATACCAATATCTTCACTCTGCATTGAGATTGATATCTTGTCTTCAATCTGTTTAAAAAGGTTTGCAAAAGCTTTGCCAACCAGCTGATCGGGAGAAACTTTATCCTTTGCAATTATAATCTGTTTATTCAGCAGCATTTCGCATTGTGAACCATCAACAATCTCGAGGTATATCGACAGATCTTCATCAAAATTAACAGGATATGATATCGGCTGAGAACCTTCACTGACCTGCCGGGCCTGATCATCTGCGGTGCCAACATCTTCACTTTGGCTTTTCTTACAACTGATAACAGGAAGTATCTTTTCTATCCTCTCGAGAAAAGCTTTCTCTTCCATCTTTACATTTACCATAATCTGTTTGAAGGCAGGTACATCCTTAAAAGGATCTTTCTTTCTGAAAAACCGGTCCAGTATGCTCATTTCATTTGCTATATTAACATGGCAAAGGTATAAAAAAACCAAAGGTTATTGCATTGTCCTGATCCGGTGCATGCAACTTGCTTTCTAGAATGTTATGCCGAGAAGAAAGGATGGCTGAAAGGACTTTTGTTTGAAAAGTGTTATATTTTCATAAGTTTTATCAAATAATCCTGATCCTGCCTCAGCTCTGACTTCAATAAAAAGATTATAATTGTTGAAGATTCTTGTTCTTGCACCTAATCCGCATATTGCAGTGATTTCTTTCGACTTAAACTTCAGATTCCTATCTTCATTTATGAAAACAGATTTAAATGGAAGGTCCTCTAATTCATTAATGTGCCTGTAATCCGAATTTATTAACAGCTGGCAGGCACCTCCCCCATTGATATAAGGGACTATTCTCTTTCCGGTAATTGCGTATTGAAGCAAAACCGGAAATTTTACCCCGGTAAAATTAAAAAAAGCATCATCTCGTGAAAAAACAGACAGAGAATTTTGGGTTTCATTATAGCAATAGAAAATCTGTTTGTTTAAGAGTACATCCAATCTTAAGGAAAGCTTATCAGATTTCCTGGACAACACCCTTTCATATGTTATTCCTGCCGTCAGGCAGGTTTCTTTTTCAGGTTTCGGTACATAATTATTTGTTTTTGGGGTCAGGGTCAATCCGTATGAATTTACTCCGGCTATAACACCCAATCTTTTCTTGTTTGATCCCGATTGCTGAACTTCAATGTTCATCTGCTTTTCAGCCATTGTCCTGTTGAAAACATAAAAGTTACTTCCTGATGCTTTATTGTAATCAGTGATAAGCTTAATTATATCCTTTTTAATGTTGAATTTATCTGAAATATTTCCGACCTTCCCTTCGGTAATAAATCGCAGAAATTCCGGCAGATTTTCAAATTCTGTCCCGTTATCATTAGCAGGATAACTGGTCGAACCATTTTTTACTTCAACCAGGCCAAGACTATCTTTATCAACATAAAAACTGGAGTTTCGTGAATAAAGAATAATCTTTCCCGTAACAATAACTTCATAGAATGACACCTTATTATTTAATTCTTTTGATTCATAACGGTTTCCGTTATTGTATCCGAATGCAGTGATATCATTTGGGGAATATTTAATTACTCTGGCTATATCAAACCTCTTAAACGTACAGATGGAAGGAGCATTCTGATTTGCAGAATATTCAATCCTGCCGTTAATGGATTCTCCATTTTTTTTGACAATATAACCATCCCGGAATAGTTTCTGACAATAAAGAATTTCTCCCGAAAAGGAAAACAACAGAACGAGAAACAGCAGATTAATTTTTTTCATAAAAGTTTTCAGACAGTCTAGACGAAATTATAAATAAATTCGAAAAAAATGAAAATTTTGTTTAAAAAATAATTCTTTTCATTAAATTTGATCCTAAGCAAACTGTTTACTGTAAGCAATACAAAATATCCTTTTATGGGAAAACATAATAATTTAAAGACTATTACATGGATTTTTCTATTCACATTTTCGGTTTTTATGTTTAGTACATGTGAAGAGGAAACTGAACAACAAAGAAGCTATCCACGATTAAGTACGGCCAATGTTACGAATATTACTGAGAAGGGTGTTACCTTTAAAGGAATTATTACTTCTCCCGGGACAGAAATAATAACCGAACAGGGTTTTATTTGGGGAACAACTGCATCGCTATCAATTTCTACTTCTGACCGGATTTTTCTTGGTCCCGGTAATCAATCCGGAGATTTCACAGCTGATATTCATACAACTTTAGTTAAAGGGTTAAATTATTATGTGAGACCTTTTGTTCAGACAGCAGATCATATGGTCTATGGGCCTATTGCATCTTTTAAAAGTCTGGGAAGCGAAGCTCCTCAAATAAATGGATTTGAACCTAATTCTGTATTTTGGGGAGACACCCTTTGTATTAAAGGAAAGAATTTCTCATGGATTACTAATAATAATGTTGTAAGACTTAATACTCTTGAATGTTATGTCTTTAACTCAACTGACACTACTATTAATATATTAATCCCTTATGACCTTGTGGCGTTAAAATCAGCATTATCTGTTGAATTGTCTGGTAATTCAGTTGCCTACACAAAAGATTCTTTGAAACTCCTGACTCCATTTTTTTCTTTTAGTCCAAAGGAAGCGACATGGGGCGATTATATTACATTGACTGGTGTTTTTAATTCTGTTTATTCCAGAAACTCTGTCCAGTTTGATAATATTAATTCAACCATTTATTCTGTATATTTTAAACAACTAAAAGTCAGGGTTCCTGATAATCTATCCAAAGAATACACGAACATCATTTACAAATGTTCTCCTTTTACAATTGTTTCTGCAGAGACATTCCATCTTAAAGGGCCTGAAATAAAATCCTTTACTCCCATAAGCGGGGCAGGAGGGACATTGATGACCATTAATGGAAAATACTTCCACAAAGGAAATACCACAGTTAGTTTTGGAAACACCAATGCGGAAATAACCAGTATGAATGATTCTAC
This sequence comes from Bacteroidales bacterium, assembly GCA_035354395.1. Taxonomy (GTDB): domain Bacteria; phylum Bacteroidota; class Bacteroidia; order Bacteroidales; family VadinHA17; genus LD21. The sequence goes on along the minus strand of DAOQAX010000022.1, from coordinate 12,777 downwards.
TATTGTATTGAAGGTCCCTTCAGGCATAACAGGAGATTATACAATTTCAGTTAAGGTTTTCCAGCAGACTGCCAGTTCAGATTTGACTTTCAAAGTAACAAATCCGAAAATCACAACTATTTACCCTCTTACAGGGACGTTCAATGATGAGATTACAATTGAGGGGGAAAACCTGAGTCCAGCTTCCGGTAGTCCGACCGTCACTTTCGGAACAATATCAGCCATTGTAAAATCCTTCTCAGACAACTCAATTGTTGCCCTGGTTCCAACGACAATCGACAGTATCCCCCGAACTATAAAAGTTAATGCCGGATCAAGTTATGGCATTTCAACTGATGTGTTCACTCTCGACCCTCCAGAGATATCATCTGTAACACCTGCCGATGTCCTCCCCGGAAATGATATTACTATAACAGGAAAAAATTTTAGTCCGGTTGCGTCTGGCGATTCTGTTAAATGGGATATATACTCTTTGCCAATTAAAAGCGCCACCTCTACAGAAATTGTCGCCACCTTCCCGGAAGCAATCCCGAGAGGCACCTTTAAGATTAAGGTAAAGACAGGAGGTTATACAAGATATTCCTCTCAGGAATTTACAATAAATTCTCAATGGCTTCGGATTCCTGCCCCGGCAATGTCAACAAACTCAACTGGCAGTGAGACTTTTGGTCTTATGAGTATTTATGGAGAAGGCGTGGGCAATTATGGATATCTGTGCTCACCAGCCAGCAACGTTATGTACAAATTTGATCCTTCAGGAGCCTCCTGGGCAAAAATTAATACTTTGAATGAATTTTATTTAAAGGCAAAAATGGGGGAAGTGGTTTGCAGAGATACTTTTTACCTGATATCAGGTCAAGATTATACAGGTTATAATAATTCGTTGTACATGTATAAGTTTAATGAAACTCAAAATGGTTGGGAAACGATTAAAAATACTCCTTTTAATGATAGAACCGGTGTTGCTTTTTCATTAAATAATAAGATTTACTTTGGGCTTAATTATTCACCTTATTCTTATTTTCATTTTGTGTTTGATATATGGGAGTGTGATCCTGTGAATGGATATCTGTGGACAAGAAAATCTGATTTCCCTTCCGCTACTGCTTCATATCCTTCTTACTCATCCTATTTTTCTTTAGCTGATAAAGGGTATGTTGTATTTTCAAATAACCAGGTATGGCAATATGATCCGATAGGAGACACCTGGACACAGAAATCAAATTTCCCGGGCCCTAAAAGAGGATTGGCAATATCATTTGTGATCGGTGAGTATGCCTATTTTGGTACTGGCAACTATAATGATACATATTATAATGATATTTGGAGATATAATTCAGCCAATGACTCATGGTCACTTGTATCATACATGCCTGTAGCAAGAAGATCTGCTGTTGCACTTACTATCAATAATAAAGCTTATATAGGGTATGGAATTGCTTCCGATAACGGAACACAATATGTTGATTTTTATGAATTTGATCCCAATTACTAAATGAAATATGATATTTGTTATGTTAAAATATCGCATACTGATTTTTGCAGCTGTTCTCAGCCTGATTGCCCTGAATGTTTCAGCACAGTTTACGCTGCCTTTTGGAGATATTTCCATTGAAGAGCTATCGAATAAACCTTATAAACCTGATCCGGGTGCAGATGCCATAATACTTTCTGATATTGGTGTTGCGGTACTCAATTATTCAGATGGTTTTTATATCGAATTTGAAAGAGATGTCCGTATCAGGATTGTAAACAGTAATGGATTTGATTATGCAAATATTGAGATCCCATATTCATCCGATGACGATCTTCTCAGATACAGAGCCTCAACATTTAATATCGGTAATAATGGAAAAATTGAAACAAAAATCCCTAAAAAGAATTTTATTATTGAAAAAACCAGTGAATTTGATAAAACATTGAAATTCAACTTCCCCGATGTTCACGAAGGTTCTGTTGTTGAATATTCCTATGTTATTAATTACAAAGGAAGTGCCATCAGCTCTCTTGTTCCATGGATGTTTCAATCCGATATCCCTGTAATAAACAGTTTGCTGAGGGTTTCTTATCCGGAATATTTCAAATACAAAACAACACTTTCAGGTTCGGCAAAAGATGTCAGGATGAATGTTACCACAAAAAAAGCTTTTTACTTTGGAAAATATGTCGATATATATAGCATAATATGTTCTTCCAGCGACATGCCTGCATTCAAACCAGAGCCATACATCATGAGCGAAAAGGAACACTTGACGAAAATAGCATTCGAACTTGCCAGTGTTGAATTTCCAAACACCTCTTACCAGGAGCTTTCTCCGACTTATTCAACTCTGACAACTAAGCTTCTCGAAAGAAAAGATTTTGGGATACCATTAAAAACCAACCTCAAATCACTTGCCGAACAAGTTACTGTTAATCAAAAAGATTATTTATCGAAGCTCAAAGAGATACATAAATATGTCTCGAATAATATTCTCTGGAACGGTGTAATGGATTTTACTTCATACTCTTCTCTCAAAAGTGTTATCAGAAAAGAAAAAGGCAACTCTGCAGAGATTAACATGATACTTATCGATATGCTCAGATCAGTGGGTATTAAGGCTGATCCACTGATTCTAAGTACCCGTTCAAACGGAAGTCTCAATCAATACTCCGCAATGCTTCAGCAATTCAACTACCTTGTTGCCTATGTAACTATTGAAGGTGAGAGCTATATAGTCGATGCAACCGATCCGTTGCGCCCGTTTAATATTCTGCCGTTTGATTGTCTGAATGGAACGGGACGCCTGATAAACGAATATGAATCGAAATTTATCGATCTGAAAAATAATGAAAAACAATATAGTTCACGTAATCTTGATGTTGCACTTGATACGTCAGGAAATATCTCAGGAAATGCAGACAATATTTACTCGGACTATTCTGCCTATAATATCAGGAAACTTGTCAGAATGAAAAGTGAAGAGGGGTATCTTGATATTGTTAAGTCGTTTTCACCGAATACTGTAATTTCAGATTATAAAATAAACAACCTTGAAGACCTTTATGCTGATGTCTCTGAAACCTTTAGCCTGAGTATCTCAGATGTGGCCCAGGTTGCAGGAAATGAAATAATCTTTAATCCCTTTCTGGCATCAGCAGGTTTAAAAAATTCGTTTTCACCCGCCGAACGCAAATTCCCTGTTGATTTTGGATGCCCGCAATCAGAGAATTACACTCTTAACTTAAAGATTCCCGATGGCTATTCATTGGTCGAAAAACCTGAAAATATAACCATTAATATTGGTAAAGATGACGGTAAATATGAGTTCAGCTGCGTTCAGACAGGAGATATAATTGAGGTAAAAAGCAGACTTGATGTCAATAGGACTCTTTATCAACCTGATGAATATTCTTCTATCAGGAATTTTTACTCAAAAATTCTTAAAAAGCAATCTGAGTTAATTGTCTTAAAAAAGAATTCTTAAATCTACTTACCTGTATGAAAAAATTATTTTTTACCGTTTATATGCTTTTAATTGTATTGGAAGCCTCATCACAAAATTATTCATTCGAATCTATTCCCGACAACCTGAAAAAAAGGGCCGATGCTGTGGTCAGATCTTCCCAATGTCTTTATACAATCATTAAACCAGGCAATACTGTAGAACGGGTAAAAAAGGTCATTACACTGATAAATGAAAATTCAAAGGGATACAGATATTTAACAGTAAACTACGACAAATACTCCAAAATAAACAAGATTAAAGGTACAATATACGATGAAAAAGGTCAAATAATAAAAGTCATGGGCATGTCGGATGCTTATGATATAAGCGCAATATCCGGTAGTTCTTTCTATTCTGATGACAGGATAAAACTTCTTTATTTTCCCATTTATAAGTTCCCGTACACAATTGAATATGAGTATGAAAAGGAATATACAAGTGTAATGAACTATCCATCATATTACTTTCAGGATGATCCTGATGTATCTGTAGAAAAATCGGGAATACAGTTTCTTGTTCCAAAAGATATGATACTCAGATTTTACGGTAAAAACTTAAAAAACTCTGTTGATTCTGTTATAACATCTGATCAGAAAATATATACCTGGCAGGAAGAAAATCTTCCGGCAATCATCCAACAGGATTATTTCATACAGACTATGTATAATTTTCCTGTCATCCATACTGCCCCTCTCGATTTTGAATACGGTGGCTATAAGGGATCAATGAGCTCCTGGAAAGCATTTGGTGAATGGGATTACAACTTAATAAAGGGAATGGATGTTTTACCTCAAACAGAAATTGATAAGGTCCTGGAAATTACCCGCAAAACAAAGGATCAGAGAGAAATAACAAAACTGATTTATGAATATGTCCAATCTAAAACAAGATATGTATCAATAAATATAGGCATCGGTGGCTATCGCCCTGCAGAGGCGTCAGCGGTGGCTAAGAATGGTTTTGGAGACTGCAAAGCACTTGTTAATTATACCATGGCCTTATTAAAGGTTGCAGGTATCAACTCATATTATACTCTTGTCAAAGCCGGAATAAATGAAGAGATAAACGAGAACTTTGTAAGTAACCAGTTCAATCATATCATTCTTTGTGTTCCCATGCAAAAAGATACTGTATGGCTTGAATGCACAAATCAGACTAATCCTTTTAATTATCTTGGGGTCCCTACTAACGACCGTTATGCACTTTTAATTACCCCGGAAGGAGGAAAAATGGTCAGGACACCAAAACTTGAAAAAGATGAAAACATAAGTAAACGAACAGGTTCAATAACTATGTATAGTTCTTCGCCTTCTTTAGGTAAGATCTCTAATTATTACTCAGGATATAATTATGATTTTGCCAGCGCTTTATACGAAAAGGAATCGGATGAAGAAGTTAAAAAACAGTTGTATGCCAACCTGAGATTTCCCGACTTTAGCGTTTTGTCCGTCTCGTTTACTGAAAACAAATCAGAAAAACCATCAGCCGAATTAATTTATGGCGTAAGCATTAATAACTTCACGCTGGAAAAAGGGTCAAGGCTATATTTTAATCCCTCTCTCACAAAAGCAGGATATTTACGTGATCTCCCTTCTGCCCTTTGGATAGTTAATTCAGACATATCCTCAGATTCAATTTCATATTACCTCCCATATGGCTATAAAGTTGAATATATTCCCAAGGACGTTATAATTGAAAACGAATTTGGCAAATTCAGATATAAGCTGGAAGCGAATAATGAAAAGATAGTCTACAAAAGATATCTTGAACTGAATGAAGGAGAAGTCCCAATTGAAAAGTTTAACGAGCTGAGAAATTTCATAAATACAATAGCTAAAACCGACAGGGCTGAAATAATCCTTAAGAAAAGTTAAAACAGGTATCAACACTTAGCTGATGCCTGTTCTGAACTAAATTCAAATCGAAGTATTCGCAAGCCTCCTGATAGCTTAGCCTGAGAAAATCTTCCTGTTTTAACGTTCTTTTCAGGCTGATAGTTCCAACCGTTGCGGGTGCGACAGATGCAAGAATTATTTTATTTTAATCACCCCGGTAAAATCAAAATTAATTCCACTTACGTGATACTTATAAAACTCACCTGTTCCTGAAAATTTAAAATTATAAGTGTAGTAGCAGATACAATTACACATGCCAAGCTGCGTGGTCAGGATGTTAATAAGTATAGAATCTCCCTCAACGCAGGCTGAAGTACTGTATTCTGAGCAGCAGGCGGCATTAAATCCAACGAATATGTTCAAACTGTCGTTGGTAACTGAATAAGTCACCATATCAGGATTGGCATAAGGGTAATTTTTTAATGAAGAACCTTTTTCCAGAAAACATCCTCCCTCAATTGTTTCAGCGTATTCAAGATTTCCCAATTCATTTTTATCACAACTGATAAAGGAGGTCAATAACAAAAAAGAAATTATTATTTTCCTCATCACGTTAAGCCTTAGGATTCAATTAAATGTGCAAATTTCATGCCAATGTTATCTGTTTACAATTGCTGGTGTCAGATAAGAACCTTTATTAAAACACCAGGGTTCCTGGTTAATTAATTGTTTTTAATACAACGAACAGATAAACCAAGGTTTTTATCATCATTACTCCAATATATTTGATTGGTTACAGAGTCAATAAACCTGCTAATTCCGTCATTAGAGTTATATTCTGATGAACTCCACCATGATCCGTATTTAAAACAATTAAAATATACTCCATTGGATTGTCTGTAACCACCTGGAAGAGCATTAAATCCAAAATCATTTGTTGCTCCACTTGAATCTTCCCAATAATAAGAACCTCTAGCTTTAAGTTTGCCACCCGCAATACTTGTACCTCCCAGATAATTAATTAAAGTCGTCCATTCACCATCGGTAGGAACATGCCACCCTGTTGGGCACAGGTTACCATTAGCTACAGCATACCAGTTATATAATGCACCAAAAAGACCTCTAAGCGCAAAGTATTCACCACTGCTCCAATAATAGCAATGGCCAGAACCTGATAAGTTGGCCCAATCGGTATTGCCGTTAACCAATGGCACTTCACTCCCATTATTGAAAGCATTAGCCCGCAAATTCTCAGCCATCCAGGTCTGTGTCCCGATCTTTACAGTTTTATAAACATTCCCTTCAAGATCGGACATTGTTCCGGAATAATTATTTGCAATTAAACCCAACTCTTCCAGTATATCAGTTGTTCCGGAAGTTTTTGCATATAAAGCATAAGGCACACTTAACAATTGACTTGTTACTGTCATTGTGTAATCTGTGCCACCTGTCGGATCCGTTTCTACTTTTATATAGTATACCCCTGTGGACCAATCAATATCTGAAAATGTTCCGGTAACAGGAGTGCCATTGCCAATTTCAAGAGTAACCAAACCATTTGCATTGGTAGTAGAAGATTGCGTTTCTACATATACAGGTGTACCTGTAACTGATCCTTGTAAAACACTTATCTGTACTCCGATAACATGACTTGCAACTAATAAATTTCCTGCATCACGAATTACTGCCTGATAGCTCATTTTTTCAGGCGGTTGAGAAAACACACATGCAGTCATCAAAATGAATGTGCAAATTGTAAATAGTTTTTTCATAATGCCTTAGTTTTTAATGATTTTAAATGTTTTTACTTCTTTGATGCCATCCAGAACTTTTAAAAAATAAATTGAGGGTAAAAAATCTGACATAGAAATAGTGGTTTCATTACCATTTATTTTTTTATTTTCACGAAGTTCTCCGTTAGCATCGAAAAGTTTATATGATAAGTCCATGTTATCATAATTTTCGACTTTCAGAATAAAAAAATCCCTGGCTGGATTTGGAAAAGCAGAACAGATCAGGTGAATGTCTATGGCTTCTTCAATTTCGGTCACAACTGAGATTTCATAAGGTTGTTGAACCCCCTGAATAACAGTTCCATTTGTTCCTGAAACAGAGTTGAAAAAAATCTGACCAGCAGTATAGCTGACAAATCCTCCGCTTCTGGTGAAATTTCCTCCAGTTGCTGTAATAGCCGACTGGCCCTGGACTATAGTAACACATAAACAGCATACTAATAGTGCAAGAAAAATTTTTAGAAATTGATTCATAAACTTTGATTTAAAGTATTTTACATAAAATGCTTCATTAAAGTTAAATAGAATACAAATTCAAGTCAAATAAATATCAATCCTCCCAGGAACTAACATGGATAGATGAGGAACACTGAAACGGACATGGTAAAAGGCAAAAAACAGATTATGCCAGCAAAAAAATTGACATAGTTATTTTTCCGGTGTAATTTTGGCGTATATTTTCTCTATACTGACCTTACTTCCAAACCCTCTATTATTTCCTGCTTTTCGGGATGATTTTTAATTATCATTTTAAGAGATCGTTAATTTTTAATCATTAATGATGAAAGGAGAAAAAACATGAAAACAAGGTGTGGTTTTTTGTTTGTTATCTTTCTGTTTGGTTTTTTGGGTGCCCTATGCGGACAATCGGCTAAAGATAAAAATCCCGTTTATGACTATGAAGGGCTGGCCCAGAAAATTGTGAATCAATGTGCTGCCGTCAGGGAGAATGACATCGTCATGATCACCGGTGGAGTGAAAAACATGGAGTTACTTGAGGATATTGCAGTAAATGTTTCAAAGAAAGGCGGATATCCCCTTATAACAGTCTGGAGCGACAGGGCCACAAGCAGATACCTTTCTGAGGTTCCTGCAAAATATGATGCACGAAACCCTAAACTTGGCCTAAACCTGTACGGTTTTGTTGACGTTGTAATCAACGTTTCATATAGTGAATCGAACGACCTGTATGCCGATGTGCCACCGGAACGTATAGCGGCTATGAACAATGCAAATAAACCTGTCAGCGATTTATATGTCAAGCGTAATATTCGTGGTGTTAACCTGGGTAATGGCCTTTATCCAACAACAGCACAGGCAAAAGAATTTAATATTTCCATTGAACAGCTATCAGAGATATTCTGGAATGGTGTCAATGTTGACTACACAAAACTGGAGTCGACGGGCAAAGCTGTCTCAAAGTTGTTCGCGGCAGGGAAAGAGGTGCAAATAACCAATCCCAATGGCACGGAGATAAAGGTTGGTATAGAAAACAGAAAAGTTCTTGTAAGCGATGGGATAACATCACCTGAAGATCTTACGGCAGGATCAGCGACCCTCCAGATATACCTCCCCGCCGGAGAGGTATACATGTCGGTAGTCCCGGGAACGGCAGAGGGAAAGGTTGTTGTCGACCATTATTTTTTTGAAGGAAAAGACATCCCCGGTCTGACATTGGTTTTTAAGGCAGGTAAACTGGTTTCAATGACTTCAAAATCAGGACTTGAACCTCTCAAAGCATATTATGATGCTTCAGCAGAAGGTAAAGAAGATTTTAGCTCTGTTGACATAGGTATTAACCCGAATGTTAAGATGATACCTGGTTCCAACTTCGTTTCATGGGTCATATCAGGCATGGTAACCATCACACATGGTAACAATGAATGGGCAGGGGGTGAAAACAATTGTCCTTTCGGCAACTCATATTTCCTCCCGGGATCAACATTAAAGATAGACGGTAAGGTGCTTATAGAAGATGGAGTGTCAAAATTTTAGAGATTTAAAATACATATTTTAACAGTTGGAAGAGCAGGAAATAAATAACTTTACGCATTGCCTGGTTAAGCCGCGCATAGCGGCTTAATATGAATATCCCTGGGCTACAGCCCGGGGTCTCGTGCAACAATATTTGCTTGTATAACTATTCTTTATAGCAGTATTATGCTCCTCAAGTCTTCTTGAAGGTTCACTGGTATGCCCGATATAGTACCTGTCAGCACCCTCCGAGTATAAAATATAGACGTAAAACATCGCAGCGAAAAAAAAAAGAGGACAATGCCTCTTTATTTTTGCTCCCCAGGTAAGTCTCGAACTTACGACCTACGGATTAATCCCGATCCATCGGGATCGCTCTAACCTTTCCCAAAACTAATCTGAATTTTTCCGGTACATTTATTAACTCCTCTATGAAGATCCTGCTTTTCATTTTCTTCAGATAGTTCTCAACCAATCTGGCTTCACTACGCGATTCTGAAACCTGAAAGCATCCCTTCATAATCCATGGCCTGTACTTGTTTGTATAACTATTCTTGATAACAGTATTATGCTCCTCAAGTCTTCTTGAAGGTTCACTGGTATGCCCGATATAGTA
>DAOQAX010000022.1:0-2971 GCA_035354395.1 Bacteroidales bacterium | reverse complement strand
TGCCTCTTTATTTTTGCTCCCCAGGTAAGTCTCGAACTTACGACCTACGGATTAACAGTCCGTCGCTCTAACCAACTGAGCTACTGAGGAATATTTCCTTTTTCCTTTTTAACTTAGCTGGCCTACGGATTAATCCCGATCTGTCGGGATCGCTCTAACCAACTGAGCTACTGAGGAATATTTCATTTTCTCATTTTACAGATTTTCTTTACGGTCCTTTCATAAATTTCATACCGTTTAGGTCATCTGAATTGTTGAGAAATATTTTTAATGAACTCTCTTAATTTTAGCAGGCCAAAAGTAATGGCTTTTCATGAATTAAGCAATATCTTTGAAAAAAATATTTTAAATGGAGAAAATTCTTGGGATAGGTAACGCATTAGTCGATGTAATGACCATCATAGATAACGATATTGTCCTTGAAAAGTTTGCTTTACCAAAAGGCAGTATGCAAATTGTTGACAAAAATAAATCAGAACTGGTCAAATCAGGAACCAAAGACCTTAAAAGAAGTCTTGCTTCAGGAGGGTCGGCAGCTAACACCATTCATGGACTTGCAATGCTTGGATTGGAAACAGGATATATAGGTTCTATAGGGAAAGATGATATTGGTGATTTTTTTGAAAGAGACCTAAAGAATGCCCATATTAATACTTTTCTGTTACGGAGAGATTCCCCAACAGGGACTGCAATTGCTTTGGTTTCACCTGATTCCGAAAGAACTTTTGCCACTCACCTTGGCGCTGCAGTTGAGATGGAGGCTGCGGATCTTAACCCTGACGATTTCAGAAATTTTCAGATACTTTACATTGAAGGTTACCAGATAACAAATAAACCACTCGTAGTAAAAGCCTGCCAGATAGCTAAAGAGAACAACATGAAGATTGCACTTGACCTTGCAAGCTATAATGTTGTGGAAGCATTTCTCTCTGATTTCAAAGAGATTATTGAAAAATATGTTGACATTGTTTTTGCTAATGAGGAAGAAGCAAAATCTTTTACCGGAATGGCACCGGAGGATTCTCTGAATTCCATTTCAAAGCTTTGTGAGGTTGCTGTGGTAAAAGTTGGCAGCGAAGGCTCATGGATTAAACGTGGAGAGGAAGTTGTCAGGATAGGAACTCCAAAAGTGAAGGTGAAAGACACAACTGGTGCCGGTGATCTTTATGCATCAGGATTTCTTTACGGGTACTCTAAAAATCAGAATCTTGAACTGTGCGGACAATACGGATCAATCCTTGCCGGAAATGTAATCGAGATTGTTGGTGCAAGAATGAGCCAGGACAGATGGGATAAAATCAGAAAATCCATTTCCAAGATTGAATCATCTGAAATAGCTGATTGACAATTTATTATCAACCTGGTTTCTTTTTTGATTTCTCTTCCGTGTCATTCTCATCAGTATGAAGATCGGCACCAAAGAACGCCAGTCCTCCTTCGGCTGTTTCCTTATATAGACTTGGCAGATCTTTCCCTGTCTGTTTCATCGTCTTTACAACCCTGTCGAAGCTTATCATATGCCGTCCATCAGATAACATGGCAAAGGTGTTATGTGATAATGCCCTCGATGCTGCAAAAACGTTCCTTTCAATACAGGGAATCTGAACCAACCCGGCAATAGGATCACAGGTCAGACCGAGATGATGTTCAAGTCCCATCTCGGCCGAATATTCTATCTGATAGTTCGTTCCGCCATATAACTGTGTCGATGCGGCAGAAGCCATGGCGCAGGCGGTACCAACTTCTCCCTGGCAGCCGACTTCAGCCCCCGATATTGAAGCATTTTTCTTTACAATGTTTCCTATCAGGCCTGCTGTTGCCAGTGCTTTGATAATGTCTCTGTTCTTATAACCATTGAATTCTTTCAGGTATTTAAGTACCGATGGTAATACTCCGCACGAACCGCATGTTGGGGCTGTTGCGATAATCCCCCCACCGGCATTTTCTTCGCTTACTGCAAGAGCATATGAATACAGTGTTGCTCTCTTCCTGAATTCGTCACGGTACTGCTGTGCCTTCCGGAAATAGGAATTAGCCTTGCGCTGCAGATTAAGACCACCTGGAAGAACTCCTTCAACCGACAATCCTCGTTTTATTGATTCTTCCATTGTATCCCAAATATCCTCCAGGAAGGGCCATATTTCTTTCCCTTCAGTTTCTTCCACATACTGCCAGAGAGTTATCCCTTTATGACCGCAGTATTCAAGTATTTTGTCGAGATTGTCATGCGGATAAATTGTCTTTGTCTCATTTGCCCCTGAATCATCTGTTATTGCTCCTCCCCCGATGCTGTAAGCCATCCACCTGGCTACAACACATCCACTCTCATCAAGTGCTTCAAATTGCATACCATTGGGATGCTTTTTCTGAAAAACATCCGGACACCATTCGATAGTCAGGCTTCTGCCACCGAAAGTATTCACCAATACAGTATCAGTGCCATGTCCTTTCCCTGTTGCTGCAAGGCTTCCATAGAGAGTAACCCTGTACGAAGCTGCATTCCCGTTCTCTGAAATAAACCGTTGAGCAGCCCTTGCAGGACCAAGTGTATGACTGCTGGAAGGTCCGCGTCCTATCCTGTATAAATTCTTTATTGTCTCCATAACGATTTATGATACTTCAATTGTTAATACTTCTGAGAGAACAAAAATAAATACATAAAACATTAATATCCCTGTATCGGAATATTTTGTTTGCATGGTAATCCGTAATATCCTGGAAGCAATGAATAGCCTGAAACTAAACGCATCTGTCTGTTTTGGTTTCTGACTTCTAATCTAATTCATTGATTATTATCTCTTTCGTGAGTTATCTTAAAGTACATATAGAATGCCTTCAAACAATAAATATCACTAAAGGCCTTTAAAAATCACCTGTTGCATTACCGAATATTTTAAAATTATAGGTGACCATAAATATCGGCTTGCCGAAGATTGACATCTGATATCCCTTTACAATACCATCTTCATTC
>DAOQAX010000021.1:1867-17465 GCA_035354395.1 Bacteroidales bacterium | reverse complement strand
CCTCCTTCAGAGATTGAACCTGCTTCAGCTCCATAGATACTCTGCCTGATCTGAAGGGCAATAAGCCCTGAGTTAAGTCCCACATTTGAAGCTTTTTTACGGTCAATTATAATTTCGTAATCCTGTTTGCCGGCATCAGCTGATGACTCAATATCAATTAGGCCGGGGATAGCTTCAATCTTTGATTTTATATCACTGGCAGTCTGGTTAATAAGATCAAGATCTTTTCCGCTGATCTTTACTTCCACAGGTTTTTCATTACCAAGTATTGCTGATTCAAGAATATTTCCTGCGGTGATACGGAACTTCTCAATCTCAGGTATCTCTGCAACTTTTGGCCGCAGTGCGTCGCCTATTTCAGAAGCTTTCCTGTCCCGTTTATCCGGAAGTGTAAGGTGACAAAGAACTGTCCCTATATTTTTACCTTCTGCAAACCCTACTGTTGAAAGAAGACCGTCCTTTGTCTGACCTGAAATGGAGGTCAGAGAGCCTGGTTTCATCTCAGGTACATTATCGGAGATTATTTTCATTACCTCCTGTGCCACACGGTCCGTTTCTGAAGCGCTGGTACCAACAGGTGTCTGGAATGTGACTATCACATCTCCGGCATCGAATACAGGCAGATAATCACTTCCGATATATCTTGAACCTAAGATCGATGCACACAGAATGAGTACTGATGATATGACCACAAAGCTTTTATGATATACTGCCCATCCAAGGACGCTTTTATACATGTTTTCGGCCATTACGATATTCTTCTCGCTTGCCTTGTACAATTTATTCTGCCATTTATTGCCATCGCTCGATTTTTTCTTTAATAATCTTGAAGCGATCATAGGAGAGAGGGTAAGCGCAACTATCAGTGAGGCAATGAGTGTTACGGCTGTAAGTGCGGCAAGTTGTTTAAAGAAGATTCCGACAACACCACCGACAAAAATCAGGGGGATGAAGACAACCAGAACTGTGGTTGTGGAAGCTACTACAGCCAGACCCATTTCGCTGGTTGCAAAAATTGCTGCTTCTCTAGGACGTTCCCCTTTGGCTATGTGCTGTGTTATGTTTTCGAGAACGACTATTGCATCATCGACAACCATTCCAATCGCGATGATGAGCGACATCAGCGAGAAGATATTTATTGTCCAGCCATTGGCATACATGAATATGAATGCTGTAATCAGTGAGAATGGTATTGTAAGCAGGATGATAAGACTGCTCTTCCAATCGCGCAGAAAAGCAACAACTACCAGAGCTACAAACAGAAGCGCCCACCAGAGGGTGTCTGTAAGACTCTTGATTGACTGCGTGATAACTTCTTCCTGACTAACACTTTCTCCGATTTTGATATCACTTGGAAGAGAAGGCTTTATCTCTTCCATTTTTTTACGTACAGCATTCACTACTTCAAGAGAATTTTTTCCTGACTGTTTCTGAACCATCAGTACAGCGCCAGACCCGCTGCCTGATCTGGCAAATTCATCAGTTTCGAGGTACCCGTCTTCTACTGTTGCCACATCGGAAAGACGTACAAGTTTACCAAAGAAATTTGTAATCGGTATATCAGCCAGTTCTTCAGCGCTGGCTATATCTGCCGGTATCCTGACTGAGAAATCGTTGGTCCCCATCTTTATACTTCCTCCCGGTATACTTACGTTTTCTGTTTTGAGGATTGTCGACAGCATTGCGATCGACAAGTTGTATGCCTTGAGCTGGGCAGGATTGACATTTACTTTGATTTCACGTTCAGGCTGGCCAAGGTATATAACTGAGCCTACTCCCTCCACTTTTTTAAGGGGACTGGCAATGTCATCTTCAATGATTTGTGAAAGACCATTAAAGTTCTCTGTGGCGCTTATAGAGTAGATTAATACAGGCATCATTGAGCTGTTGACCTTGATAATGATTGGGTCCCTTGCACCATCGGGCATCTTGCTTTTAACAAGTTCCATCATGTCGCGGGTATTATTTGCAGCTGAGGTGATATCTGATCCCCAGTTGAACTCGAGCGATACAATCGAGACATTCTCCCGTGATGATGATTTAATGCTTTTAAGATCCTGAACACCCGATAACTGAGTTTCAAGTACACGGCTTATCTGGTCTTCAACTTCATTTGCAGAAGCACCGGGATAAACGGTTAAAACAGTAAGCGATGGCAGCTCCATTGCCGGCATGACATCAAGAGGAAGCATCTTTAGCGATACCAGTCCAAACAGCAGGATAGCCATAAAGACCATTGCTGTTGTTACTGGCTTGTTTACTGATAATTTTGGTAATTTCATTTTATTTTCCCTCCTGTTACTTAATCTCTACCAGTGATCCCTCACGAAGTTTTTCTTTTCCGCTTGTTGCAACGATTGTACCTGCATCGATTCCGCTAACGCCAATCCATGTGTTGTCTGACCATAGTTTTTCAATCTTTACTCTTTTTGCTGTATTGTTTTCTATTACAAAAAGATAGTTTTCGGCTGTTCCGGGCTGAACATAAATAGCATTCATCGGTACGCAAACTGCATTACGCTGGCTTAACTCAATTTTAACATGGGCAAACATTCCAGGCTTCAAAATGCCCGAACCATTTCTCAGTTCAACTTTTACTGTAGCTGTATGGGTCATGGTAGACAAAACTGGCTTAATTGAAGAGATTCTGCCTGTAAAAACAGTATCCTGCACTGCGTCAAAAGTCAGAAGTGCTTTTTGCCCTTTTTGTATCTTACAGAGATCTTTCTCATTAACCTCAACTTCAACCTGAACAGGATCAAGCTTCATGAGCCTTAGTATGCCAGATGTTGAGGAATATCCCGGATCTAGATTCAGATTAAAGAAATAATTTTCTCCTTCATTTACAAGATATTCAACGATGGTTCCTGAAAAGGGAGCAACGATCTCTGCATTCTTCTTCATCATTTCAACCTTTGCCTTTGATGCATCGTATTTGGCTTTGACATGATCATAATCCTGCGAGGTAATACTTCCTTTATCATTAAGCCTGCTAACACGTTCATAGTCTTTTTCAATTGTTTTGAACTCCACAAGGGCCTGTGTGTACATTTCACCTGAGAGGCTTACCAGGAGATCTCCTTTTTTTACTCTGCTTCCGGCAGGGAAGTATATCTTTTCAACACGTCCGGGGAGGGCTGCACCCAGATTAGCTTCCTGATCCGCAAAAGCAGTTCCCGGTAGTTCAAGGTAAGGAGAATATGTTCTTGATTCAGCTTTCGTAACTTTTACGGGTATTTTTTCAGATGAAGACTGCACAACTACAGCAGTTTTATTTTTATTACACGAAACCAGAAGAATGAGCAATGCTCCAAAAAGTGTCAAACGTTTCATTTTATTCAGTTTTATTTTTTATGATTAATATTTTCCAGTTACTTTTTTCAGGTTACTGACAGCCATCTGCTGATCAGTACGGGCATCAATAAGCTCAGAATAAGCTTTTTGCCATAAAACCTGAGCCTCTAGAACATCAGTTGTTTTCAGTATTCCTTCTTTAAAATTATCCTGTGTATAGCTCAGGTTCTCTTTTGACTGCTCAAGAGCAAGAGAGGCATATTCTGTTTTTTTAACTGATTCGTTGTAGTTGTAAACAGCCTGTTGAAGCTGAACTACAAGCAGTTCCTTTGTCTCTTCGAGTTTAAGAATAGCTGCATCATGCTCTGATCTTGCAGCATCGAGAGTATGTTTCTTGTCACCGAAATGAAAAATCGGAATATTGCATACGACTCCTACAGTGAAATCAGATCCGAATTCTTCCGTCAAACCGTTATACGGATTCGGATTCATTGAAGTATATCCTGCATTTAATACTATATTTGGCAGATATCTCGATTGCATTAATTTTATTCCCGATTGGGCTATATCAACATTTTTCTCAAGAATTTTAAGCTCAGGGCGTTCGGCAATTTCTTCTTCATTGACAGCATAGTTCATAACAGAAGGTTCTGTCTGGTTGAGAGAATCTGTCAGTTTAATCCCGCTTGAATAGGGAATTCCTGTCATCTGGCAAAGCACCATCTTCGAAAGTTCCATTCCGTTTTTTGCCTTTAATAAAAGGATATCTGATTCACTTAATTTAAGTTTGGCTTTAAGAAGATCATTATTGGTAATTATGCCTTCTGAATGAATATTCTCGAGGTCTGAAACAAGGCTTTTCAACATCTGTTGATACTCTTCGGCCATTTTTACTTTTTCCCTGAGTGACACAATCCTCCAGTAGGCTTCTTCAACAGAATAAATAAGTTCATTTTGCTTAAGCGACAGATTATGTTCAGCCAGCTCCTTGGTATAAGCAGCAATTTTATTTGTCTCCCTTATTTTTCCACCCATATAAACAGGCTGCGTAAATCCTCCGTTAATAGCATAAATATTATTCAGACTGAAGGCGGTCTTTGATGCCGGCAGGTACGTGTATTTTTGAAATACAGGATTCCCTGATGCATCTGTAACCACTTTTCCGGTAGAAGGATTGATTACAAACGTGGAAGCTGCAACTGAAGGATCTGTATATACTGCAGAACTCAATCCGCCTGTTGTGGCATCTATGGCGGTATAAGGGACTACCGGAAGGAACATGTCGTTTTTCAATAACTGGTAATCCTTGTTCATATAGGTGTATACACCGTTAATACTGAAATTAGGCAGGTATTGGGTAAATGCTGACTTTTTAACAGCATCTGCAGCATCCACCTGCTTTTCTGCCATCTTCATTTTCTGGTTATGTTCCAGAGCCAGGCTGCGGCACTGTTCTAGACTTAAACTATCCTGGGCACTCAGCACAAAAGGAATAATTAGCATTGTAAATAGTAATCCGATTTTTTTCATTTTTGACTATTTGACTGTTTTATTGTTTGACTGTTTTATTGTTTGACTATTTGACTAACTTACTATTGGACTATAAACGTATTATGGTCGAAAAAATGGCAAAAAAATTATCTTTTAATTATGCCAAAGAAAAGAAAATTGATAAGGCTGTTTAATCTTTCATCGAGGTCAATTTGTTCCTTGCTTACCAGTAATGGGACTTCAAGACCTTTCAATGCTGTAACTATCGCGACAGCGCTTAAGTGATAATTTTCAACAGAAAACTTGCCTGTTTCCACTCCATCCCGGATAATTCCGGTTATTATTTCCACTTCATCCTTATCGTATTTTTTCCGTATCTCTTCAATAAACTCAAAATTGCTCAGGTATTCACTTTTAAGGGCAGTATAAAAATTGGTAAGGCTCTTAAGTTTATTCATCCGGACTGATATGTAAATTTTTAACTGCTCAATCGGATCATCAGTTTCTAAGATTCTGTTCTTGAGTTCTTTTTCAAACTCATCCATCTCTTTCTCGACTACAGCCTTAAAGATTTCCTCTTTGCTGTTAAAGTAATAATAGATGGATGATTTACCTTTTCTGGAAGCAGATGCGATTTCCTCCATGGTGGTCTTTTTAAAACCAAAATGGGTGAAGATATTGCGGGCAATCTCAATTATCTTCGTTTTGGCTTCTTCATGCTGTTCTATCATTGTTTTAAATTTAATCTGCGGTGACAATAATTATTATTCTGACATGTCAAAAATAATACCACTTATGTAATTATCCTAATTTTTACTCGACTATTTGACAAAAATGGTCGAGTCGTGTCAAAGTGACATAAAACAGCAGCTGTTTTTTTTATTTTCTGACAGGATTAATATGCTGAACTTATACAGAATATTTTTTGCTATGATGACATTTGTTTTATAACTTTGAATAACAGGGGGAAATGTTGTTGACTTTTACGCTAAAGCAGAAAAACATAAAACAGAATAATAAACAGTGCGATTTTAGACATTCAGTTTGTGATTTTAAGAGTGTTACCATCTTTATTATTAATTAAAATAGCATGTAAAATGAAATCAACCATTCTTCTTTTTATTCTAGTTGTTTTGATCAGCCTGCCATTTAATGCAAACTGCCAGATCAGGGTTGATCTAAAGAAAAAAATAGAAAACCAGGCAAATAACAGAGTCAACAAGCATGTTGATAATGCCATAAACAAAGGCATGGACGATATTGAAAACGGAATAAAGGATGGCGTTAAGAAAGATGAGAAAAAGGACCAGACGCAAGCCAATCAGAAGAATCAGGATAATCAACCGTCTGATGCCGATAACCTGAAAACAGGCAATCAGTCTGCAAATCAGGATCAGACTCCGTTGCAGATGTATTCAAAATACGATTTCATTCCAGGGGAAAAGATTATCTTCTTCGATGATTTCAGCCAGGATGCAGTGGGCGATTTCCCGGCTCTCTGGAATACAAATGGTTCTGCAGAAGTGGTTACCACGAATTTGTTTCCGGGGAACTGGATGAAGTTTGTAATGCGTGAATGCGTCTGGACTGACGCTTTGATTGTTTTACCAGATAATTACACAATAGAATTTGATATTATTCCTCTGGGAGGTCTTGAAGGAGAAGGGATGAGTGGTTACTATATGCGGCTTATGCAGGCTAAGAATGTAAGAGCCTGGGACGGAGGGTCGGCACCTGGTGAAGGAGGTTTTCTTTTTCATATTGAATATTTCGGCAGACCAAGTTACGTTACATGGAACAATAAACAAGGGTGCCAGGAATTGAATTTAAACGGATATCTGGAGGGAGATGAAAAGAAGCAAAAGATAAATCAGAAATATCATATTGCAATATGGGTTCAGAAGTCAAGAATACGACTGTACCAGGGTCAGAATAAACTGATAGATCTGCCCAAGGCTTTCCAGACTGATTGCATAAAACCTGACAGGATACGGTTTGAATCAGGCGCTGCAATGGTTAGCAACATACGCGTAGCAGTGGGTGCTCCCGACATGCGCAACAAACTGATTACTGAAGGCAAGCTGATCACTTATGGCATCTATTTCGATGTAAATAAAGATATAGTCAAACCCGAATCATATGGCACGCTTAAGGAAATAGCAAAAGTGCTTACGGAAAATCCTGATGTAAGAGTAAAAATAGTTGGCCATACTGATAGTGATGGTGCTGATGCAGCAAACCTTGACCTTTCAAAACGTCGCGGTGCCTCAGTTAAAAATGAGTTAGTCAAAAGCTTTGGCATTGATGCAGCACGACTTGAATCAGATGGTATGGGAGAAAGTCAGCCTATTGCTCCAAACGATACTCCTGCAAATAAAGCTCTTAACCGAAGGGTGGAATTTATTAAATTGTAATATTGTAATATTGTCATACATGAATAATTGCATAGTTGCATAGTTGTAAATTCATCTCTATGGTTGAATGAATTTTTTATAACTTTATTTTATGTAACATTATTTTAAAACCCTGATAAATGAAATCAAAAGCATTACTCTTAGCATTCACTTTTATAATCGTTTTACCGGCTGTATCTGACGGGCAGGTTGGGAATGCTCTTAAGAACAAGCTGAACAAGGCAATCAGCAATAAAATCGACACAGTTTCACAGCAAGAGTCTCAGAAGACCATCAGCGATACCGGAACCAAGGAAACTGATGTAAATAAGGCTGATAAGAGCACTGATACAAAAACTTCTTCGGGCATGAATTTTGGAGCTTTTATGGGTGGAAAAGTCACTTTGAAGTACGACGATAGCTATTCCTTCAATAACAGGATATATATGCAGATGGAGGTATACGACAAAAAAGATGTAACGAAAACGGACTTTTACATCTATTTCAACGATGCTAACCTTAATGCCGGATTTGAGTCTAAAATTACAGGTAAATCAGATCAGGGGGAAGTTGAGGTTAAAACATCCTTCATATCAGATGGCGCCAAAAAAGTATTCATCGTGTTGACTGATATGGGAGAAACAAAAATGGGAACTATTGGTGAGATACCTTCCGACAGTACACTTAAAAGTCAAAAGAGTGCTATAAATAATACAACTGTAACAAAAACAGGTAACAGCAAAGTAATCGCCGGCTATAGATGCGACGAATATTCTTATACTGATAACGATACCAGGGATCATGGCAAGATGTGGGTTACAAAGGATCTTAAACTTCATACTGACAAGGCATCTTTCTCAAACGCAGGGCTTCCTTCTTCTTTTAGCAATTCTCGGGTTGAAGGAATTACTCTTGCCATGGAATCATATAACAAGAAGGATGAACTGCTGATGAAATCAGAGACCATAGAGGTTAACCTGGGGTATGAACATAATATTTCAACAAAAGGTTATTCTCTCAGACAGATTAATATAAGTCAGGGAAAGGGAAATAAAAAATAGCATTCTCCTTACAGCTTTTTTAGTTTGGCAAATCTGAGGAGAAGCTTTTTTTTACCATTCTTTTCAAATTCAACAGTAGCTGTTGTATTCGGAGATTCTCCCTCGATGGATACTATCACTCCGTTGCCGAATCTCTCATGCAGAACAGAATCCCCTTCTGAAAAAAGGGAAGAATCGGTTGCAGTGAAAGGAACTGCCGATGGTTGTTCTGCTTTTTGGATTTTTTTAAACTTGTCGCTTCTGGTGTATGGCAGTGGTTCTTCGCGGAGAGATACCGGTTTAGCTGCCTGATGCGAATTGTTTTGAAAAGGCTTCCCTCCGGACTGGGGAAAGCTCAGGAATTTCTGATCTATCTCGCGGAGAAAACGGCTTGGATTGCTTCTTTCAAGATTTCCCCATTTATACCGGTTAAGGGCATAACTCAGAGTAGCCTGTTTTTCAGCACGGGTAACCGCTACATAGAACAGACGTCTCTCTTCTTCCAGATCCCTGGCACTTCCCGACGACATTGGGGAAGGGAAAAGGGTATCTTCCATTCCAACAATATATACATGTTTGAACTCCAGTCCTTTTGCAGAATGAATCGTCATAAGAGTGACTTTGTCGCGGTCTTCATCATTCTCATTATCCTGATCGGTGAGCAGTGCAACATTTGCGATGTAAGCTTCAAGTGTTGAAGGTTCTCCGTTGGTCTCGGCAGCCTCTGAAAAAACTTTTATAGCATTAAGCAACTCTTCAATGTTCTCATAGCGGCTTACCTCTTCAGGAGTTTTTCCCTCTTTTAGTTCTTTCATTATTCCGGAACCAAGAGCAATTTCTTTTGCCTTTGTAAAAGCATCTGTAGTCTCAAGATCTTTCCGGAAAGTGCTGATGACATCAGCATACATTGATAACTTTTTGGCAGTCCCCGAATTAAAGTGTTCCGGATATTTTACAGATTCCTGAAGTATGTTCCATGGTGTCACATTAAAGGCCGTTGCCAGTTCAAAGATTTTCAGGATAGTGGTATCTCCTATACCCCGTTTTGGGTAATTGACAGATCTTTTTAAAGCTTCTTCATCTTCCGGATTGATTACCATCCTGAAGTATGACAGAAGGTCCTTAATCTCTTTCCGCTCGTAGAATGATAAACCTCCGTATATTTTATAAGGTATGTTTTTCCTTCGCAGGGTCTCCTCAAATATCCTTGACTGTGCATTTGTTCTGTATAGGATTGCAAAATCTGACCAGTTGAGCTGTAACGAAAACTTTTTGTCAAAAATGTCAGACGCCACATTAAATCCTTCTTCCGAATCGGTGACAGCCTGAAAGACCTGTATCTTCTCTCCGGTTTCATTCATCGAATAGACCTTTTTCTTGATCTGACATTCATTATTTGCAATAATGGCATTAGCAGCGTCTACTATGGTCTGGGTTGACCTGTAGTTTTGTTCAAGTTTAAAAAGCTGATAATCAGCATAGTCGTTTTTAAAGTTGAGTATGTTCTCAATACGGGCTCCCCTGAAAGAGTAAATGCTCTGTGCATCATCTCCGACAACACAGAGATTCTGATGCGATGCTGAAATTTTTTTAACAATAAGGTACTGTGAATAGTTTGTGTCCTGATACTCGTCGACCAGGACATAACCGAACCGTTTCTGATAAGCAGCCAGGACATCAGGAAAGTCTCTGAAAAGAATATTTGTATTCAGCAAAAGGTCGTCAAAATCCATTGCATTGGCTTTGAAACACCGTGATGCATAGGTCCTGTATACATTTACGAGCAATGGCATCCGGCTCGATTTGTCATATTCCTGCATAATGGCATCAGAAGCATACATGTTGGCAGTAACCAGACTGTTTTTTGCTGAAGATATCCGTGAAGCGATAACACCTGGTTTGTATACGTTGTCGTCGAGATTAAGCTCTTTAATTATCGATCTGATAAGACTTTTTGAATCGGCTGAATCGTAAATGGTAAAATTTGGTTTATATCCCAGTTTTTCTCCTTCCATCCGGAGGATCTTGGCAAAAATTGAGTGGAAGGTGCCCATCCAGAGGTGCCTGGCGATTTCGGGACCAACGATCTTCGTGATCCTCTCTTTCATCTCTTTTGCAGCTTTATTGGTAAAGGTCAGTGCCAGTATTTTACCTGCAGGTACGCCTTTTTCCAGAAGATGAACAATCCGGTATGTCAGCACTCTGGTCTTTCCTGCACCGGCACCGGCTATCACGAGTGATGGTCCCTCGGTATTAATTACTGCTTGTTTCTGAGATTCATTCAGATCGTTTAAATAATTGGTTGTCATTTGTTTATTAGAATTACAGCGTGCTCTGGTCCGGCAAATTTAGTAATAACAAGTCCAAAGAAACAGCAAACAGAAAAGTAAAATAAGATTATTTATTAACAAATTGATCAACGACAGATTTACCATATTATATGCCTGTTTTTTATTGCCTTTTTTTATTATACTTTTATGTATTCTTTCATGTTTTGACCTGATTTTAGCAAATTCTCAAGTAAATTTTTTTTCTGATTTTGACTCAACTTTGTTTTATGAACCAGGAAATATTAGCAGGTCTGTTATTAATTGCTGCAGGGGCATTCTCGTCAGCCAGTTTTGCAATTCCTTTTAGTAAAATAAGCGGATGGAAATGGGAATCGTACTGGCTCATTTATAGCTTTGGAGCATATATTCTCTTCCCTTTTGCAGCCTGCCTGATCTTTGCTCCGGATTTTTTTCATTTTTACAAAGATGTTCCCGGCGAAGTATTGCTTAGAGTATTTCTTCTTGGTGCTGTTTATGGAATAGGCAACTTGTCGTTTGGACTGTCATTGAGATATCTTGGCATCTCATTGGGATATGCCATGTCATTAGGCCTTATGCTTGCTATCGGCACTCTCATTCCTCCGGTACTCGATGGACGGCTTAAGATAATGATAGATAGTTCAGGTGGTAATATGTTGATAGTTGGGGTATTGATAGCTTGCATCGGTATAGCTCTTACGGGTTATGCAGGTTTTCTGAAGGATAGAAAGCTATCTGAAACAGACAAACAAAAAAGTATTTCCGAGTTCAATTTCCTTAAGGGGTTATTGGCTGCCATTCTGGTTGGAATTACAGGATCAGCAATGTCGTTGGCTTTTGAAAAGGGACTTCCTGTTGCAGATGCTGCAGAAAAAAGCGGAGTAGATCCTTTGTTTGTTACAATGCCTGTAATGTTGGTGCTTCTTTCCGGCACATTTTTGACAACGATTATATGGTGCCTCTATCTTGGAGCAAAAGAAAAATCACTCATTGATTATATTCGGAGTTCCACTTCCGTAATACTTCGATTTAATTACTTGTTTGCACTATTGGCCGGATTTCTTTGGTTTATCCAGTTTATTCTTTTTGGAATGGGGAAAAGTAAAATGGGTACATACACCTTCACTTCATGGGGGATCCTTATGGCGCTTACAATTTTTTTTGCAACTGTATGGGGTATTTACAGAAAAGAGTGGAAAGGTGCTGCTTTAAAGATCTGGATGCTGATGATAACATCGCTTCTTATAATAATAGTTTCAGCTTTTTTGATTGGGATCAGCGGATCAGTATGAAATAAATCATATTATATGAAATCAGGAGAAAGAGTTTTAACAGCAATAGATCACAGGCAACCCGATAAGGTACCTGTAGATATGAGTGCAACACCAAGCTCAGGTATTTCGGCAATTGCATACAGTAATCTCATTAAATATATAAACAGACCTGATCTGCCTGTTCTGATTTACGATGTTGTTCAGCAGCTGGCTCAACCAGATATTTCGATTATTGATAGGTTTGGAGTTGATGTAATTGATATAGGCAGGACTTTTAATGATCACCCATCAGACTGGTACTCAGTTACAATGAAAAATGGTGCGCAAGCCTGGTATCCAAAATGGTTTAATCCTGTCAGACAGCCTGATGGATCATATCTTACTTTTGATGATGACGGTAGAAGAGTTCTATCAAAAATGCCTGTTGGGGCAACATTCTTCGACCAGACTTATTTTCCCTATATTGATGGTTACCCTGATGATTATAAAGATCTTGATTCAGAAATGAACCGGGTATTGTGGTCGCGTCATGTACATAGCCCATGGGATCATGCAGGAGAGAGTGATTTCTGGGAAAAACTAAGGGAAAAAACGCTAAGTCTGAAAAAATCAACCGACAAGGCTCTTCTCGTTGTGTGTGGCTGCAATCTGTTTGAATGGGGAACTTTTTTGCGCAGGATGGACAACTTTCTCATGGATACTATCTGCGATCCTGAAAATGTTGAAAAACTACTCGACCAGCTTATGATCAGACACCTTGCAACTCTGGAAAAAGTATGTAAAGCTGTTGGTGATATAGCTGACATCATACGTTTTGGTGATGATCTTGGAATGAGTACTGGTCCGTTTATGGATGCCGAAACGTACAGAAAACTTTTTAAACCCCGACATAAGATTCTCTGCGACTATGTGAAAATGCACAGTAAAATGCACACATTCATCCATTCGTGCGGATCTATATCCCTTCTGATTCCCGATATGATTGAAGCCGGGATAGAAATCTTCAATCCTGTTCAAACCAATGCTTACAGGATGGATCCTTTTTTTCTAAAAAAAGAATTTGGAAATGAGTGTACTTTCTGGGGTGGCGGGATCGAAACAGTCGGAACACTTAATGAAGGGCCTTCTGAAAAAATCAGGGAACAGGTTCTTGAACGGATGGAGATATTTTCAAAAGGGGGAGGTTTTGTTTTCAATACAGTTCACAATATATTGCCTGATGTTCCGCCTCAGAATATTATCACAATGTTTGAAGCCATAAACGAATTTAATAATCGTTAACCCCAGAAAAATCTGAAAAATGAGAAAACTAAGTCTTGTATTGTTCTGCATGTTGTTTGTTCCGGCACTGAAGGGACAGATATTGTCTTCCCGTGAGGAGCGTCTTGAACAGTGGAAGGATGCCCGGTTTGGTATGTTTATTCATTGGGGCCCTGTGAGTCTGAAAGGAACTGAAATAGGCTGGTCAAGAGGAAAAGAGATCCCTGTTGAGGAATATGATTCACTTTATAAACAGTTCAATCCTGTTAAATTTAATGCATCAGAATGGGTGAAGCTTGCAAAAGAGGCCGGAATGAAATATATCGTTTTCACCTCCAAGCATCATGACGGTTTTTGCATGTGGGATACAAAATATACTGATTATAATATTATGAATTCTCCTTTCCACAGGGATGTTATGAAGGAATTGTCAGAGGCCTGTAAAAAAGAAGGCATGGCCCTGGGTTTTTACCATTCAACAACTGACTGGTACAATCCCGACTTTCCTCTTACAAGTCCTGGAGGCAGTGTAAGAAGAGCTGTGTCAAACATAGATCGCTATACAGAGTATCTTAAAAACCAATCGGTTGAAATTATTAAAAACTATGGTCCTTTGCTTGTCATGTGGTACGATGTTCCGCAGGAGTTTGATTCGATAAGAGGTCAGACGGTAATAAACAGGATTAGGGAAATCCAACCAGATATCCTTGTTAACAACAGGACAGGAGCTAAAGGTGATTTTGACACACCGGAACAGCGTGTAGGAAATTTTCAGAATGATCGCCCATGGGAAACCTGCATGACCATAGCACGTCAATGGTCGTGGAAACCTGATGATGAAGTCAAATCCCTTGAACAATGTCTGCACAGTCTTATCAGGTCAGCAGGAGGAGATGGAAATTTATTATTCAATGTCGGCCCGAAATCAGATGGGACAATTGAACCTCTCCAGGCAGAACGGCTAAGGGAAATGGGGAAGTGGCTTGAGAAATACGGATATACTATATACGGTACACGCGGCGGTCCGTTTAAACCAACGGATTGGGGTGTCAGTACCCGCAGAGGGAATAAAATTTATCTCCATATTCTGAAATGGTCAGGCGATTCACCAAAAATTGTCCTGCCTGATCTGGGAATGACTGTTAAGAATTGTACTCTTGCCGTCGGCGGGAATGTAAGATATAGTATTAAAAATGGTGAGAATGTTATTGAATTTGATGGAAAATTTCTTCAGCCGTTAAATACTATTGTTGAAATTGAAGTGTCGGGTAATGCCATGGATATTAAACAAATGGATGTTGCTTCTCAATCCCTTTCTTATATGAAAGAGGTTAACGGTTCATCAAATCTTGAAACAAAGTGGATTGATTCAAAATGGAATGATATTAAGTCAGTAACAAATGGCGACTGGTTTGGTTCTTTCTGGCAGGCAGGGGATGGTGATAAAGCCCCATGGGTTGAGATTGCTCTTGAAAAGCCACAGAAGATAGGAAAGGTTATATTATATGAATGCGGAAAAAAGATTACATCATTTGAACTTCAGTTTAAATCAGATAATGGTTGGAAAACATTTTATACCGGTGGTTCAATAGGGCAAAGGAAAGAAATATGTATTAAACCAATAGAGGCGGAATTTGTCAGATTGGTTGTAAAATCATTTTCTTCTGCTCCGGCAATCTATGAAATCATGTTGCTGAAGGAATAGAATGCAGCCGGGGGATAACCAGAACAATTACAGATAATCAGCATATTAGTAATATTTAACCTTCATTGATATGAAAAGATTTGGTCAGGTAATAGGAGTCAGGCCCGAATACTTTGAACGTTACAAAGAGTATCATGAAAAAGTATGGCCGGAAGTTCTGGATACGATTAAAAAGTGCAATATTCAGAACTATTCAATATTCCATAAAGACGGAACTCTATATTCATATCTTGAATATACCGGTAATGATTTTGCAGCAGATATGGCAAAAATGGCCGCTGATCCAAAAACGCAGGAATGGTGGTCAATAATGGAGCCGATGCAGGATCCTGTAGCATCAAGAAAGTCAGGTGAATGGTGGGCAGATATGGAAGAACTGTTTCATCTTGACTGAATGCAGCAGCAGGCATGAATTTTCGGATTCAGGTTTAATATCACAGATTATTTAAGGTTGAAAAGTAAGGTTTAAAATTGTAATCAGTTTTTATTATACTTGCAGTAAGAAATACCAAAAGGAAAAAGATTGCGTTTTTGATACTTAGACCTGTTTGATTGTGCGTTATTTTCTCTTGATAATAGCTTTATTGTTGCCATTAATTGCAGAAGCCCAGCTTTCAGCAACGGGAATGAGTGCGGTAAGGTATACCTCATATCCTTCTTCCTCTGCAGTTAAAGATCCGGTATTTATATATTGTAATTCTTCCGGATCCGTGAAGGGATCTCTCAATGCAAACAGTCCACGGGGAACAGGATCGTTTAATTTCACATGGTATAAATGGAATGACCTGACAAACAGTTTCAGCGATCCTCCGGTAAAAAGCGATGACGGGGT
>DAOQAX010000021.1:0-1857 GCA_035354395.1 Bacteroidales bacterium | reverse complement strand
TTTAATCTCTGATCTTACTGAGGGCGGATACAGAGTTAAAATATCGGGAGGATTTGACACGGTAATGACTGCCTGGATTTTTATCGATAAGCCATATGCCTCAGCTGAACTTCAAAACCGGACATGCGACTATGTTGCTTTAAACGGTGAAGCAGCTGTTGACACTTTCTACTATAAAGATCCTTCCAATGGTAAATCAGTAAAGCTTCCAAACGGAGTGAAGTTCCTGTGGTCATCTGATCCGGCATCATCAATACCGGGTCCTGATTATTACCTTGATCCGCAGACTTTTGACCCGCCGCTGGTTGATGTTACCTATAAGCTTGAGGTCAGCGACAGTTTTGGATGTATCAGCAGTTCTTCATTTCTTTACGAATCAATTCACGTAAAAGCAGAATTTACAGCTGACCCTCTTAAAGGAGGAGCTCCCCTTGAGGTGACCTTTACCAATAAATCTGTCAGGGGATCGGTCTATATGTGGGATTTCGGTGATGGTACAAAAGATACTTTAAATGTTGAAACTACAGACCCACACATTTATTATATACCAGGAGAATACTCGGTAACCCTCTCTGTTGAAAGTGAACTTCACTGTGAAGATACATATAAATTGCCGGCTAAGATTGTAGTTGACCCTTCAGCCCTTGGGATTCCAAATGTGTTTTCTCCCGATGGTGACGGTATAAATGACCGCTTTCGTGTTGAATCAACCTCTCTCAGGTTTCTGAGTGTTGAGATTTTCAGCCGCAGCGGGATGAAAGTATACAGTTTCCATGGTGAGGGAGAAGAATTAAGTCAATGGGAGGGATGGGATGGATTTGTCAATAACTCATCCGTCAAAGCAAAACCGGGTGTATATTTATATATCATCAGGGCCCGTGGATGGGACGATGTCAATTACAACTCGAAAGAACAGAGGGGATTCCTCTATTTGTACCGGTAACCTTTTTAGAGGCTGTAAAGGCTATAAAGGCTTTATAGGCTATAATAGTATTTCACAACCTCTACAGCCTCTACAGCTTTTTTCTATATTTAAGTCCAAACACATCAAGTTCTCCCTTGTCGCAAATGAGAGTAAGTGACCATTCTTTTGTTTCACCTTTATAGATAATGGTCGGTTTGCCATCTTTTATTTCCCATGTATATGGGCGTATTTCAGTTTCGGAAAAGACCTCAGCACCGGTTTTATCAGCACGGAAAATGAATGTTTTCTCAAAATTATTCTCCATATAGATCCATTTGCCTGTCAGACAAGCGGTGGCAGACGTCAGTGGTGTCTTTGTTCCCTGACCTGATTGATTCCTGCATCCTGTGGATAATACGAATGCCGATACTGCAAAAAAAATCAATAGACGGTAATTCATAATGCTGGATTTTAACAAAAGGAAGTTAACGAAGATAACTTTTTTAGATATGTTATGCAACAGATCATATAATAATAGGGCTGTTTCAATATATGGCGGTGCATCAAAAATCTTTTTATTCCGTCATTCACCGATATTAACATTCCAATTATCTATTATTTTGGCAGTTTGCCTTATAATACTTTGTAGACAAAAAAAGTTTTCTCAATTTTGAATAACTTCTTATTTATGATTTACCGGCAAAGAATTTTGAAGATACAGCTGAAGTATTTCGTACCTCTGGGGTGAAAGCGACAACCATTGATTTACTAGCCAGCAAAATTGGAATATTAAAAAGAACGATTTATGAAGTGTTTCGTGATAAGGATGAACACATTAAAAAGCAACAATGTAATAAGAGATTCGTTAATAAATTACCTGAATGGTATTTCTATGATGAAGGGTCTTGATCTTATTAACCAAAACGAAGATAAAGTTTATATAAGGAATTGAT
>DAOQAX010000020.1:0-18161 GCA_035354395.1 Bacteroidales bacterium | reverse complement strand
GGAAAAGACACCTCTGCTGCAGTTATGGATTATAAAAAACCTGAATTCTATCTTAAGAATCTTCCATTAAGTGATTCTCTGTTAAACATTTCCAACGAAAAAATTATCAATGCACTCTTTAATGCCGGGAAAGCTTATGCCGAAAACTTATCTGACCCGGTTATGGCTACTGCAACATTTGAATCTCTTATCAGCCGTTTCCCTTCAAGTGATATTATCCCGGAAGCATTGTATAATCTGTATAAAATAAATAAAGATATCAACGGCACACGGGCTGAGACTTACAGGCAAAAACTCCTTGAAAAATATCCCGACAGCGAATTTGCCATGATATTATCTGATCCAGGGTATTTTGAGAAGAAGATGGCTGATCAGAAAATGGCTGAGAATACATACAATGAAGCTTACAACACATACATTTCGGAAAAATTTAACGAAGCTATCACAATGTGTGATGATGCTTTGAAAAAATACCCCAAAGAATCTCTGGCCCCGAAATTCCAGCTTTTAAAAGCATATTGCGTTGCCAGGATAAGTGATGAAAGAAAATTAAAGGAAGAGCTGGCCCTGCTGATCAAGACATGGCCGGGAACGCCTGAAAGCAAAAAAGCGGAAGAGATCTCAGCCTTCCTCAATCAAAAGATGCCGGAACTCAAATTTGAAGAAGATAAAGAGATAGCTGCTGAATTGTATGTGGCTGATAAAAGCGTGAAACATGTTTTCGCATTGGTTATTAACAACCCATCTTTCAATATTAACCAGGCTACCTTTGATGTTATCAGCTTCAATATTGACAATTTCACTAACAAAAACCTCAAGACTGCCGGAGAACTTGTTGACAATAAATATATTATAATAGTTGTTTCTGGTTTTGCCGACTATTCGCAGGCATTTGATTATTACAATCTTTTCGACATGGAAAAATCAGTCAGGAATTCTTCCAATGCCAGAATGATGAAGTTTGTCATCAGCAACGATAATCTTAAAATCCTGAATAATGATAAGAATCCTGAGCGTTATCAGATCTTCTTCAAGGAAAATTATTTAAAATGAGAAAGATCAGAATATTATGGACCGATGATGAAGTTGAAGCTTTAAAGCCTCATATCTTTTTTCTTAAAGAGAAAGGTTATGAGATCGACACATGCTCAAATGGAAATGATACGCTTGACTTGGTCAGGCAGCATCAATATGACCTGATTTTTCTTGACGAGAACATGCCCGGGTTGAGCGGGATTGAAACTCTGAGTCAGATTAAACTGATAAACAAGGATATACCTGTCGTTATGATTACCAAAAGCGACGAGGAAGAGATAATGGAAGCTGCAATAGGATCAGAAATAACTGATTATCTTATTAAACCTGTAAAGCCAAAGCAGGTGCTTCTTGCAATAAAAAAGATACTCGACCAGCGTCGCCTGATAACAGAAAAAACAACAATAGATTACAGACAGGAATTTTCCCGTATCAGCAGTATGATCTCATCGGCTTCAAAATATTCCGACTGGACCGATCTGTATAAAAAGATATTATATTGGGAAGCCGAACTTGAAAAGTCGACCGACCAGGGGATGACGGAGATACTTAAAATGCAGGAGAATGAGGCCAATAACTCCTTTTCAAAATTTATCAGTAATAACTACCTGCAATGGCTCAGCCATGATAATATGAACCGGCCCCTTCTCTCTCCCGATCTCTTCCAGAAAAAGATATTTCCAAAAATAGAACAACACAAATCCCTTTTTTTTATCCTGATTGACAATATGCGGTTAGATCAGTGGAAAACAATCTCCAGTGAACTAACCGGTTTGTTCAGGATTGTAGATGAGGACATATTCTTCAGCATCTTACCGACATCAACACAATTCAGCAGGAACTCCATTTTTGCAGGATTGATGCCCTCACAGATTGCAGAAAACCTGCCTGAACTCTGGATAAATGATGATGAAGAAGAAGGAAAAAATAATTTTGAAGAAGCCTTGTTTAAGAATCAGCTTGACCGCAAAGGGCTGAAATACAAGTGGTCGTACAATAAGATAAGTACAAGTCAGGAAGGCAGGAAAGTAAATGACAAAGTAAAGTCCCTTCTTCAGAACGATATAAATATTCTTGTCTTCAATTTTGTTGATATGCTTTCACATGCAAGGACAGAGATAGGGGTCCTCCGCGATCTTGCAAACAATGAAAAGGCTTACAGAAGCCTGACCCGTTCCTGGTTTATAAATTCATCATTGTTCGAATTGCTGAAAACACTTTCTTCTCAACATGTAAGAGTGATCTTCAGCACCGATCATGGTACAATAAGAGTTCAGAATCCGGTAAAGATTATCGGCGACCGGAAGACATCCTCCAACCTCAGGTATAAAATGGGAAGAAACCTCGATTATGATCCGAAAAAAGTATTCGAGCTGAAGTCTCCCGAAAAAGCGATGCTTCCAAAAACAAACATCAGTTCAAGATATATCTTTGCTCTCAATAAAGATTATCTCGTTTATCCGAATAATTATAATTATTATGCCGGCTACTATAAAGACACGTTCCAGCATGGAGGCATCTCAATGCAGGAGATAATGCTGCCTGTGGCATGTCTGGAACCTTTTCAATAAAAGTCCTGTCCAAAATGGAAATACTGATAAAAGATAAAAAACATCTGCTTTCTGCTGCAAAAAAGCTTCTTGAATATTTTGGAGATAATAAGATCATAGCTTTTTACGGAGCTATGGGAGCAGGTAAAACGACAATCATCAAAGCTCTCTGTGAGTTATTGGGAGCTGTTGATATTGTAAGCAGCCCGACCTTTACACTGGTTAATGAATACAAGACATCTGAAGGAGAAACTTTATACCATATCGATTTCTATCGTATAAAGAAGCAGGAAGAAGTTTTTGATTTTGGTATTGAGGAATATCTTGACGGCAATTCATACTGCTTTATGGAATGGCCGGAGCTTGTTGAAGATATTCTTCCTGCTGAAACACTTAAAGTCCGGATTGTTGTTGATGAAAATGAGCAGCGTATTCTGTCAATATCATAATTATTTCTGCTTTTGCTCTGTACTGCATTTTTTTTTAACTTTGGACAAATAACACCCTTTAATGATGAACGATAAAGGAAAGAGCGGGAGAGTCAGTTTCGAAAATACGGCTTTTATGCCAAAAGAAGAACAGCTGGATACCTCGGTCAGGAACCGCACCATTTCTATCGGAATTCCCAATGAAATTAAAAATGATGATAAGAGGGTTCCACTTACACCCGAAGCAGTCAGCCTGCTAGTGGAAAACGACAATGAGGTCATTGTTCAGAAGGGGGCTGGCCTGGGGTCGAATTATACTGATAAGGACTACAGCGAAAACGGAGCAGTCATAAGCGATTCTCCGGCCAGAGTGTATGGTTGCGATGTGGTGATCAAAGTTGCTCCATTTTCCGAAAGGGAGACTGAATATCTTAAAGATAATCAGGTGATAATGTCATATCTGAATGTCCTTAAGCTGAATGAAGAAACTCTTGGAAAACTCATCAGAAAGAAAGTCACGGCAATTGCTTTTGAGAAGATCCGCGACAATAACGGAGAAATGCCGGTAGTGGAGCTTATGAGTGAGATCAGTGGTACAGCATCCATTCTTGTAGCATCTGAATTCCTCAGTAATATGCAGGGTGGAAAAGGTGTTATGCTTGGGGGTATTACAGGCGTTACCCCTACAGAAGTTGTCATTATCGGAGCCAACACCGCAGGCGAATTTGCTGCAAGAGCAGCTTTAGGCCTTGGAGCTACAGTCAAGGTATTCGGCACCTCACTCAATCGACTTAGAAAATTCCAGGATAAGCTGGGTCAGCGTATGCAGACCTCTGTCTTCCATCCTCAGGTATTGAAAAAAGCCCTGCGCTCTGCTGATGTTCTCATTGGCGCCATTGATCGCGAAGATCTGCGACCATGTTATTACATAACAGAAGAAATGGTCAGGAGTATGAAAAAAGGTTCAGTGATCGTTGATCTGAGCATCGATCGTGGGGGATGTATAGAGACATCCGAATGTCGCGATATGAGTAATCCGGTTTACGAGAAGCATGGTGTGATACACTTTTCCCCATGGAATCTTCCATCGGCTGTTGCACGTACCGCTTCAATAGGACTCAGCAATATTTTTACTCCTCTGCTTCAAAGCATGGCCGATTCAGGAGGAATAACAAAGCTGCTGAAGAATGATCAGGGTGTTCGTAACGGGGCTTATTTATATAATGGAATGCTTACCAATGAAACACTGGGACAGAAGTTCGGAATATTATCAAAAGATCTCGACCTTCTTATCTCAGCTTTCTGATAATCATGTGAACTTTAAGATAGTCGTCTTCTCTTTTATTTCAATATTTGCCTGTTTCCCAATGTAGAATGCCCTGTTATCAGAAATATGTCCGGCAGGGAATCCGAAAAACAGGGGATACTCATATTCTTTTACAATACCATAAATAGTCTCTTCTATACTTTTCCCCCATGGGATATTAAGGTCTTCGATCTTACTCATTCCCCCGACGACCAGTGCTGCAAGATTCTTTAGCTTACCGGCCAGTTTAAGTGAAGTCATCATCCTGTCAATATGATAATACTTTTCGCCTACATCCTCAATAAACAAAATCTTCCCTTTTGTCGAAGGTTCTGCCGGTGTCCCTATTAAATTATAAATAAGGGAAAGATTTCCTCCAGTTATCTCTCCTGTCACATCGCAGCCCCTGAATGAAGGACCTTCCCATTCGCACGGTCCAAGATCGCCGAATAATGCCTGATGCAAAGAACTGAAGGTTGTTGCAACTTTGCCGGGATTATTGTAATTCAATGGCATTTCACCATGAACCGATACTATTCCGCATACTTCATTCAACCATAAATGTAAAACGGTTATATCGCTGAACCCGACATACCATTTAGGCCTTTTCTCTAATGAAGAAAAATCAACCTTATCGATTATCCTTGAAATGCCATAACCACCTCTTGAACACAGGACAGCTTTTATTTCAGGGTCATTTGTTGCTTCCTGAAGATCAGAGAGGCGCTCATCATCATTTCCTGCAAAAGGACCATCCATCTTAAGTGCATTCCTGCCAACTTTTACTTTTAAACCCCATCCTTCAAGGAATCTGACTGCATCAATCACTTTTTCCTCCCCAATGGAAAATGAGGGAGACACAATTGCCACCTCATCACCGGGTTTAAGATATTCAGGTTGTTTCTTTCTAAAAGGCATAATTTTAGTACATAAAGTGAGCTATAAGATGAAGCGCTTAAAGATAAAATTTATCTAAAGACTTCAGGCAAAATAGTCACTCAAAACTCCGGTCACCGATTTAATACAAATTATTATCTTTGTGCCTTCAAATTTGATTATTATTCGTTAACAGAATCATGAAGAATTATAAAAGATATCTTATCACTTCCGCCCTTCCATATGCCAACGGGCCAATACATATCGGACACCTTGCAGGGGTCTACATACCCTCTGATATCTACACAAGATACCTGAGGATGAAAGGAATTGACGTGATATCAATTTGCGGATCAGATGAACACGGAGTACCAATCACCCTTAAAGCACGCAAAGAAGGTGTCAGCCCCCAGGAGATTGTCGACAGGTACCACTCGCTAAATAAAAAAGCATTCGAAGATTTCGGAATTGCATTCGATATTTATTCGCGCACCTCTAATAAAATACATAGTGAAACCGCCTCTGAATTTTTCAGAACACTATATGACAAAGGGGAATTCATTGAAAAGACTTCTGAACAATATTATGATGAAGAAGCCGGATGTTTCCTTGCCGACAGGTACATAATGGGAACATGTCCTCATTGCGGCAATGAGAATGCCTATGGTGACCAGTGTGAAAAATGCGGTACTTCACTGAGTTCAACAGAGCTGATCAATCCACATTCAACAGTCAGTGGCAGCAAGCCGGTTTTGCGTGAGACGCTACATTGGTTTCTTCCTCTTGACAAGTACGAACCATGGCTCAAAGAATGGATACTTGAAGAACATAAAGACTGGAAAACAAATGTATATGGCCAGTGTAAATCGTGGCTCGATCAGGGATTGAAACCAAGGGCAGTCAGCCGCGACCTCGAGTGGGGAGTCCCTGTACCAGTTGAAGGAGCAGAAGGTAAGGTTCTGTATGTTTGGTTCGATGCCCCGATAGGTTATATATCGGCAACTAAAGAGCTGACTCCGGATTGGGAAAAATACTGGAAGGACAAGGAGACCAAGATGGTCCACTTCATTGGCAAAGACAATATTGTGTTCCATTGTATAGTTTTTCCTACCATGCTTAAGGCTGAAGGAAGTTTTATCCTTCCTGATAATGTTCCTGCAAATGAATTTCTGAATCTCGAAAGCGACAAGATATCAACCTCAAGGAACTGGGCTGTATGGCTTCATGAATATCTTGAGGATTTTCCGGGCAAACAGGATGTCCTGAGATATGCACTCTGTGCAAATGCCCCGGAAACCAAAGACAACGACTTCACCTGGAAAGATTTTCAGGCTCGTAACAATAATGAACTCGTTGCTATACTCGGCAATTTCGTTAACAGGACACTTGTCCTTACCAATAATTATTACAATGGAATAATCCCTGAAAGAGGAAAAACAGATTCAAAAGATGAGTCTACTCTGAATGAGATGATAAGGATAAAAGAGAGTGTTGAAACCAGTCTTGAAGCATACAGGTTCCGCGAAGCTCTTAAAGAAGCTATGGATCTGGCACGGCTTGGTAATAAGTATCTGGCCGATACAGAACCATGGAAAGTCGTTAAAACTGATCCTGAAAGGGTTAAAACAATAATGAATATTGCCCTGCAGATTACTGCAAACCTTACTATTGTTTGCGGACCGTTCCTTCCATTCTCAATGGAGAAACTGCGCACATGGCTCAATTTCAACGATATGAAATGGAATAATGCAGGCAAGTCCGACCTTCTTGCCCCAGGTCATTCCATTAACAAGCCCGGATTACTCTTTGAAAAGATTGAGGATGAAGCAATCACAAAACAGGTAGATAAGCTGCTCGCAACAAAAAAAGCCAATGAAGCTGCCGGTGCTAAAACAGTTCCGGGGAAAGATCCTGTGACTTTCGATGATTTCAGCAAAATAGATATACGGACTGCCACTATTCTTGAAGCCGAGAAGGTACCGAAAACAACAAAACTGCTTAAACTCAGGATTGATACCGGTCTCGATGTACGTACAATAGTATCGGGAATTGCAGAGTATTTTGACCCTAAAGATATCATCGGAAAGCAGATTTCAATTATTGCTAACCTGGAACCCAGGAAGATAAAAGGCATTGAATCAAAAGGCATGATACTTATGGCTGAAGATAAAGACGGAAGACTTGTTATGGTCTCTCCTGCCGGAAGAGTAAGTAATGGCAGTATGATAAAATAAACCAAAAAAAAGGGTGCCACTTCTGAGACACCCTTTCTTTATTATTTCATATATCTTAATCGATTTTTGAAATCCAGGCTCCTGGAAATTTTCCGGATATGCTGTCTTTCTTTGCTTTTGCAGTATTCAGATCACTGCAAACCATTGCCCTGACCCTGTAGAAACCATTAGTAACAGAAATAATCTCAGGAGAAAAACCTTCCTCCTTAAGCATATTAACCTGGATCATTGCATTTTCTTCAGACTTAAAACTGCCTGTAATAAGACAATAGGTACCCTTTTCTACGGGTGTAACTGAAGCTGCCGGGACAGCATTCGGAACAATTGCAGGTGCAATATCTGCAGACACTACCGGAGTCTCCGATTCCGAAGTTGTGACCTCCATGACATTAACCGGTAAATCATTATTTTTAATACCCTCTCCCTCTTCTACAGCTTTTTTATTGTTTTCAAATTCAGCAGTAACCAGAGGATTCATTGTTGTGGTTTCAATCCTGCCTTTAAAAAGATCCGTTTTCAGGGGAATGGCTACAATAACTGCTAAAAGAGGTATTATTACAGCAGCTCTCCATAAGACTTTTCTCATGGAATATTGCTTTACCGGCTCTTTATCAATATGCCGCATTACCTGTTTTCTTACGTCATACCCTTCAAGAGGTAAACACTGGAATGATTCAAGACCATAAGAATCCAGATGATAATTAGCGATTCTGTCAGGTTCAAACTGAACGTTTCCCTCCTGATTGTTTATGAAGTTCCCGATATTATCGAAAACAACCTTCTCGCCTCTTTCAAGTTTTCTGCGGATCTCTGCAACAAAATCCTCAACGAGATTTCTTGCATCGCCATAAGTAATGCCAGCTGATCCGGAAATCCTTCCGACCAGCAGACCATCATTATGATTCAGGTTCCTGTTGAATGAGATCTGTTTCACAGGAGGAAAAAATGTACCGGTACTCTTATCTATGTGGGCCGGAGTATAGTTTCCTAAGAGGCCGCCAAATCCCGGAACAATGACACAGTCATGGCTGAATAATAATTCCCTTATGAAAGCTGTAATATCCACTTTTTAGTATTCTTGTTATTAATGCAAACATAAAAAAAATTGTGTAGACGGAAAAATATTATCTTCGTATTCTCAAATTTTAAAATATGAAAGAGATCCAAATGGTTGACCTTAAAGGTCAGTATGAAAAACTTAAACCGGAAATTGATGATGCAATTCAATCAGTTTTGGAATCAACCGCCTTTATTAAAGGTCCTGATGTTAAACTGTTCGAAGATGAGCTGAGCGAATATATGGGAGTAAAGCATGTTGTCACATGTGCCAATGGAACAGAAGCTCTTTACCTTGCAATAATGGTCCTCGGTTTACGACCAGGAGATGAGGTCATCACTACAAATTTCACTTTCATTGCAACCGTTGAAGTTGTTGCAAGGCTTGGTCTTAAACTTGTCATAGTTGATCCCGATCCTGCAACTTTCACCATTTCTGTTGAAGAGATCAGAAAAGCAATAACACCAAAAACGAAGGTAATTGTGCCGGTTCATCTTTTTGGTCAGTGTGCCGATATGGAGAATATTATGCAGCTTGCAACCGAACATAACCTCTTTGTTATCGAGGATGCTGCGCAGGCAACAGGAGCCGAATATTTCTTTCACAATGGTACAGTTAAGAAAGCAGGAACCATCGGACACATAGGGACTACTTCATTTTTCCCTTCAAAAAACCTTGGCTGTTATGGTGACGGAGGGGCTCTCTTTACAAATGATGATGCTTATGCAAAAAAACTCAGAAGCATTGCCAACCATGGTATGAAGGTGAGGTACCACTATGATGATATAGGTGTGAACTCAAGGCTTGATACCATTCAGGCAGCCATCCTTAGGGTAAAACTAAAGTATCTTTCTAAGTTCAATGAAGCCAGGAGAGCAGTTGCAGCCCAATATGATAAAGCATTCTCCGGATGCCCGAATATCATAATTCCTGAAAGAGCAAGTTATTCTTCTCATATATTTCACCAATATACTATCAGGGTAAAAGAGGGGAAAAGAGATGATCTGAAAAAATTCCTTGAATCAAAGAATATCCCGGCCATGATTTACTACCCGGGACCTTTACATACACAAGAAGCCTATCGGTACCTGGGATACAAAGAGAATGATTTCTCTCAGACAACTGCCTTGTGCAAAGAAGTTTTATCTTTGCCAATGCATCCGGACATGGATCAGGATCAGCTTGATTATATTATACTTAACGTATTAAAATTCTTTGGGGAATAACATTATGGAGAAAGATTATTTTGTTCACGAAACAGCTGTCATCGATGATGGCTGCAAAATCGGAAAAGGAACAAAAATATGGCATTTCAGCCATATAATGGAAGGATCGGAAATAGGTGAAAACTGCAATATAGGTCAGAATGTTGTCATCTCTCCGGGAGTAAAACTCGGCAGAAATGTCAAGGTTCAGAATAACGTTTCAATATATACAGGCGTAATATGTGAAGATGATGTTTTTCTCGGACCATCAATGGTCTTCACCAATATAATAAATCCGAGGAGTGCAATTGTCCGTAAAGATAAATACTCCACCACTGTTGTGGAAAAAGGAGCTTCAATAGGGGCAAACTCCACGATTGTATGTGGTACTAAGATAGGCTCCTATTCCCTTGTCGGGGCAGGAGCAGTTGTTACAAAGGAGGTTAAGCCATATGCGCTTGTAGTTGGGAACCCGGCCAGACAAACAGGATGGATAAGTGAATACGGACACAAACTTATGTTTGATAATAGCGGAATGGCAACCTGTCCTGAAAGCGGAGAGAGATACAGGCTGAAAGACGGCAGTGTTTCTAAAATTAATTCGTAAATTTAAAAGTTAAAAAGTTAAAAAAAATTCTATGGATATATCTATGAAAAACTTCGGAATAATAGGTGTAGCGGGATATATTGCAGTAAGACATCTGAAAGCAATTAAGGAAACCGGGAACAACCTCCTGGCTAGTCTCGATAAGTTTGACAGCGTTGGACGAATAGATAGCTTTTTCCCCGAAAGTGATTTTTTTGTTGAGTTTGAAAGGTTCGACAGACATTTCGATAAACTGAAACGGAATGGTACAAAAATTGACTATGTAAGTATCTGCTCTCCAAATTATCTTCACGATTCACATATCAGATTTGCTTTGCGCCATCAGGCTGAAGCAATCTGTGAAAAGCCTATTGTGCTTAATCCATGGAATGTTGATGCACTACAGGAAATTGAAAAGGAGACAGGCCGTAAAATCAATACTGTTCTTCAACTACGTCTTCATCCCAAGATAAAAGAACTGAAAGAGAGGATCGCAAACGGGCCAAAAGATAAGATATATGATATCGACATGACTTATATAACAAGCCGTGGAAACTGGTATGCAATATCATGGAAGGGAGACATCCAGAAATCAGGTGGTGTAGCCACAAACATAGGCATTCACTTTTTCGATATGCTCAGCTGGATATTCGGTGATGTAAAAAAGAACATCGTTCATGTGAGCGAGCCTAATAAAACTGCCGGTTATCTCGAACTCAAGAATGCAAGGATCAGGTGGTTCCTAAGTCTCGATTATAATGATATACCCCCTTCTGTAAAAGAGCAGGGAAAAAGAACCTACCGGTCAATTACAGTCGATGGAGAAGAGGTTGAATTCAGTGAAGGATTTACGGAACTGCACACTGAAACATATAAAGAAATTCTTGCAGGAAGAGGATTCGGACTTCAGGATGCACGCCAGTCAGTTGAAATTGCATATACAATAAGAAATGCAAAACCTTCTGGCCTTATAGGAGATTATCATCCAATGCTAAAAAATAAATTATGATCTACCAGAAACTTATTAACAAGGAAACCAAGCTGTCTGTTATCGGACTTGGTTATGTCGGCCTCCCGATAGCGCTTGAATATGCCAAACAGATAAGCGTCATTGGTTTTGATATAAAACCAGACCGCATCGAACTGATGAAAAGGAATGTCGACCCTAGTAATGAGCTCACTTCTGATGCTTTTAATAATTCTGACATCACTTTTACCTGTGATCCTGAGAAACTTAAAGAAGCTTCATTTCATATTATAGCAGTCCCTACCCCAACAAACAGTCATAATTTACCTGATCTACAACCTGTACTTAAGGCTTCTGAAACAGTCGGAAAAATTTTAAAAAAAGGCGACTATGTTGTATATGAATCAACCGTATATCCCGGATGTACAGAAGACGATTGTATTCCTGTGCTCGAAAGATTTTCCGATTTAAAATGCGGAACCGATTTTAAAGTTGGATTCTCTCCCGAAAGGATTAACCCGGGTGATACCAATCACACACTGACCAAAATTGTAAAAATAACAAGCGGTTGCGATCCAGAAGCAGCTGAAAACATAGCGAAAACATACGAATTGATTATAAAGGCCGGTGTATTCAGGGCAAGTTCCATAAAGGTAGCTGAATCGGCTAAGATCATAGAAAATACACAGCGCGACATCAACATCGCTTTCATGAATGAACTGTCAATAATCTTTAACAGGCTTGGCGTTAACACTTATGAGGTGCTTGAGGCCGCAGGGACAAAATGGAACTTTCTTAAATTTTACCCCGGACTGGTCGGAGGACATTGTATTGGCGTCGATCCTTACTACCTCTCATACAAGGCAAAATCGCTGGGATATCACCCCCAGATGATTGATTCTGGAAGATTTGTCAACGACAGTATGGGCAGATATATTGGAAAACAGACTGTTAAAAAGATAATTGCATCAGGTGAAAATCTTAAAAACTCCCGCGTATTGGTTATGGGCATAACCTTTAAAGAAGATGTTACCGATATACGCAACTCAAAAGTAATGGATATTGTCAACGAACTGGAAGATTTTGGTATAAAGGTCGATGTTATTGATCCGGGAGCCGGCAAGCATGAAGTTATCAAAGAATATGGCATCGATCTGAAAGAGAAGCCGACAGGAAAATACGAAGCTGTGATTCTGGCTGTGAGCCATAAAGAATATAAAAACCTGGATGAATCCTTCTTCACCTCATTGTTAAATAAAAATGGCATTGTCGTTGATGTGAAAGGGGTCCTTCGCGGAAAAATAAATAATCATACTTATTGGAGTCTATAAAAAATGAAAAAGAAAATAATTGTAACAGGAGGAACCGGATATATAGGTTCGCACACAACAGTTGAATTGATTAATGAGGGATTTGAAGTTGTAATAATAGATAACCTGTACAATTCGGAAGCTTCTGTTATTGACAGAATTCAGCAGATAACCGGGGTTAAGCCCTCTCTTGAAGTTTTTGATGTATGTGATAAGGAAAAGCTTGATCAATTCTTCAGCAGACATAAAGACAGTTCGGCTGTAATCCACTTTGCAGCATACAAGGCTGTCTCAGAATCAGTCGGTAAACCGCTGGAATATTATAAAAACAATCTTGTTTCGTTGATAAACATTTTAAGTGCAATGAAACAGTTCAATGTTCCGGATATTGTATTTTCTTCCTCCTGCACTGTTTACGGTCAGCCTGAAAAATTGCCGGTAACAGAAAGTTCACCACTGCAGCCGGCTACTTCTCCTTATGGAAATACAAAGCAAATGGGCGAAGAGATCATAAGAGATGCCGCATTCTCTGATAAAAATATCAAAGCAATAGCATTAAGATATTTCAATCCCATCGGAGCTCATCCGTCAGCTCTCATAGGGGAGCTCCCAAGAGGCGTTCCTGAAAATCTCGTACCATTTATTACACAAACCGGATATGGCCTGAGAGATGAATTAAAAGTATTCGGAGATGATTACAACACTCCTGACGGCTCATGCATAAGGGATTATCTGCATGTTGTTGACCTGGCTAAAGCTCATGTGGTTGCTGTAAAGAGAATGATAGAAAACAGGAACAAGACAAACTTCGAGATATTCAACCTTGGAACAGGAAACGGGGTTTCGGTTCTTGAAGCAATTAAATCTTTTGAAAAAGTCTCAGGAGTTAAATTAAAATACAAGATTGTTGGCAGACGACCGGGAGATATTGAAAAGATATGGGCAGATCCTTCATATGCAAATAAAGAACTTGGATGGAAAACCATAAGCACTCTTGATGAAGCTATGAAAACAGCCTGGGACTGGGAAAAGAAAATCAGAAGCAAAAAATAATAATAATGCAAAAAGCTATTCTTATTACCGGTGGAGCAGGATTCATCGGATCGCATGTTGTAAGAAGATTTGTAAATAAATACCCCGACTATCTCATTGTTAATGCTGATAAGCTGACCTATGCCGGGAACCTTGAGAATCTGACTGACATAGAATCAAAAAAGAATTACATTTTTGAGAAGATTGACATCGTCGACAAACAATCGGTCCTGAAA
Source organism: Bacteroidales bacterium (assembly GCA_035354395.1). Lineage (GTDB taxonomy): Bacteria > Bacteroidota > Bacteroidia > Bacteroidales > VadinHA17 > LD21. Next base: position 4,339 of record DAOQAX010000020.1, on the reverse strand, counting down.
CTCTTCAAAAAGTACATGTTCGACGGAGTAATACATCTTGCAGCCGAATCGCATGTCGACCGTTCTATAACAAGTCCCGATGAATTCGTGTTTACCAATATAATAGGTACGGTCAACCTTCTTAATACGGTTCGTGACATGTGGGCTGATAAGTTTCAGGAAAAATTATTTTATCATATCTCCACCGATGAAGTGTTTGGGTCTCTGGGCAAAGAAGGATTTTTCACAGAGAGTACCGCTTATGATCCAAAAAGTCCATATTCAGCATCAAAAGCCAGTTCCGATCATCTGGTAAGAGCTTATAACCACACCTTCGGAATCCCTGCAGTAGTATCAAACTGTTCCAATAACTACGGTCCTAACCAGTTCCCCGAGAAACTGATCCCACTGGTTATAAACAATATAAAAAACAACAAACCTATCCCGGTATATGGAAAAGGGGAGAACATCCGCGACTGGTTATATGTAGAAGACCATGCTTCTGCTATCGATCTTATTTTTCACCATGGAAAACCCGGAGATACTTATAACATCGGGGGTAATAATGAATGGAAGAATATTGATCTCATCAAACTTCTCTGCAGTATAACTGACAAAAAGCTTGGCAGGAGTGCCGGAACTTCAGAAATGTTGATTACTTATGTGAAAGACAGGCCCGGGCATGATCTCCGGTATGCTATTGATTCTTCGAAATTGCGTAAAGAGCTGGGATGGTCACCAATACCTGATTTTAAGGAGGGGCTTGAAAAAACCGTGGAATGGTATCTGTCAAATGAAAAATGGCTCAAAGGAGTATTATCGGGTGATTACAGCAAGTATTACGATCGCATGTACTCCGGCAGATAACCACACCGGCATTTTCATAAAATCAAAGAGAGTTCTATGTTATGATAACATCTTATCATAGAACTCATTGTAGGCATCAAGGTATTTTGTTTCATCCTGGAATGCAAGAACCGGTTTATTTATAGTGGTGAGATGTTTACTCAACTCTTCGTTGATGGTTTCGCTTCCGATTATGATGCCGTCAGAATATTTTATAGCCAGCTTTGAGACATTGACAAAGTCAGGCTTTTTCACCATTTTTAAATTTTCTCCATCTATCCCGTCAAAACGCAGCTTATCGGCAAATGTCGATCTGAATGGCGTTTTAAAATCATTATCAAAAATTGAATAGACTATTTTGTAATTATGGAATAAAGGATCGTCACTGTAAAGGCTTCTCAGATATACCGGTACAAGAGCTGACATCCATCCAAGACAATGAACAATATCGGGAGCCCAACGCAATTTCTTCACCGTTTCAATTACACCACGTGCAAAGAACAAGGCTCGTTCATCATTATCCTCAAATTCTTTCCCGCCAGAATCAGAAACTATACTTTTCCTCTGGAAATAATCATCATTATCAATGAAATAGACCTGCATACGGGCCGATTGAATTGATGCGACCTTTATTATAAGCGGATGATCAGTATCATCGATAATAAGATTCATGCCGGAGAGCCGGATAACCTCATGAAGCTGATTCCTTCGCTCATTTATACAACCATACCTTGGCATAAAGGTCCTGATCTCTTTCCCTCTTTCCTGAATTCCCTGGGGAAGAAACCTTCCTATTTTAGATAACTTCGTCTCACCTAAGTATGGAGTAATCTCTTGAGAAATGAATAATACCTTTCTGCTTTCCATGATCCCTGCCTGGATATACCATTTCGAAATAATGTGCAAAGATAGTAAAAATAAATAACATAATAAAACCCGGGATTTTCACAAATCCCTTTACTGGTTGTCGCATAGAAGAAACTTTTTCACTATTAAACGAGGGTTGTAACTATTATTTAATAATTTCATTTAGGTTTGCAGAAAAATCATAACCATGAAAACCATAAGTACAATAGTTGAGTTGCAAAAACAGATCAGAAATCTTCACTTCACCCCTGTCGGTTATGTTGCTACCATGGGAGCTCTTCATGAAGGACATCTTTCGTTGGTTACAAGAGCTGTAAAACAATGCCCACTGGTAGTAATCAGCATTTTTGTGAACCCCACCCAGTTCAATGACAAAAATGATCTGAAGAATTATCCCAGAACAATAGATGACGATCTGAAACTTCTCAGTAAAGTTCTTAGGGAAACAGATATTGTTTTTACTCCTGATGAAAAAGAGATGTACCCCGAAAAGGATGAAAGAGAGTTTCATTTCGGGAATCTTGAAAAGGTAATGGAGGCTCCTCTGCGCCCCGGTCATTTTAACGGTGTTGCCCAGGTTGTAAGCAAATTCTTTGATATAATAAAACCCGATATTGCCTTTTTTGGCCAGAAAGATTTTCAGCAGGTTGCTGTTATCAGGGAACTTGTAAGGCAGACCAGAATAAAAACCACAATCGTGGCATGCCCCATAATCCGTGAAAAAGACGGACTGGCAATGAGCAGCCGTAACAGACTTCTTGAGCCTGAAATCAGAAAAGAGGCTTCGATAATATTTAAAACTATATCCCAAGCCTCTTCAATGTTTGCAGAAAAAGAGATACCTGAAATCAAATCCTTTGTTCGGAACAGTATCAACAAGGTTAAAGGATTCAATGTTGAATATTTCGAAATAGTCGACGATACCGAACTGGTTCCGGTGGTTTCAAAAACTGATTTAAAAGAAGGGAAAAGATATTTTGGATGCATTGCTTTGCAAGCAGGGAAAATACGTCTTATAGATAATATTGAAATGGGGTTGGTCTGAATTAAAAGGTTAACTACATTTGCAGAATAATTATTGTTACCAAGAATTCTCTTATGTTAATTGAAGTACTAAAATCGAAAATTCATCTGGCTTCCGTTACCGAAGCAAACCTACATTATATTGGCAGCATTACGATAGACGAGGATCTCATGGATGCAGCTAATCTAATTGAAAATGAAAAAGTTCACGTTCTAGATATTAACAACGGCGAACGTCTTGTCACCTATATTATTAAAGGGAAAAGGGGGTCAGGAGATATATGCCTTAACGGAGCTGCTGCAAGAAAAGTGGCTGTAGGCGATGTTATTATAATTATGTCGTATACAATGCTCGATTTCCAGGAGGCGAAATCATTCAAGCCAACAATAATTTTCCCGGATACACAAACCAATAAACTGATCTGAAATTGAGAAAAGGGATCATACAAGCATTAAAATTTATCGCCTTTCTTGCTTTTGGGATTCTTTTGTTATGGTTCGCATTCAGTAGTGTTAACTTCACCAAGCTGGCTGATGATTTGAATAAAGCCGATTATTCATGGCTTATACTATCAGTGATATTTGGTTTACTTGCCTATATCAGCCGTGCCCGAAGATGGGTAATACTTATTAATCCACTCAATTACCGTCCCTCATTAAAAAATACTTTTAATGCGTTAATGACCGGTTACCTTGCGAACCTTGCATTGCCAAGAATTGGTGAAATTACGCGTTGTGTGGCCTTAGGGAGAAAAGAAAAAATACCGGTCGACCAGCTTATCGGAACTGTAGTGATCGAAAGAACCATCGATTTCTTATCTCTTCTTACAATAATGGTCATCCTGATTTTCACAAGCGGTGACCAGATTGGTATGTTCCTTAAAGAGAGCATCCTGATTCCTATCCAACAGAAGATATATTCCATATTTGGAGTCACCTGGATATTGTGGGTAGCCCTGCTGCTCATCGGGATAATTTCATTATTCTGTTTATTCCGTTATAGAAGAAGTCTGCGTAAAATACGGTTTTTCTCCAAGTTTTTTGACCTTACACATGGCATCATAAACGGGCTTAAAACAATTACCAATCTGGAACGAAAATGGGAGTTTATCTTCCATACAATATTCATCTGGATCAACTATGCCCTAATGACATGGATTGTTGTCTTCTCTCTTGAGAGCACTTCACATCTTACCTTCGGAGATGGTATTTTTCTGTTGGTAATAGGAGGACTTGCAATGTCAGCCCCGGTACAAAGCGGACTTGGGGCATTTCATTATATTATCTCGAGAGGTTTACTGATCATATTTGGAATACCTCTTGAAGAAGGACTTGTGTATGCTTTGCTGACACATGAATCGCAATTAATATTTACTGCTATTTTAGGAACAATTTCATTCTTCCTTATTTTCAGAAAAGATAAATCAGGAGGTTAAAATGGCAAAAAGCAAGACAGTATATGTATGTCAGAACTGCGGTGCAGAATCTGCAAAGTGGATAGGAAGATGCCCTTCATGCAAAGAATGGAATACATACCATGAAGAGATAGTTGCCCCACCCTCTTCACACGAAACATCAATTGTTCTTAATCGTGAAAAACGTAAGCCGGAACTTCTCGACAATG
>DAOQAX010000019.1:0-18605 GCA_035354395.1 Bacteroidales bacterium | reverse complement strand
AGAATAGAAAAATGTCCAAATCGCTCGGCAACTCTCCTGATCCGCTGACCCTTATCGAAAAATACGGTGCCGACGGTGTAAGGGTTGGGATGCTATTATGTTCACCCGCAGGTAATGACCTTCTTTATGATGATAGTCTGCCTGAACAGGGGAGGAATTTTGCAAATAAAATCTGGAATGCTTTCAGACTGGTAAAGAGTTGGCAGATTGAAGATAATGTAGCTCAGCCTGCATCATCGAAGATCGCTGTTACATGGATGAATGAGGTTCTCAGGAAATCGATTGATGAGATTGATTCAAATTTCAATAAGTTCCGGATCTCGGAAGCCTTAATGACAACATACAAGTTATTCTGGGATGAATTCTCGGGCTGGTATCTTGAGATTATCAAACCTGAATATCAAAAGCCAATCGACAGGGTCACTTTTGAGGCTGCCATATCTGCATTTGACAAGCTGCTCAAGATGATACATCCTTTCATGCCGTTCATTACCGAAGAGATATGGCAGATGCTTCTTGAGAGAAAAGATGGTGAAAGCATCATGGTCTCCCGTATACCAGAACCTGAAAAGTTCAATAACGAACTGGTCTCTGACTTTGAATTGGTAAAGGAGACTGTAAGTGCTGTAAGGACAGTCAGGAAAGATAAGAACATTCCGAATAAGGAACAGGTGAGTCTTCTCATTTATTCTGACGAGAAAAGCTTTAATGCTAAGCTGCTTCCGGTAATCAGCAAACTCTGCAATTTGTCAGGAATTTCATTCGTTGCTGAAAAATGTGAAGGAGCTGCCTCATTTATGGTAGGTACTGTTGAATATTTTATACCTCTTAACGGGAGTCTCGATGTTGAAGGAGAACTTGTAAAGCTTCGGGCAGATCTGGATTATAATAAAGGTTTCCTCACTTCTGTCATGAAAAAGCTTGAAAATAAACGTTTTGTGGAAAACGCCCCCGTCAATGTCCTGGAACTGGAAAAGAAGAAAAAAAGTGATGCAGAACTAAAAATCAAATCACTGGAGGAAAGAATAGAAGAACTTGGTAAAATGAGATAATTCTTATTGGTTAATGGTTAAAGTGTAATTAACCATTAACCATTCCATCATTCCATCCTTCCATCATTCCATTATTCCATTCCTTCCTTAAGGTATCGTTTTTCTTATAAAGAAATTCTGTCCAGCCTGAACTATTTCCCAGTCGCAGCAGTTAAGGAAAATCTCCCATCCTTCGCCTGTGACATGGTTTTTCTCTTCTTTAAATCCTTTAGAAGTAACGCGGAGATATTTAAAATTGCCTGAAACAAGACAACCGCTTCCGCCTTTAACAACAAGTTTTCCCCAGTTGTCAGATACCCTGATTTCTGTGTAAAGGGTTCCAAGTGTGTCAAACGGCATAATATCCTGAGGTTCAAAACCAAAAGAAGGACTTTCAAGTTCAATGAATACTACAGGTTTTTCAGTAAAGACGCTGGTCTGTTTGTGGATACTCTCCCTGATTTCTGCCCTGCGTTCTTCTTCTTCCTTGTTGATAATGTCAATATTATAATTGACAGCAAGGCTTCCGGCCACATCTCTGCAGATTGTTGGCAGCTCTATTTTATAAGCCTCTTTTACTGCGCCTGCAAGGTCAAAGTCATCGTTGGTTATCTTCTTAAAATCAAATCCCGAATCATATAGAAGGGAGGCATAAAGTGCACCATGAATAAATCCGTAAGATCTTGAATATGATGGCAATGAGTATGTATTATCGAGAATCTCAAGGAGTTTTATTTTAACCTCTTCCGGAGTATCATTGCAGAGTTTGGTGAAGGTGAATGTGGCAAGTCCTTCATAGTTTTCGAAACGGTTGGCATCATCGGAATACTTTGGGTAAAGACTCCTGTAGGAGGCTCTGAAAATAAGAGCATCCCTTATAAACAGGGAGCGTTCATCTCCTTCTGTGTTGAGAGCTTTCTGCAAAGCTTTCCATTCCAGTTTAAGCCATAATCTTGCCTCCCTGTCGTCCATGTAATTTGTGTTAATAACTCTGGAAGCTATTCCTTGCATTGTCTGGAACCTGTGGAAAAGGCTATGTATAGCTGCGATCTTTATGTCGTATGGTATTTCATCAAGAGGAAGGGGAGACAGGGCATAAACAGTCCCGCCATATTCATAAGGAGTGGCATTCATCAGGAGTTCAACCGGATATATACCAGTATAAACTCCATTTTTTTCTTTTAAAAGACCTTGCTCATCCGGCTCATTTGCAAAGATTTTGCGGGTTGTGCGGTCAACAAACATAAGCGGAGCATAAAGATTTTCTCCCCATAGTTTCCCGCTGTCATTTGCACAAATCTCTTCTATACTTTTAAAGTACATTAATGCCTTCTCAGGTGTAATATATCCTTCATTTTTTTCTTCATTACAGCTTGTCAGAAGAAAAATCAAGATTGGGAATATGAACCATTTTTTCATTATGCCGGTTTGTCGTGCAAAAATAATTAAAAAAAACACCAAATAGGCAATCTATGACTTTGTAAAATGATGAATCGCCAAAAACCAATTGGTATGCAATATCCGATACTTGTTCTGATCCTAATCTGTTCCATTTATTCTGGCAGCAATCGTTAATGAGTCAGGAGAGTTCTTTAGTTATATGGCTTTAAGGCTCATATCCAGACTGATTATGTGATGCGTCAGTGCACCTACAGAAATATAATCAACGCCACACTCCGCATATGATCTTATTGTGTCGAGAGTAATCCCGCCCGATGACTCCGTTTCATACTTTCCGGAAATCTCTTGTACAGCAGCAAAAGTATCACTGATATTGAAGTTGTCGAGCATAATACGGTCCACCCCGCCAACCGAAACAACTGTTTTTACGTCATCGAGGCTTCTTGTCTCAATTTCGATCTTCAGGTCAAGATTATTCTTTTTCAGATATTCTTTTGTCAGCATGATCGCTTTTTCAATTCCTCCGGCATAATCAATATGATTGTCTTTAAGCATTATCATATCATATAATCCCATTCTGTGATTCATTCCACCGCCTATTCTGACAGCCTCCTTCTCAAGGAATCTGGCTCCCGGAGTGGTTTTTCTCGTATCGAGTATCTTCGTTTTCAGTCCTTCCAGCCTGCTGACATATTCATGTGTGCTTGTGGCTATACCGCTCATCCTTTGCATTATATTCAGAACCAGACGTTCCGACTTCAGAATGGATTGCTGACGGCCGGCAAGGTAAAAAGCCACATCTCCCGGAACAACAGGTGAACCATCATTCATGACAATATCGAATTTCAAATCCCTGTCAACTATGGAGAAAAGCTCACCAGCTACCCTGACACCTGCCAGTATTCCTTTGTCCTTAACCAGAAGCTTTGCTCTACCAGTCGTGTTTTTGGGTATACATGCCATCGACGAATGATCGCCATCACCTATATCTTCGGCCAGACATCTTAATATGAATTCTCTGAGAATATTATTTTCCATTATCCGATTCAATACGTATCTGATGAATTAGCATTACCTGATCAACCTTCTTAAGGAGAAAATATACCCTGAAGTCGCCTTTTTCTGTCTTAAGATTACCAATGGCATATTGAGCATCATTTTTTACTCCCTGGTGGCGGATAACAAAATCCTTTGTTTTGTACTCAATAAAAAAGTCTTTCAGAATTGTCTCAGCAACATTTTTTCTGTAGAAGTCTTCTTTATCGAGAAGCAGGAGTTCAATTGTCGAATTCATATACTTTGATAATTCGGCGGCATTTCCGGCTTTAATGGCTATCGAAATTTCTCCCGGTACATTTGTCTGCACCTGTGCGGGTGCACAAAGACAACTTAACGCTGTCAGTATCGCAGGAATAATTTTTACGATTTTCATTTCATCAAGTTTAAATGATGCAGACTTTTTAAATCAATGCTCTACAAATTTAATACTAATTTGCCAATGTAGGCCTTTTACCGTAAATCACAAACTATTTCTTTGAGTTGTTTTATGACTTTGAGCATGATTTTTATTTGCTATTTTTGTAAACAAGGGTGAAAAAAGTGATTACATTACGCTGAGGGAAAGGCTATGAAGATTGTTTTACTGCAAACGGGAAAAACCACGGACAAGAATATTCTGGAAGTGGCAGAACTTTATACTTCCCGCATAAAAAAACACTCGGCTTTTGAGATAATTACACTTCCGGAGCTGAAGAATGTAAAAAATGTGCCGGTAAATGAACAAAAGATGCGCGAAGGGGCAAAAATTATTCAATCGGTAGGCATTGACGATTATGTTGTGTTACTTGACGAACGGGGAAAGGAATTCAGAACAATGGATTTTTCGGGATGGTTCGAAAAAAGCTTCATGATTTCCAAAAAGCGGATTGTTTTTGTTATCGGAGGACCATGGGGCTTTTCAGAAGATGTATACGCCAGGGCAGATTTTAAAATTTCCCTTTCGAAGATGACGTTTCCCCATCAGCTGGTACGATTGTTGTTCCTCGAACAACTATACAGAGCGTTTACGATAATAAAAGGGGAACCTTATCATCATGAATAAACAGATGGACAATATATTATGAAAGGTAAACGGTACACGATATTCCTGGTAATTTCCACTGTTGTTGTAGTACTGACAGCCCTTATAGCAGAATCGGTATATTTCAGTGATTATGAGTATCGTTTCAGGACCAGACGATTCAATAAGATATTAAGGGCAAAAGAGACAATTATGGAAGATTGTCTTAATAATATGAAGCCTATTCTTGCAAGAGAAGAACATCACGGATCTATTTCAGAAAATAATCTTTTCTCGGTTGCTGAACAGAACGGAATAACTATTCTGGAATATATCGACAACAAACTTATTTACTGGTCTGATAACGAGTTTAATGTGCCTCAGTTTATAGATGACTCACTCTATAACAAACACATGATCTTTCTGCAGAATGGCTGGTTTCTCACAAAAACAGTACAGTCGGGCAATGAAAAGATAGTCGGGTTGCTCAGGTTACATACCGATTACAGTTTTGAAAATGATATTATCAAAAGCGGATTTGCAGAAGATTTCCGGATGCCCGGAAACGTAGGATTTAAAACTGTTAAGGGAGAACCGGGATATGACATTTTTAACAAGGAGGGGAATTTTCTTTTTTCACTCTCATTCCCGGATAGAACAGAAAAGACTTTATTTCTCTTTATCCCATTATTCTTATGGGCAGCGGCATTTGCACTGTTAATACTTCTTTGTCTGGAACTGGCACGGATTCTTGCTGGGGCAGAGAGAAAAAAACTTGCTGCCGGCTTTACATTGTTGTCATTTTCTTTGATTTATATTATTATTCTTTTTTCAGGGGAACACTCGGTCCTGATGCAAACAGAGCTCTTCAAACCATACAGGTTTACACTGAACAGGTTTATTCCTTCTCTTGGGCACCTGATGCTGATAACCATTCTGGCCGCCTGTTTTTCTTATGCTTTTTATAACCATTTTTCTCTTTCTGAAAGAAAACAGGAAAAATCATGGAAGGATTTTCTTTACCTGTCAGGATTGCTGATTTTTACAGCTGTTTTGCTTGTAATCTGGACATATATTTTCAGACAGCTCGTGCTTAACTCAAATATTAGTTTTGAAACTTATAAGGTGCTTGAGCTGAATGTGTTCAGTGCTATCGGGTTTGCTTCATTAATATTACTCCTGTTAGTCCCTCTGTTTTTTATTCTGATAATTTTCAGGTCGGTCAGGCTTTTCAGACCAGGAGTGATACTTTCTTCAATTTTAGTTTCCACAATACTGCTTTTTATAATTCACCCCGGTGACAGGTTCTTCTATACTCTGCCGTTTTTATTCATCATCCTTTCTCTTACATGCTGGTTGCTGGTCAAAAGAAAAATGGGCCTGTTCAATAAGGTTTCTCTCTTTTCTCTTATAATCAGTATTTACTCTCTCTCTCTTATAACCTGTTATTCTGAAAAAAGGATAACAGAGAATCTTAAGGTGCAGGCAGTCTCTTTTTCTACAGAAAATGATCCTGAAGCTGAACATCTCTTACTCGATCTGTGGCCCGTTATTACTAAAGATTCTTTACTTATCAGGATGATGAATGTTGAGACTTTTGAAAAAGTGGATGTTGACAGGATACAAAACTATTTGATTGACAGGTACTTCACGGGCTATTGGCGAAATTTTAATTTTATTTTCACATTATGCCGGAATAATGAGAAAATAAGGATAGGCCAGGGTGGAGAGAAATCTGAGAACTGTTTTGCATTTTTTAATGAACTTATACTCAGCAATGGGCATCAGCTTACAGGAACTGATTTTTATTTTCTTGATAATCAGGGAGGAAGGTCGTATTATGCAGGCAGGTTGTTTTTCAAAGGTGGTGATAATGTTACAAATGGCCTGTTCATACAGTTTTACAGCGATGTGAATGTATTTCAGCCAGGTTATTCTGAACTCCTTCTTGACAAGAAATATCATGGATATGCAGGGTTGAAGGATTATTCATTTGCAAAGTACATAAACGGAGAGGTGGTACTGAGAACCGGAGAATTTCCTTATGATAAATCTGATGAGAAATATGTAGAGGGAAATTCTGATTATAAATATTTTGAATCGGAAGGATATAGACATGTGCTTTATAAAAACGGTAATACGACAATACTTATCAGCAGGCCGGGAATTACTGTTAACGATATGGTAGTCTCTTTTGCTTACCTGTTTGCTTTTGTCTTTCTCTTTCTGTATCTGTTGCTTTTGCTTGTTAAAAGGCCAGATATGAAAGATCTTTTCAATTATAGCTTTCGTCAGAAACTTCAGATGTCGTATATCGGGATTTTGTTGTTTTCATTTATATTAATAGGAGGAGAGGTTGTCTCTTTTTCAATGCGACAATACCAGACTAAACACAACGAGAATCTTAAAAGCAGGTTAAACTCCATTTATCTTGAGCTTGACGGTATTCTTTCAATGGAAAAACATCTCTCTGCTGATTGGAGAAGCCCTGCTTATGGATCATTAAATGATCTCCTTATTAAATTTTCAAACACCTTCGAGACGGACATTAATCTCTATGATCTTAACGGATATTTAATTGCCACCTCACGGCCTGAGATATTTTACCGCAACCTGACAAGCCAGCGAATAAATAACATGGCATTTATAAATCTTGCAGACCTTACCAGAAGTGAGTATTTCCAGAAGGAAAAAATCGGAAAACTCGAATATGTCTCTGCATACGTTCCTTTCTTTAATGTCGAGAATAAAGTCATTGCATATCTGAACCTTCCGTACTTCAGAATGCAGAGCGTTCTTGCAAAAGAGATATCAAACCTGGTTGTTACAGTTGTTAATTTTACCCTGTTGCTTATACTGATTACTATGATCCTTGTGGTATTCATAAGTGGCAGGCTTACCTCGCCTCTCATGATGCTTGGCGAGGCGCTGGCTTCTGTGGGGGTCGGGAAAAAGAGTGAACATCTTTCATATAAAGGAAATGATGAGATCAGCATACTTGTCAGGCAATATAACAGGATGGTCGATGAGATTGAAGAAAGTGCAGGCAAACTGGCAAATTCAGAGAGAGAGTATGCCTGGAGGGAAATGGCTAAACAAATTGCACATGAAATCAAAAATCCTCTTACTCCAATGAAACTGAATGTGCAGCAGCTGTTTAAGTCGTGGAAAGATAATGCCCCCGGGTTTGACAAAAAGTTTGAGAATTTTACCAGGAACCAGATTGAATATATCGATAACCTTTCATCTATTGCAACGGCCTTTTCTTCATTTGCAAAGATGCCTGTTGCAAAACCTGTTGAAGTCAATCTTCTTGATCAGATCAGGATTTCTCTGGAACTTTTTAAAGATACCGACAATGTCCTTTTTTCTGTGAAATGGCCACATGAGACAAAGATAGTGGTATGTGCAGATAAAGAACAGCTTAACGGAGTCTTCTCGAATCTTTTTAAGAACGGGATACAGTCAATTCCACAGGGACGTGAGGGATTGATAAAAATCGGGCTTGAAACCAGGAACAATAATGTCATTATCTCAATTTCCGATAACGGCACAGGAATCCCTGAAGATCTGCAGAAAAAGATGTTTACTCCTAATTTCACAACAAAATCTTCAGGAATGGGATTGGGATTATCGATAGTTAAAAAATATGTGGAGAATGCCAATGGAAGAATATGGTTTGAGTCGGCTACAGGCAAAGGTACCACATTCTTTATCGAACTTCCGCTCAAGTACACTGTTGAAAATTGGGACGAACCTCTCCTTGCTGATTAATTTGCATTGAATATTTCAATTTATTAATATATATTAGCAGTTCAAACTGTTCTAATGATACGAAAGTCAAATTTCAATATTAGAAAATTGATTTTGTGTTTGTTCGCCTTTATGGGCTTTACAAATATTTTGTTGTCACAGACCAGGATCAATGGAATAATAAATCAATATGGTAAGGTTACTTCCCTTGGAACTGATTATGTGGTTGTAGATGATGCTGCCCGGTTCAGCCAGTTTTCTGCCGGAGACACGGTTCTTCTTATCCAGATGAAAGGTGTAAGAATTTATGTTGATGAGGGAAATGTCTTAAACGGGGATCCTCAGGATGAATATGGGGAACCTGGTCTGCACGAGTTCCTGATAATCCAGAGTGTTCAGGCTGCAGGTAATAAAATCATTTTCAAGACAGATATTGCAAATGCATACAATATTAATGGTACTTTGCAGATTATTAAGGTGCCTTCATATAACTCGGCTGTGGTTGACGGGTCAGAACTTACGTGTGCCCCATGGGATAGTACCACTAAGACAGGAGGAGTACTTGCTATGATAGTTGGCAAGACCCTGTCGCTAAATCAAAATATTAATGTTTCAGGGAAAGGTTTTAAAGGAGGGGCAACTTCTCCCGGTGAAGGTCTTTGTGTCAGTTCTGATGTTGCGGCGTATGATAAGTATTCATTTAATTCATCTTCAGCTTATTCCGGATTTAAGGGAGAGGGCCCTGTGACAAGCGGATGGCTGACAAGCACGGATTTTCCTGCTATTTTTCCCGGATATGCAAAAGGCAAGGGGAAAAATCTGACCGGTGGTGGCGGTGGCAACGGACGGTTCTCCGGCGGTGGTGGTGGCTCTAATTACGGAAGGGGAGGAAATGGAGGATACGAGGATGGAAGCAATTGTTCTGTGCCTGTACAGGGAGGTCTTGGGGGTATTAAACTGGAACTTTCGCATTTTGACGGAAGGATATTTCTCGGAGGTGGTGGCGGTTCATCGACCTATGTTTCAGGTTCAACAGCTTCTGCCGGAGGAAACGGTGGCGGTATAGTAATAATATTATGTGATACTTTAAAAGGAAACGGGAAAAGTATCCTGGCTGACGGCGCATCATCATTAAATGCCGGTTCAAATGCAGGCGCAGGTGGTGGCGGAGGAGGTGGTACCATAGCTGTTTATCTTCAGAGCTTTTCTTCAACAACAGGAACATCTGCATTAACCATATCCGCTAAAGGAGGAAATGGCGGAAATAACCCTGGCGGTTTCGGACATGGCGGCGGTGGCGGTGGTGGTTTTATCAATGTTTTTAATGTATCAATCCCTGCAAATGTCACTATAAAAGCTACACGCGGAAATGCAGGGGGAAGTGGGGCCACGGCCGGAGCAGACGGGGATATAGACACCACATTTGTCCCCATTCTTAACGGATTTCTTTTTAATTCTGTCATATCATCAATCTCAGGCACTCAGGTTGATTCAATATGTTCCAATGTGGTGCCAAAAGAATTATCAGGGACATTGCCTGTGGGCGGTTCAGGATCATACACCTATTTGTGGCAGAAAAGCTATGACCTTTCAGGCCCGGTAACAGATATCCCCTCTTCCAATTCCACAAATTATACTCCTTCTGATCTTGAGTCGGATACAGTATGGTTCAGAAGAATAGTTAAAGACGATCTTACCGCACTTACTGATATAAGCAAATGGGTGGAAATAAGGGTGCAGACTGCTATCTCCGGCAATCTCGTTGGTAAAGACACAACGATATGCTATAACCAGGATCCTCTAAGTTTGATTCCTCTTAATTCCGGACCCTCAAACGGGAATGGTTTTTATACATACCGATGGATCAGGAATCTGAATAATACTGACTGGCTGACTTCATCTGATGCAACAGGAACAAATACAGGCAACTCGTATGATCCATCTTCGCTGACCCAGACAACTTATTTTAAGAGGATAGTCACTTCAGGAATGTGCGTTGACTACAGTCCGGCTGTAACTGTTAACGTTCTTCCATCAATCACAGGTAATATTACAGAACGGCCCGATTCAGTCATCTGTGAAGGAAGCCTGTTCAAAGCCCTTGGTGCGTCAGCGCCAGCCGGCGGTAATCTGACATACAATTATCTCTGGCAGGACAGCACTGCATCAGGAGCCTGGGCAACAGCAACCGGGACTAATGATGCAGCAATATACAATGTGGATACAGCAACCTTCTCAATTATTGAGAGCAGGTATTTCAGAAGAGTTGTTTTTTCAGGACCCGACAGCGTGTGCAGAATAAACAGCTCCCCAATACGATTGACCCGATACCATAAAATTCTGAATAATTCCATACTTGCCGATCAGACCATCTGCTCGGGAAGTGCTCCCGCTGCGCTGACCGGATCAGCTCCATTGAAGGGTTCTCTTGCTTATACTTACCAGTGGCAGGATAGTTCAAAAGTGACTGGTTCATGGACAACAAAAGGGATAACTGATTTCAGCTTCTCTCCTTCAGCGCTTACAGATACAACCTGGTACAGGAGAATAGTTAATTCATCGAAATGTGCCGATACAAGTCTTTCGGTAAAAATAAATGTTCACAAGCCAATACTGAATAATGTTGTTTCACTTCTTTCCGGAAGTTCTGACACAACAATATGCATCGGTGCTATACCCCATATGTTAAAAGGAGGTGTTCCGACAGGAGGAACAGGTATTCCTGGCGATTATGCTTACCAATGGCTTGATTCGGTTGCCGGAAGCAGCTGGAACGCTATTTCTTCCGCCGGAACAGGAATAAACTACCAGCCTCCTCTTCTGGCGCAAACCACTTATTATAAACGTCAGGTCATTTCAGGGTCATGTACTGTTTTAACCAATAATTATGTTACTGTTACTGTACTTCCTCTGATAGCAAATAATATAATTTCTTCCAGTCAGACAGTATGTTATAATACAGTTCCGGCCTTGCTTACAGGTGCTACACTCTCCGGAGGATCAGGAACATACACCTGTCTGTGGGAACAAAGTACAGATGGTGTTATATGGGCAGCAGCAGGTGGAACTAATAATACAGTTAATTATCAGCCTCCGGTGCTTACTGAACCGGTAAAATACAGGCGTATTGTAAAATCGGGAGAATATGACTGTTGTTCAAGTGTCTCCAATGTTGTAAGTATAGGGATTTATGTCTTGCCTACAGGTACTATCACTAACACCTCGGATACGACAATATGCGAAGGGTCAAAAATCAATCTTAACATTCATCTGACAGGCCAGTCAAAATGGGAGGTCATTTATAAAGATGGTTCGTCGGAAGGGCCTGTCAGGATTGCAGCAGCTGACACAACCCTTTCTGTAAGTCCGGTTACCGGAACAGCTCTTTCTTCGCTTACTTATTCTCTTGAAAAGGTTACAGATGGAAATGGCTGCGTAGCGACCTTACTTACAGGGACTAAAAAGGCTGATGTTTATAAAGTACCGGTAGCGGAAGCAGGTGACGCAGTCACCCTCTGCGGCGCAGAAGTTATTATGGCTGCTGTTCCAAGCTATGGAGTTGGAACCTGGTCTTATCCGTCTGGTGTAATTAGTATATCTGTAAATAATCCTTCAACAAAAGTTATAACTGATTCGGCTTCTTCTGCTTTTTCCGGAGGAAATTATTCTCTTAAGCTTTACTGGGAAGAGACCAACTGGCAGTGCAGGAGCAAAGACTCGGTAACAGTTACTTTTGATAAGCGGGTAGCCTCAGTTAATGCAGGGGCCGATACGATCTTATATACATTTGACAATGCTTTCACTTTGGATGCTGCTCCTGTCACTAATAACTGGGAGAGAGGCGAATGGAGCCCCTCAGACGGTATTGGTGATGTTACACAAAACAATGCTGAAGTCCTGGATTTAAAGAGCGGGCTCAATACTTATGTATGGACTGTAACCAATGGTACATGCTCACGTTCTGATTCGGTGACTATTGATGTTAAGGAGATCTTTATTCCTGAAGGATTCTCTCCCAATGGTGACGGTATAAACGATACATTCATTGTTACAGGGATGAACTTAGACAACCCAAATACTGAGCAGGATGCCGAATTGACAATAGTGAATAGCGCCGGAACAAAAGTGTTCTATACTACCTTTCCTGATGGGCAGGAAGACGCCAGTTGGGACGGGAAGAATGAAAAAGGTCAGGATTTGCCGGAAGGGACTTACTATTATCTGCTTAAAATGACTTCTAAGTATAACAGCAGGAAGTGGAGCGGATTTATTGTGCTTAAAAGATATTGATGAGAAAATATTCAAAAGATATAATTTATGATTTCCGTTGCATGAACAGGAAAGTATTATTATTCTTATTGTTGTTTTGTTTGAGTATCACAAGTGTTCCGGGGCAGGCTCTTCCACCTGATTCATCAGGAATCAGTCTTGCATACCCTGTTTACAGTCAATATCTTCAGAACGGCCTTGTGATCAATCCGGGATATACAGGCTCCAGAGGTGCGCTGAGTGGATTTCTTTCATACAGAAAACAATGGATGGGGACAACAGGATCGCCGGTCATGCAGTCGGTATCGCTTCATGCTCCTGTAAAAAATGGGCGTATTGCATTCGGTGTTTTGGCTCAGTTTATGCAATTCGGATACAATACTAAAGCAAGCAGTTTTTATGGCAGTTATGCATACCGTATCAAGATCAGGAACGGGAAACTGTCATTCGGACTGAAAGGTGGCGTAGATATGTCAAACACCGATTACTCAGGGATTAAGCTTACCGATAAAGCCATTGATCCGGTCTTTACAGGAACGGACAAATATGTGCTTCCGAATGTGGGAGCAGGAGCATATTATTATAATGATAAATATTTTGCCGGAGTGTCGGTCCCTTCATTTCTGAGTTATCGAAAGACTTCAACAGGATCGGTCCAGGCTCACCACAGTTTTAATGAATACGACCTGATCTTTTCTGCCGGGGGACTTATTACATTTTCTGATTTTTTAAAGTTCAAACCTTCAGTTCTTTTAAATTATTCATTCCAGGATACAAAAAAGATTTCGCAGTTAGATATAAATGGTAATTTAATTTTTGCTGATATTTTCTGGCTTGGAGGTTCATGGAGAACATCGGAGCAAGTTGCAGTTGGAATCCTTCAGTTTCAGGTCACCCCTAAGCTGATGTTCGGATTTTCGTACGATTATCCTGTGGGAAGGATGAATTCTTACTCTCATGGATCAAGTGAATTTATTTTACGGTATGAGTTCGGATCTAAGGTAAGTGCAGCTAACCCGAGGTATTTTTAGGTTATGGTGAAAAGAATATTATATATAATTTCGGTCGCTCTGGCAATCTTTCAGTCTTCTTCATTAACAGTAGCTCAGCAACCTTCTGTATATGAGGTTAAGAAGATGTCGTTTAATTCCAATGATTTTAGCGATATCTCTCCCGTAATAGTGAAAGACAATATAATTTTTTGTTCAGACAGGCGCTATAGCGGGATTACTGACCGTACTTCATTTGACGGGCATCGTCTTTATAATTTTTATATCGCAAACAAAAAAGATACTTCTGGTCAGGTAATTCCGGAAGAGCTGAAAAGTGATCGAAGCTTTTTATTCAACAATGGCCCCTTAGCTATTGCTTCTGATGGCAAAACAGTCTATTTTACGAGTGAAGTAGAAACCGGAAAAGCATCGAAAAAAAGAAATTTTAAAAACCATAACGGTATTTTTATTGCTGAGCTTTCAGGAACTAACCTTACTTCAGTACGTCCTTTTAAATATAATAATCCACAATATAATATTGGACAGCCTTCTGTAAGCAGGGATGGAAAATATCTTTTCTTTTCGTCCGACATGCCGGGTGGACAAGGAGGGTCAGACCTTTATTATTGTGAATTAACAGACGGGGAATGGGGCAATCCTGTTAATATGGGACCTGCCATAAACTCTCCGGCTTCAGAGAATTATCCTTATATGCATCCTTCTTCAAAATTATATTTCACATCAAACCGCCCGGGAGGATTTGGTAATCTCGATGTTTATGCTACGACATTTGCTAATGGCAAGTGGGAAGACCCGGTCATCCTTCCCGAACCGATAAATTCAGCCTCTGATGATTTCGCATTTGTTGCAGAAGAAAACCTCCAGACAGGCTATTTCGCATCGAACCGTCAGAAAGATGATGATATTTACAGGTTTTCATCAACAATAATAAGGAAAGCTTCCTGTGATACACTTGTTGAGAACAGCTACTGCTACAGGTTCTTTGAAGAGAACGCAGTGAAATCCGATTCAATGCCATTTCGGTATGAATGGAAATTCGGCGATGGTGAAAAGGCAATAGGACCTTTGGTAGAACATTGTTACAGTGGTCCGGGAACATATCTGGTTCAGCTTGATGTTGTGAACCTAATAACCAAAGAGGTTATGTATAATGAAAAATCGGATACTCTCGTGTTGACTGAAATAGAACAACCATATATTACCGGTCCCGACAGTATCGAAGCCGGTCAGAGAGTGGAAATGAATGCTGAGAAAACAAACCTTCCGGGATGGAAGATTGAAAGGTATTATTGGAATTTTGGTGACGAGACCATTGCTGTTGGCAGGAATATTGATAAGACCTATTTCAAACCAGGCACCTATAATATTCAATTGATTGTAACAACTGAACCGGAGCCGGGAGGAGTTGTCAGAGAGGCTTGCATCTGTAAAAATATTATCGTTTTCCTGAAGCCTTGATAACGAAAATGATTAAATTTAAAAATTCATGAAACTAAAAATATTAAATATACCGTTTGCTCTTTTTGCTTTTCTGGGACTTCAGATAGTTTCAAATCTTTCAGCACAACCGGTTCCGGGAAAAGATGAGAATATCCCTTTCCTGGTGACATTTGGAAAGGAAGGAAAGACCTCATGGGGCGATGATGATTTCAATGAAATATTTTTCTTTACCATCCCCAAGGATTTCAAACAACAGTTTTATATAAGAGTGTTTGACCCGGATTGTGGTGGAGAACATGATGAAATCCAGGGCGATTTCAATTCCAAAACATTGTTCTCCGTTTACGGAGGGAAAGGAGTTGATCCGGATAAGAATGAAGATTCAAAGGGTCTTTTAAACGGGGTAAACTACAAGACGGGTAATATGCTGGCATCCAGAGTTTTTGGAAGTGAGGCAAAATATGATAATAAATATTATTCGTTTGGGCCATTTAATCCTACTGAAGGTGATTTTAACGAAAAATGGAACGCATATATCTTTAAAATTATATGTGAAGGTGTTTCGGGAGATGACGGGAACCTGTATCGGTATTTCTTAAGCCGCGATGCGAATAATAACCTGGCCATTGAAGGCGCCAATGCTTTTACTTATGAATATACATTCAGAATGTGGAATGATTTTAAAAGTGTGGCACACATCTATCCGTATATTGATACGGGTATTGTCTTCGTTAAACAGAGTAATTTTGATTGGGATCTTGATGGTAAGATACTGGTAGTCTCGAAGTATAAACAGGGTATTGTAGTCCCGATCTCAAATGAAAATGACTGGGCCGAATCAAAAATTCCAATTGAGATCCCTGAAGTGGGATCTTCTCTCGACTTCCAGTTTCATAAGAGACAGGGAGAACTGGTTAAAAATAATAATGTTGTTGTAAAACTTGAAAACCAGAGAGGTGATGCTCTTCAATTCTATAGCTCTCCTATTGGAGGTGTCCCTGTTTATCAACCTAAAACTAACATTACTAAAATCACTCAAAAGAAATAATGGGGACCAGAATGAAATTTAACAATATCATGAAAATATTATACAGCACCACCGGGTGCTTATTTTTATTTTCGGTATTAATGAATGGCCAGACTTTCAGCTTCAAAAATTTTGGGGCTGAGAGTAATATCCCCAGTGCATTTGTATATACCATCAACCAGTCAAATGACGGATTTCTATGGGTTGGGACAGGAAATGGGATAGCACGATTTGATGGGTTTAATTTTATCCTTACACAGTACCCCGACTCAGTTACCAGCAGAATTGCCACTGTGAGCCTTAAGGATGATAACGGGACAATATGGTTTGGGTGTAGTGATGGTACTGTTTTCTATGTCAAAAATAATACTCTTGTAGGTATTCCGATTGAAAATTCGAAATCTATCAGCGATCTGGTTGAAGGTCCGGATGGGATGATCTATATTATCCCTCAGGGAAAACCGGTTTACACAATAGATCCCGGAAATCCTGAAAAGATAAAAAAACACTCATTACCTTCTGATCCGGTCATGCTTTCAGCATCTTTTACCAGTTCGGGAAAGCTGCTTATCGGGACACAGGAAAATATTCTTATATGCAGTACTGGAAATGATACATTATCAGTAACAGGCAGTATTGAAGGATTCGATTACTCAAGCGTGACTTCAATACATAAAACGGGTGATGATTCAAGGTTTATTATTGGGACTGAAACGAATGGCTTGTTTCAGTTGAAAATGTCGGACGGTGGTAATGAATTGACCCGTTTTACTGATCATCCTGAATGGGGATCCCTTAAAGTTCAGTCTATCACTGAAGATGTAAAAAAGAATATATGGGTTTCAACTATCGATTCGGGGGTTATCCAGCTTCACCTCACAGATAATTATAATGTTACCGGAATAGTTAATCATTTTAATGTCAGCTCAGGTTTGCCATTAAATGATGTAAAAACGGTATTTCAGGATATTGAAGGAAATTATTGGATGGGTTTTTTCGGAACCGGTCTGTCAATGCTTACTTCATACGCTTTTGGTTATTATTCGCCGGGGAAAAATTCTCAGGAAAACAATATTATTTATATAAACAGCCTTGATGATAAATATATTCTTGGGACACCTTCAGGATTTCATTTGTTTGACCTTGACCGGAAAATGTCGGTATCATTTACTGAGCTGACAAGCAAAGTTGGCAAAGCAGAAATAACCTCCTATTTCCTCGATAAGGAGAAGAATCTATGGATCGGGACCGGAGGAAACGGACTTTTTGTTAAAACAAATTCGGGCACTCTGAGATTATTTTACAGATCGGGAGACTCAGGATCAGATTTTATCAAGGATATTAATACAGACGATCGTAATATATGGCTGGCTACAACCAATGGAGTCATTATCATCGACAAAAGAACCGGAAAAGATGTTCAAAAGTTTGATATAAATAATGGATTACCTCATAACAGTATCAATACTGTATTTTTAAGCCGCGACGGGAAAGCCTACATAGGAACAGAGAGCGACAGACTGTATGTTATTGACCGTGATTATAATATTACTGCCGGCGATGCAGTTATGTCGGGTAACACAATTAATAAGGTTCTTGCTTTTTCACAGGATGCCGATGGTACAATATGGACTGCGACAAAAGGTAATGGGATTTTTCAATGTTTTGCTGACTCTGTTTCAGCTGTAAACCGTTCAAATGATCTGATGTCAAATTACTGTTACAGTATTCTGTCAGATTCTGAGAATAATATATGGGTAGGTCATGAAAAAGGTTTTTCAAGATACAATTACAAGAAAGGTTTGATGAAAGTTTTTGGAAATGATTTTGCCAGGGGAGGAGGATGTAATCCTGGCGGATTATTTGAATCGGCCGACAAAAAGATTTTCATAGGGACAACCCAGGGGGTGATTGTATATGACAGACTGAAAGACCAGAAGAGCGAAATGCCGCCGTTAAATAACATCAATTACATCACAATAAATGATGTCAGATATCCTTATCAACCATACTTCTCGCTTCCCTATAACAAGAAATACCTTGTTAAAGTAGAATATTCGGGTATCAACTTCAGAGATCCTGAAAAAGTGTATTACAGTACCAAGCTTGAAAACTATGATGACAAGTGGAGTAAATTGAGCACTTCAAGAGAGGTATCATATAGCCTTAGCGACGGAAAGTATAAATTCAGTCTGTTGTCAGTAAATGAAGAAGGCCTCTCAGACGAAACTCCGTTTTCATTCGTGATATTTATTAAAAAGCCATTCTGGAGAACATGGTGGTTCATTCTGGCGTCGCTTAGTATCTTGACAGGCATTGTATATGTAATTATTCGTGAAAGGGATAAGGCTCAGAAAAAGATTCAGGATTATCTTGAAAAAGAGCTTGAAGCAAGGACAAGTGTGGTAATGAAACAAAAAGGAGAACTTGAGCTCCAGAATATTGAGATTACGGATAGTATTAACTATGCTAAACGGATACAATCGAGTATATTACCTGATATCACCAAACTGAAAGAGTCCTTCAAGGATGCGTTTATTCTGTTCCGGCCAAGAGATATTGTAAGCGGTGACTTCTATTGGTTTGATAGGCTCGAGGACGGCAAGTTTATT
>DAOQAX010000018.1:6658-19143 GCA_035354395.1 Bacteroidales bacterium | reverse complement strand
ATTTTGAACATACAGGTACAGGGTAACTTCAACAGGATAACATTTGTAGGAAACATCTGCCATTTTGTTGCAGATGTAACAACTTACGACTCCCGGTATTACAGCAGCCCTTATGGTTACTATGATCCTTATTATTCACCTTATTCCTATGGCAGTTATTATTCTCCATATAATTCATATTATTCACCTTACAGACAATCAGGTATGTCACGGACGGAATTGAATCAGTACCTGATCGATTTTGAAACGGGGAAGGTTCTGGAGTTTGATGTGTCGAATACTGAATTGTTGCTTATGAAAGACCAGGAACTTTATGAAGAGTATGTTCAGCTTTCAAGAAAGAAGAAAAAAGAACTTATGTTTGTTTATATACGAAAATTTAACGAAAAAAACCCTTTATATCTACCTGTAGATCAAAATTATTAATATGAAATACCCATGTTTTAACAAACACAAACACCATAATAATAAAAATGGCAACATGGGTGTTACATCATGCCTTAAAAATCAATTTCTATTATGATGAAAACAACAATTTGTGCATTAGCTATGCTCATGATAACGAGCATATTAACCGGACAGGATTATTTCCCGACAAAGGATGAGATCAAACAGTTTACTTTATCAAAGACATGTGTTGTACTTGAAGAAGATCCTTTTTCTTCATATAATTCATTTATCAAAGATGCAGTGAAAGCGTACTGGAAAATGACCCCTTATGAATTTATTGATGCTACTGAATTCAACAATAGGAGAAAAGATCCTCAATATTCTTTTATAGTACTGACACAGACAAATTATGAAAGAGATAAATCAAATACCCTTTATAATTTTATTAATCTTCTTCAGGGGAAGAAAGTGGGTAGGATTGGGGATATGCCGCAGATCTGCGCAATCCCTCTTTCTTTTGCCGGAGAGGATGACTTTGAATATAGTTATAAACTGGGCGCTATTCTTTCGTTTATGCAAAAGCATGCACAGATGATAGCCGATGATCCTTCATCGGTTGGCAGGAAGTATCTGAAATTTTATAATAAGAATATTCCTGCTGTAGCAAATAAAACAATACTTGTTAAGAAAGAGGACCTTGCACCTGAGATTGGTTCTATAGAAAAGATACAAGCCGTTTATAAAAATAAAATTGAAATTGTTACCGAAGAGGAAATAGTAAAGGCAATAGAAAATAAAGCACCTAACACTTTAATACTTCATAAGGTTGGTCCGGTTGAAGGGAAAAATGCAGGTTACTGTTTTAAAATGCTTATAGGCTGTGATGATGCTGATATGTACTACTATCATCATCACCTCATTGAAAATGATGCTCCCAATGGTTTTTTGCTCGACGACCTCAAGCGTCTCGCAAAGTAATCATGATGCAGCATTGTAAAAACAATTCCGTCTTTTTTAAAAAAATACAGAGTCATGGAAGAAAGCAGATTGTTATCAGAGACTGAAAGAAACTGGGCGATGATGTGTCATTTATCGGCCCTTGCCGGTTTCTTTTTCCCGTTTGGTGGTATTATTGGGCCGCTTATTTGCTGGCTGTCACGAAAAGATGAGTTCCCATGGGTGAATATTAACGGAAGAAATGCGCTTAATTTTCAGTTATCAATGCTGTTATATATAGTCCTTGCAATTCCTTTGTGTATAATTCTTATCGGAATACCAATAGTTATATTGCTGGGAACTCTTAAGGTAGTCTGCCTGATTATTGCAAGCGTTAAGGCATCGAAAGGCGAATTGTTCAAATATCCTCTTGCGATTCCTTTCATTCAGTAACCAGGAGATAAACAGAGGCTGTAGAGGCTGTAGAAGCTGTAAAGGCTGTAGGGGCTGTAAATAAATCTTTGATGCTTTATAGCTTTTAAAGCCTTTATTGCCTTTACAGCCTTTTTTAATACTTTTGTCATCTTGTTTTATCTTTTTACTTTTTACTTTTATCTTTTGTCTTAATAGAATAATTATGTCCTCAAAACCATCTATCCCAAAAGGAACCAGGGATTTCTCTACAGAAGAGATGCTGAAACGCGATTATATTTTTGAAACTGTTAAGCAGGTTTTCAGGCTTTATGGTTATCAGCCTATTGAAACCCCGTCGATGGAAAATCTTTCCACACTGCTTGGAAAATATGGTGAAGAAGGAGACAAACTTCTTTTCAGGATACTTAATTCCGGAGACTTTCTCTCTTCAGTAGACGATAATGAACTTCTTGGCCGTGAACATGTAAAGTTGTCTTCAAAAATCTGCGAAAAAGGCTTAAGATACGATCTTACTGTTCCGTTTGCCCGATATGTAGTTCAGCATCGTGATGAGATATCTTTTCCGTTTAAAAGATATCAGATACAACCTGTATGGAGAGCCGACAGACCACAGAAAGGAAGATACCGTGAATTCTTTCAGTGTGATGTTGATGTTATTGGAAGTGATTCGTTATTGAATGAATATGAGCTGATTAAGATTGTTGATGAAGTCTTCTCGAGGTTAAAAATTGCAACCTGTATCAAGATTAATAACAGAAAAGTACTTGCAGGAATCGCTGGTTTCATTGGTGAGGCTGATCGGATAGTTGACATTACTGTTGCGATTGACAAACTCGATAAGATTGGAATAGAAGCTGTAAATGCCGAGCTTCTAAGTAAAGGACTGTCAGATGAATCAATATCCGCTTTGCAGCCGGTGCTGCAGTTGAGTGGTAGCAACTCTGCCAAACTCGATAAACTAAGTGAGCTGCTTTCACAATCAGAAACAGGAATGAAGGGGATCTCTGAATTAAGAACGCTTTTTGCTTATATAGAACAGAGTCAGTTAAAATGTGATGTTGAACTTGATCTGACTCTTGCCCGTGGTTTAAATTATTATACCGGGGCTATTATAGAGGTTAAGTCGAAAGATGTAAGTATTGGAAGTATTTGCGGAGGAGGTCGTTACGATAACCTTACCGGAGTGTTTGGAATGGAAGGGGTTTCAGGCGTGGGTATTTCATTCGGTGCCGACAGGATATATGATGTTCTTAACCAGTTGAGTCTTTTTAATGATTTGAAAGTATCTTCATCGGAAGTTTTATTGGTCAATTTTGGATTACAGGAATCAGAATATGCTCTTAAGATTCTGGATCTATTGCACAGTAATGGTGTGAGCGCTGAGTTGTATCCCGATGCTGTAAAGCTTAAAAAGCAGATGTCGTATGCTGATACCAGAAAAATACCTTATATCATTATTGCCGGTGAAGATGAAATAAAGAGTAATAACGTCACGGTAAGGAATATGTCTTCGGGCGAACAGAAAAAGATAGCCTTAAATGATCTGGCATCATTTGCAGAAGATGTCATAAAAGGGTTAAAATAAGCAAAGTAGTATCAACAAATTTAATTGACAGAAAAATGGAGTTTAAAATTTCACCGGAAAACCTTAAGCTTGAAAATATAGGAGAAATTTTGAATAGCAATATTAAAATCTGTTTATCAGAGAAGTCGGTTGCCCTTATTACCTGTTGCAGAGATTATCTCGACCACAAACTTGAAAATAATACCAGCCCGATATATGGGATCACCACAGGTTTCGGGTCACTCCATAATATTACAATAAGCAAGGATCAGCTTAACAAGCTACAGGAAAACCTTGTTAAATCGCATGCCTGCGGTACTGGTGCTGTTGTCCGTGAAGACATTGTCAGACTCATGCTGCTTCTGAAAATTCATGCATTAAGTCTCGGGAAATCAGGGGTGCAGGTAGAAACGGTAAACCGGTTAATCGGTTTTTTTAATAACAGGATAACCCCTGTTGTTTATGAACAGGGATCTCTGGGGGCTTCAGGCGATCTGTCTCCTCTTGCTCATCTTGTTCTTCCATTGCTCGGAATGGGTGAGGTGACATTTGAAGGAAAGAGATACGAATCAGGTATTATACTTAAAAAGTTTGGATGGTCCCCCCTGGAGCTGAAATCGAAGGAGGGACTGGCCCTTCTTAACGGGACCCAGTTCATGAGTGCCTATGGGGTATATGCTCTTGCTATGGCTGAGCGTCTTTCTGCAGCTGCTGATATTACTTCCGCAATCTCACTTGAGGCATATGATGGCCGGCCGGATCCGTTTTTTGAATGCATTCAATCGATCAGACCGCATAAAGGTCAGAAAAGTACTGCAGACACATTCAGAAAAATTTTAAAAGGAAGCCAGCTGATCTCACGCCCAAAAGCACATGTTCAGGATCCATATTCTTTCAGGTGTATTCCTCAGGTTCATGGCGCCAGCAAAGATGCAATACTCTATGCTAAATCAGTAATATTGACAGAAATAAACTCAGTGACGGATAATCCGACAATATTTCCTGATGATGACCTTATAGTCTCAGGAGGTAATTTTCACGGGCAGCCTCTGGCTCTTATTTTCGATTTTATGGCGATTGCCCTTGCAGAACTTGGAAGCATTTCGGAAAGAAGGGTATACCGGCTGATTGCGGGTCAGCGCGGCCTTCCTGAATTTCTTGTTGCAAACCCGGGATTGAACAGCGGTTTTATGATCCCTCAGTATACTGCAGCATCAATAGTAAGCCAGAACAAGCAACTTTGCACCCCTTCCTCGATAGATTCCATACCATCGTCAAATGAGCAGGAAGACCATGTGAGTATGGGTGCAAACGGAGCCACAAAACTATTACGGGTAGCCGAGAATCTTGAAAAATTAATTGCGATAGAATTATTTACTGCTGTCCAGGCCCTGGAGTTCAGGAGACCTTTAAGGTCGTCTGATTTTATTGAAGATGTTGTAAAGTCGTACCGTGAAAAGATTCCTTTCATCAACGATGACAGGGTCATGTACATCGAAATAGCAAAATCAGTTGATTTTGTCAGGAAACTGGGAGTGAATCTCTGATTAACTGGCTGGTACAGATTTTATACCCGCACCGTCAAAGAACAGAAGTATTAATGGCAGGGGAGGCTCACATAATGCACGATGCAACATAAAATTCATATAGGTAAATCTTTGGAATTATAATAAATTTGCAAAAAACGAACTAATACTGATATCTGATGGCTCTTCAATGTGGAATATTAGGGATTACGAATGTAGGCAAAACCACTATTTTTAACTGTATCTCAAATACTAAAGGAGAAACAAATGCTTTTGCCTTCAGTGCTACAAAGTCAAATATCGGAGTTGTTCAGGTTCCTGATAAAAGACTTTATGAACTTGAAAAACACCAGGTTACAGACCGCCTTGTCCATACAACGGTTGAGATTGTTGATATTCCCGGTATGGCCAAAGGGTCAAATAAAGGTGAAGGCGTTGGTAATAAATTCCTTGGCGATATAAGAAATACAGATGCTCTGATCCATGTTCTGCGGTGTTTCGACGATGACGCCCTGCCACATATAGATGGTTCTGTCGATCCCGTACGTGACCTGGAAACCATCGATCTGGAGCTCCAGGTAAAAGATCTGGAATCGGTCGAAAAGAAGATTACCCGTCTTGAAAGAGCAGCAAAAACCGGTGACAAGGAAGCAAAACACGGGTTGGCTGTTCTTAGCAACTATAAGGAACATATTGAAAACTTTAACAATGCAAGGACCCTTGAGGTAAAAGATGAAGACAAGAAATTTGTTGATGATCTTTTTCTTCTCACCATGAAACCTGTGATGTACGTTTGTAATGTTGATGCCAAATCAGCAGTTACCGGTAACAAATACGTAGATAGAGTTAAAGAATATCTGAAAGATAAGGAGGTTGAAATATTGGTGATTGCCGGAGCTCTTGAAGCAGAAATTGCAGAGCTGGAAGGTGATGAAGATCGTCTTGAATTTCTTAAAGATGCAGGGCTTGAGGAGCCAGGTGTCGATAAACTTGTGAGAGCCGCATATAAAATGCTTAACCTGCAGACTTTCTTTACAGTCGGACCAACAGAGATCAGGGCCTGGACAATCAAAACAGGTATGACAGCTCCTCAGGCTGCTGGTGTGATACACAGCGATCTTGAAAGAGGGTTTATCAGGGCTGAGGTTATGAAGTATAATGATTTTGTCAATCTTGGCTCGGAGAAAGCCTGCAAGGACGCCGGCAAGTTTTATATTGAAGGCAAGACCTATGTTGTTGAGGATGGAGACATCCTTAATATAAGGTTTAACGTATAAACTCTTAATGTTAAGGAATACCCTTATACTGCTTGTTGTACTTGTACTATTTGCACCAAGGTGTTATCCTCAGGATATCAGCAATGACGACAGGCTGAGGGCAATTGTCAACCAGGACCGGCAGGCGGAAGTCACTATTCCTTACACTGACAAAAAAACTCTGGACTATATCACCAGGAAAGTCTCAATTTTATCTGTAAGAAATAAAACAGTCTTTATCAGTTTATCTCCTGTTACTGTTGAGTGGTTCATTCAGCAGAAATTCGATTATACTATAAAAGAGAAATCCTTGACCAAGGGTATTATAACAGCTTCCAATATGGAAAAGGCACTTGGGTGGAATGAATATCCCACATACATGCAGTATGATTCCATAATGCAAAATTTTAAAGCTCTTTATCCCTCTTTATGTCAGCTCGACACGATTGGGATTAGCAATAACGGGAAGATGGTATTTGCTCTTAAGATCTCTGACAATGTCTCTGTTAATGAAGACGAACCTGAGGTTTTTTACTCCTCCTCAATACATGGTGATGAAACGGGCGGTTTCGTCATGATGCTGAGGTTCGCTGATTATCTTCTTAAGAATTATAATCTGGACAAAAGGGTGAAGAATCTTGTTGACAACCTTGAAATATGGATAAATCCTCTTGCCAATCCTGATGGAACTTATGGAACTGGTAACACAATATCTTCGCCTGTCAGGTATAATGCCAAGGGGTATGATCTCAACCGGAATTTTCCTGATCCGGTAACGCCTGATGTCGTTATGCAAAAAGAGACACTCGACATGGTAAACTTTATGGAGAAACATCGTTTTGTCCTTTCTGCTAATTTTCATGCAGGAAATGAAGTTGTCAATTATCCGTGGGATCGCTGGTACTCAAAATATCATGCTGATGATTTATGGTTTAACAGTATCAGCAGAACATATGCCGATACAGTTCACTTTTATGCAGGTTCAGCTTATATGAATGATTTCAATAACGGGATTACCCGTGGTTCTGAATGGTATGTGATTTATGGAGGAAGACAGGATTTTGTAACCTACGGATTGCAGGGGCGTGAAGTAACCATAGAACTGGATGTTACCAAACAAACTCCTGCTGCCCAGCTTGAACTACTCTGGCAGAACAACTATCATTCAATGATAGGTTATCTTGAAAACGCATTATATGGCATTCATGGACAGGTGATTAACGCCAATACATCTCTTCCTGTCCCGGCAAAAATCTTCATAGCAGGTCATGATACTGACAGCTCGCATGTTTATTCCGATACTGTTTCAGGAAAATTTGTGAGAATGCTCTCCCCGGGCTCATGGAACCTGACATTTACTGCAAAAGGTTACAAGGATACAACAGTCAATAGCATAAATGTATTTGCATGGCAGAAGACAGATCTGGTTATAGAGATGTCCCAGTCAACAGACTGGGTTGATTCAACAGTACCTTCCGTCACTTCACTGTATCCAAATCCTGCTGCTCATGAATTAAGGGTGACCCTTACGGATGGAATGTCAGGAATAACTAATGTCAGAGTAATAAGCATGACAGGAATCGTGGTGTTGGATTTTAACACAGAAGTGGTTCAGGGAGAACCCTTTCCGATTGATATAGAAAAGTTGAATTGTGGTATCTATTCCATTGTCTTTACAAATATTTCCATTAAGAAATTCTGTAAAGGAAGGTTCATTGTTATTAAATAATCATCAACTTTTGATTCTGTGATAAAAACGGGTATTTTTGCACCTTAATTAATTTTAGGGCAGGTATTTTTAAATTTTCATAAAGAGGCTTTGTTTTGACAACAATGAAAAAAATTAAGACAGAAAGTAAAAGATATGCAGCAGTCATATTGATGATTGCAGGTTTTATCAGGTTAAACGGACAGGGGGCCTATCTTCCTCCTGAAAAACCACGTCTTGTAATAGGGATTGTTGTCGAACAGTTGAAGTATGACCAGCTCGAAAAATTCAGGGACAGGCTTGGAGAGAACGGGATAAAAAAGCTCATAAACGAAGGAACATACTTCAAAAATGCCTCGTTTGAATATATGCTTACCCAGTCGGCTCCGGGTCATGCCACCATTTCAACAGGAGCGGAGCCATCATATCATGGAATAACATCCGACAGCTGGTATCTTCCGCTGAAAGACGAACTGATTGACTGCAGTAAAGACAATGAAGCTAATCCTGTGGGAGGTACTTTCGAAGCCGGACTGCATTCTCCTGTTAATCTGCAGGCATCAACATTTTCCGATGAACTTGAATTATCGACAAACAGGAAGGCAAAAGTATTCGGGATAGGTCTGAAAGAAAGCTCGGCAATCTTTTCAGCCGGCCATACAGCTGATGCTGCATATTGGTACGATAATACTACCGGAACATGGATGACGAGCTCTTATTATTTAAGTGCCCTTCCGGCATGGGTCATTGACTTTAATGCAATGAAATTCCCGGAATCATATTTAAACGGTACCTGGAATCTGTTAAAGCCGGTTCAGGAGTATGCTGATTGCCTTAAGGATTCAAATAATTTTGAGCTGGGATTCAATAAGGTGAACTATTTTCCGTACGATCTTAAAAAGATTCGGTCAAAGTATAATTCAAGAGAAGATTTTGCATTACTGAGGGAGACTCCGTTTGGCAACACATTTACGACCAGCTTTGCAATAAGGCTGATTGAAAAGGAGGGTCTTGGTAAGGATGATGTGACTGATTACCTGTCAATATGCTATTCCGCTAATGACTATATCGGCCACAGATTCGGTCCCTCTTCGGTAGAGACCGGAGATGCCATATTACGGCTCGATGATGAGATAAAAAACCTTCTGACGTTTCTTAATGATAGTATAGGGAAGCGGAATGTACTTGTATATTTTACTGCTTCTCACGGAGTTTCTGAACTTCCCTCAATACTTGAAAGTAATCATATTCCCGCAGGATATTTCAGGCAAAACCAGGCTCTTCAACTACTGAGAACCTATCTTAATGCAGTTTATGGCGAAGGTGATTGGGTAAAAGGATACTCAGAACGTCAGGTATTCCTGAACAGGACATTAATTGAAGATGCCAGGTTATCACTTGATGATGTGCAGAAGAAAGTTGCCCGTTTCCTTGTCCAGTTCACAGGTGTTGCAGCAGCTTATCCATATTCTGCTTTTGAAGCCAACGATTTTGGAAATGGTAATCTGAAAAGGATAATAAACAATTTTAATCCTCAGCGATCGGGCGACGTTATTGTTACACTTAACCCCGGGTGGGTTGAGAAAGAGGGTGACTGGGTCACAAATCATAATTCTCCTTATGAATATGATACTCATGTTCCACTTATATGGTATGGATGGACAGTTAACAGGGCCACTGTAACTCGTCGGGTGAATATGACAGATATTGCCCCGACATTATCATCACTTTGCAAAGTACCGTTTCCGAACGCTTGTACCGGGGAGACTCTGAATGAATTATTCAGGTAAGTTATAAATTTCTGAAGGAATCACGTGCTCTGCAGGCGTCATTTAAGAGCTGAGGATCTTTTTCACATCCGTTGCCTAATATAACCAGATCGGCTCCTGCATTAAAGATCTCTTCAATCTCTTTTTTCTTCTTTATTCCCCCGCCAACAGCTATCGGGATAGATATATTTTCCCTTACAGCTTTAATGATGTTGGTAGGAACAGAGTTAGTTGCACCGCTGCCGGCTTCAAGATATATCATTTTAAGCCCCAGCATCTCTCCGGCCATAGCAGTTGCAACTACAATATCAGGTTTGTTTGATGGGATAGCTTCAGTCTGGCTGAAATATTCAACTGATGTTTTTGCACCGCAATTGATCAGTATATAGCCGACTGATATAACTTTCTCTTTGACTTCATGAAGGAATGGTGCTGCAACAACGTGATTACCAATAAGTAATTCGGGATTGCGACCAGAGATGAGTGATAGAAGTAATATTTTGTCTGCTTTATGTGTGAGTTGAAGAAGGTTCCCCGGGAACAGGACAACTGGAAGTGAACATTTTTTTCTTATTGCATCGATAAGATTGTCTATACTATTAAAAGTAAGACTTCCTCCGACGAAAATATAGTCAGGATTGCTCTCTCCGGCAACATTCAGAATATTCTGCAGCGAATCTCCCTTGGCCTTGTCCGGGTCAAGCAACAGTGCAATACTCTTCTTTTCCGGGAATTTATCTTGTTTCATCATAATACAATTTTGATTTTAATGGTATGATGGAACCGCACATGATTGAAAATTATTTTTATACGTGTTTGTGATTGCGTTCAATCATGCGGGTTTCATCCGTGTGTAATATATTATTAAAGGTTCCCGTCATGGCGGTACAACTTCACATGATTTCGCAGTTCTCCCGGCTTGCCGTGACCGGTTAAAAATGAATTATTCATTTGTGTTTTTGATCTGGTTCAATCAGGTGTGTTTCATAATTCTTTTTTGTCCATACTATTGCATAGTTATCATATTTTGAATAGTGCAGGACAAATGATTCCTGTATTCTGTTTGTATTAACGTGGCCCAAAACTTCTCCGGCCTCTTTCACCTCAAAAGGATCAATAGTAAGATTCTTCTGAACACTGATTCCTTCCTTGTCACAGATTTTGTAAAGAGCCTCTTTTGCACACCAGTGAATATACAGATGGTACCGGCGGTCCTCCTGCTTTTTTGTGATCTTCTCTTTCCGGTTCAGGAACTTGAAAGCAAGGGCTGCTATGTTTGTGCTCATGTACTCCAGGTCTATTCCTACTTTCTCATTTGTGCTTAAAAGGATGGCTGTCAGTTTATGTGAATGGGATATACTGATAAATCTTGATCCGTCTTTAAGAAATGGTTTGTTGTTTTTGTTATAGACTATTTTTGCTTCTTTCCCGAGCAGCTCCGCCAACAAAGCCCTGACGCTCAAGAATTCAAGTTTGCGTGAGGTACTGCTGAAACCATTATATTTTTTCTTCTCATCATTATCAAGTTCAATAAGCCCGAGAAGTGTGTCAATATCTTCTTCTATCTTCCATACGCCAAGTATGGAGAACTCATTCAGATAATGTTTTGTAATGCAACTCATTTATAATACAAGATAATATTATTTCCACTTAATGGTTTCAATCAAATGTACAATATCTTCTCTGAAAAAATCAATTACCGGAGCAAGTGAATCTGCATTTGGTTCAGCCGCAAAATATAACGATCCTCTGAGATAATGCTTTGTGCTGTCTGTAGCATAAAACTGTACAGCTGATGCTGTATTCCCCTTAAGATCATATAGGACCCCATATACTTTGTTTTCAATATTATTAAACTGTTTTTCATCAATGGCATCAGCCTTGGTAATATGGTTTTTAACGTTCATTTTGTAGGTCTGTTCCATAAGACTTTCAAAATCATTATTGACATCTTTGTATGTCAGATAAATAATGGCTTTATATGCAGGAAATTCAATATTAAGCCAACCTGTCTCTTCCCCCTTCTCATTCTGAAACGAGAGTTTTCCATATTCTGGATATTCGAAAGAGAGGGGCATCCCTTTTTTATATCCCTGCTGATCACCGAAACCGATATATTTTTTTTCCGGAAGAGCTATCCTGAAATGACCTTTAGGTTTTGGCACAGCAACATCTCTGCAGCTAAATAAAGCGGCTGACAGGATGAAGAGCACTATAAAGTTAATCTTTGTTAATTTCACCGTCGTTCTTATTTATCTCAACCTTAATCTCCTTAATTCTTCTTCTGTCGGCAGACTCTATGCTGAAGACAAAATTACCGTATTTTATTACCTGATCTTTCTGCGGTATCTCACCTGTAAGCTCAAGTATCAGACCGGCAAGCGTTTCAGACTCCCCTTTGACGTCTTCCAGCTGTTCCTCGTCGACCTCGGTGATTCTGCAAAAATCATTCAGCAGTATTTTGCCTTCAAATATATATGTCTTTTCATCAATTCTTCTGAACATTGATTGATCTTCATCGCTTATTTCACCGACAATTTCCTCAAGAACATCTTCAAGTGTAACTATGCCTGAAGTGCCTCCATATTCATCGATGACAATAGCCATGTGTATCTTCTTTGTCTGAAACTCTTTAAGGAGTTCATTTATCTTTTTTGCTTCAGGAACAAAATAGGGCGGACGAAGCAGAGCCTGCCATTTAAAGTTACCCGGGTTATTTGCATAAGGAAGGACATCTTTTGCATATAATATTCCTTTTACATTATCAAATGAACCCGAATAGACAGGGATTCTTGAAAACCCTGAATTAATTATGACCTTAATTATTTTGTCGAATCCTGATTTTATGTCTGTTGCTGTAACATCAATTCTGGGGCACATGACAGAACTGACGTTAGTGTT
>DAOQAX010000018.1:0-6558 GCA_035354395.1 Bacteroidales bacterium | reverse complement strand
ACCTCTCCGAAGAGAAGAAGAATAAATGTTATTGCCAGGGTATTAATAATAAAGCCTGCAACAGGTTGTGAACTGAAATCAAACATTCTGGAGCTGAGATAGGCTGACAGCAGGACAATGGCTATGTTAACTGTATTATTTGCAATTAGAATAGTACTTAACAGTTTTTCAGGATTATTATAAAGCTTAAGTGCTGTTTTTGTCTGCTTGTTTTTACTTGTTTTGAATTTTTCTATGTCTTCAGGGCTGAATGAGAAAAAGGCAACCTCTGCTCCGGATAAGAGTGCGGAAGAAAAGAGTAATATTAAGAGGAATAAAAATCCGATAATTATTTTAATATCAGGAGCATTTACAATAATGCCTGAAAGAATTGAATTATAGGAAAATGAATATTCCGGTCCCAATTTAGTTGCTGTTAGTCAAACTATCTAAAAAGGCAGGTCATCCTCATTCTGACCTGAGTCTGGTATGTTTTTCTGAAAGTTATCTGATCCGAAATTATCCCCGGCTCCATTTTCTTTGTCGGATAGATAAGACGAATGTGGTTCGTTTACAGACGATTCCGGAGTTGTTTTCTCACTTTGATCGTTTTTCCTGGTATCATTCTGAAAAGCTCCCCCGGATGCTCCCTGTTTTTTGTCGACCAGGAATAATGTATCAGCAAGGATTTCGGTTATATATTTATTGACGCCATCTTTGTCTACATACGATCTTGTCTTAATCTTACCAACAATATAAACCTGCGAACCTTTCTTAACACTCTTTTCAGCAACTTCTGCAAGGGTGCGCCATAAAACTATATTATGCCATTCTGTAGAAGTTATTGTTTCACCTTGCTGGTTTGTATATGTTTCGCTTGTGGCAAGCGGGAAGGTTGCCTTTGCGACACCTTTATCGAAATATCTTACTACGGGATCTTTCCCTACATTCCCGACAAGTATTACTTTATTGAGTGACATACAGTTATGTGTTTTTGTAAGTATTAGTACTATATTGTAAAGTTAAAGAAAAAAACCACTTTATACAACCATGAGTGGTGATAATTGGATAATGTGCATCAGGTCAGTGTTTTGAGTAAATATCTGAAGTTTTTCATGGTTTTCAACTTTGTCTTTTAGTCTGTAAGCTATTTACCTATTTCACTGTAATTAAGGCGTTAATAAAAATTCAAGAAAAAAAATTATTATGTAAGTGTTTCAATATAAACAAATAATATTTTTTATATTTGCACAGTTGAAAAAAACGCATACTCAAAATAATTTGTTGAATTTAAAACTTCATGAAAAATGACTAAAGCAGACATTGTTAATGAAATTGCCAAAAACACTGGTATCGAAAAAGTGACAGTTCAGAAGACTGTAGAGGCCCTTATGGAAACTGTTAAAGATTCTATGGTAAAAGGAAATAACGTTTACCTCCGGGGTTTTGGAAGCTTCATCGTTAAGAAAAGAGCAAAGAAAACAGCTAGGAATATCTCAAAAAATACTACTATTATAATCCCAGCACACAATATCCCAGCCTTTAAACCGGCAAAATCTTTTATAACAAAAGTTAAATCACACAATAAGAAGTAATATTATGCCAAGCGGTAAAAAAAGAAAAAGACATAAAATGGCCACCCACAAACGTAAAAAACGTTTGCGGAAGAACAGACACAAAAAGAAATAGCAGATCAGCAAGTGGTCATTTAATGAATGTAACAAACCTAAAGATCTGGTGATCTTTAGGTTTGTTGTATCATTATCATAGGTGTTTAACTCAGATTGATAAAGAGAAGTGGCAAACAAGGATTTAATCATTGACGTTTGTGATTCCGAAATTTCGTTAGCCTTGTTGGAGGACAAACAGTTAATTGAATTAAACAAGGAAAAGAGAAATATTAAGTTTTCTGTTGGAGATATTTATCTGGGAAAGGTAAAAAAGATAATGCCAGGGTTGAATGCCGCATTTGTTAATGTGGGTTATGAACGGGATGCATTTCTTCATTATCTGGACCTTGGAGCTCAATTTAGGACACAACATAAATACTATGTTTCTGCTATTCAGAAACAGGGAAAGGTGGCTCCTGTTCATAAATTCAAATCAGAGCCTGATATTGACAAAGATGGTAAGATCTCGGATGTTCTTACTGTCGGGCAGACAGTAATTGTCCAGATAACAAAAGAACCCATTTCAACAAAAGGTCCAAGATTAGCTTCGGAAATTTCAATTGCCGGAAGAAATCTTGTACTTATGCCATTTTCTGATAAGGTTTCAATATCCTCAAAGATTGAGAGCAGTGAAGAAAAGGCACGTCTTAAGACTCTTTTACAGAGCATAAAACCAAAGAATTACGGAGTCATTGTAAGAACAGTTGCAGAAGGTAAAAAGGTTGCTGTTCTTGACGCCGAACTAAGGGAACTGGTCCATAAATGGGAATCAGCTTTCCTGACAATTAAAAAGGAGACGAAGACCCCGAGGCTGTTCATTGGCGAGATGAACAGGATTTCCACGATACTCAGAGACATGCTTAATGTTACATTTAACAGTATATGCATTAATGATGAGGTCTATGCCGATGAAATCCGGAAGTACATAAGGGAAATCGCACCGGAAAAAGAAAAAATTGTCA
The DNA here is from genome assembly GCA_035354395.1 of Bacteroidales bacterium. GTDB lineage: Bacteria > Bacteroidota > Bacteroidia > Bacteroidales > VadinHA17 > LD21. Next base: position 3,947 of record DAOQAX010000018.1, on the reverse strand, counting down.
AATTCTATAAGAATACACTTCCTATTTTTGACAATTTTGGCATCAACAAACAGATAAAGGCTCTTTTTGGCAAGACTGTTTCATACAAACATGGGGCGTATCTTATCATCGAACACACAGAGGCCCTTCATGTTATTGATGTCAACAGTGGAAACAGGTCACGATCAGGTAACGATCAGGAGGCTAATGCTCTTGAAGTGAATATGGAAGCTGCCACAGAAATAGCCAGACAGTTAAGGCTCAGGGATATGGGCGGTATAATAGTTATCGACTTCATCGATATGCAATCGGCTGAAAACAAACAGGCGCTTTACGATAAAATGAAGGAGGTGATGACAGGTGACCGGACAAAACATAATATACTCCCTCTTACTAAATTTGGTCTTATGCAGATCACACGGCAGAGAGTAAGACCGGAAATGAGCATTGTGGTCAATGAAAAATGCCCGTCATGTCACGGAACCGGTGAGACTAAACCGACTATACTCTTTACAGATGAACTGGAGAACGGACTCTCATTTATTGTCGATAAAATTAAGACCAAGAAGCTCATCCTTAATGTTCATCCATTTGTAGCTTCCTTCCTTAAAAAAGGACTTATTCCAATATACCTCAAATGGGATATTAAATATAAAATCCATCTTAAAATCCAGGCAGCCACATCATATCATATGCTTGAATATCATTTCTTCGATAGCTATGATAATGAAATAGATCTGACCTGAGTTCATTTTTACATAAATATTCCTGAAGAGTAAATCATATAATCATGTGATTCACTATTTTTATGCAAAATATCGGACTGACATCATGATAAGAAAAATTACGTTAACAGCCTCACTGTTCCTTGTTGCTTTATATGCATCAGCTCAGATTTATGATCCGGTTTCATGGGATTTTAGTTATGAGCAGAAGGGGAAAAATCAGTTTGAACTGATATTTACTGCTTCTATTGAAGAAAATTCCCATATATATTCTATGGATATTCCTGATGGAGGGCCCATCCCCACATCTTTTCGTTTTGACTCGTTACCGGGAGTTGAACTTGACGGAAAAACTTATGAAGTCACCAGGCCTGCAGAAATGTTTGATGAGGCATTTGGTTTAAAGATTAAGACCTTTAGCAATAAAGCAGAATTCCGTCAGAAGATCAATACTTCAGGAGAGTCATTTACCGTTTCGGGAGCAGTAAATTTCATGGCTTGTAATAATGCAACCTGTTCACCGCCTAAGGATGTTGATTTTACTATCAGTAATGCAGATAAGTCGGCCAGGATTGCCCCGGTTACGGAAAAATCCAGATCAGACCAGCCCGCTTCAGGCAGAGGATTGTTGAAATTCTTTCTGATTTCACTTCTTGCAGGATTTGCAGGAGTCTTGACCCCCTGTGTCTTCCCGATGATCCCGATGACAGTGGCCTTTTTCTCAAGAGGATCAGAGAACAGGAGCAAGGCAGTTTTCAAAGCACTTGTTTTTGGGATTTCAATTGTACTGATATATTCATCACTTGGTATTATTGTATCACTTACAAGTGCAGGTGCAGGATTCGCGAATACTTTAAGCACTCACTGGATACCCAATCTTCTGTTTTTTATATTATTTATAGTATTTGCAATCTCTTTCTTCGGGGCATTTGAGATTATTCTGCCAAATAAATGGGTTACAAGTGCTGACTCAAAGGTTGATAAGGGAGGCGTGCTTGCATCCTTTTTTATGGGGCTGACAACAGTGATTGTATCCTTTTCGTGCACGGGACCCATCATAGGAGCACTTCTTGTAGAAGCCGCAAGCGGAGATGTTTTACGTCCAACTTTTGGGATGGTAGGCTTTGGTGTTGCTTTCGCTCTGCCGTTTACTGTTTTTGCCCTTTTCCCTTCATTCATGAACCGCATGCCAAAATCAGGAGGCTGGCTTAACTCGATAAAAGTTGTTCTGGGATTTATTATGCTTGCTTTCAGTATGAAGTTCCTTATGACAATCGACAGTGTCTATTCCCTTGGAATATTATCAAGGGATCTGTTCCTCTCTGTATGGATAGTTCTTTTTTCCCTTCTCGGATTTTACCTTATGGGAAAGCTAAGATTCATTCACGACAGTGATGTTCAGCATATCGGTACCTTCAGGTTGTTTCTTATTATTGTTGTTTTTTCCTTTGTTGTGTACCTGATACCGGGTCTTTTCGGATCTCCGCTTAAAGGATTGTCTTCATTCCTGCCATCATCAACAACTACGGAGCTCAATCTTCCGAAATTGTTTTCGGAAAACAGATCATATCCCGGCCCGGCTATTAACACGTCAAATACAAGCATTCTTTGTTCGGAAGCCAAACATGACGATATCTTTGATATGCCCCTTGGATTAAAAGGTTATTTTGATTATAAACAGGGTCTTGCATGTGCAAAAGAGCAGGGAAAGCCTGTACTCATTGACTTTAAGGGTCACGCGTGTGCAAATTGCAAGTTAATGGAAGCAAAGGTCTGGTCTGATCCGGAGGTGCTTGAAAGGCTGAGAGATAATTTTGTGATTATTGCATTATATGTCGATGACAGGACCCAACTGCCTGAAAATGAATGGATAACATCGACCCTTGATGGTAAACAGAAGAAGACCATAGGTAAACAGAATGAAGATCTTGAGATATCGAAATTCGAGACTAATGCATTGCCATTGTATGTTATTACTGATCATGAAGGTAATCCGCTGAATAAGCCGATGCCTTCGAACCTTAATGTTGAAGAATATAAAAGATGGCTTGATGAGGGGGTGAAATTGTTTGAGAGCAATAATTCTAAATAGTATTCTTCCGGATAGGCATTATTATAAAGACAGATAAGAGAATAATCAGGCTTATTCCCGAAGAAATCAACATCAGAAGATCCCCATACCTGACATAGGGAGTTATCCTTGTTTCGGGGCAGATATCTCCCGTTAAGACAGCAGGGGTCCACCATGAAGTTTCTTTTATTCTTTTTCCCGTGATGTCAATTATGCACGAGATACCTGTGTTTGCTGATCTTACAACAGGTCGCCTGGTCTCAATTGCACGTAATGATGCATATGAAAGATGTTGCTTGTATCCGTTTGTGTTTTTCCACCAGCCGTCATTTGTGATTATAAAAACAGCTTCGGCACCTTTTTTCACATAGTCAGTCACATATTTTCCAAAAACAGATTCGTAACATACAACTGGTGCTATCTTCTGCCTTGTTCCCGGATGCTCAAAACAGATGCGTTCATTCTGGATACCATAACCCCATTTTGTGCCGCCGAGGTAGGGGAGGATCTTACTGATCATTCTTCCCGGGCCGGTTGAAAATTGCATTTCAATACCTGGTACCAGTTTCGATTTATTGTATATTCCTATAGATTTTCCTGTATCAATCTTAAGTGCGGAGTTGAAGTGATCGTAAAAAAGCCCTGATTCATCAATTTTTCTTGCACTCTTTGTCGGCGCTTTTTCCGAGTGGGGATATAGTTTATATGTTATCATTCCTGAAACAACCGAAGCCGATGGATGCTGTTCAGTAAATTCATGAATAAGCCTGATATATTTGTTATTTTCAAGATCATCTGTGTTTATGGGGTCATCAATTGTAGTCTCAGGTGTTATGATCCATTTTGTACTGTCTGAAACAGATACCGCTGCCTGCGCAATAACTCCTTTAAGCTGTTTTTCGAACGGGATTGTAAATTTTTCAGTATATGGATCTGTATTTGGCTGAATAACAACCACTTCACTCGCTTTATCTCTGTTCTGCTTTATTGTATTATATCTTATTACTGAAATGGTAGCCGGTATTATGATTAACATCAACCATGATGCAAAAATCAATTTGTTGTATTTTTTCCCCGCAGTGGAATTAATAATGAATGTGGACAGTAAGAGGTTTGATGATAATATCCATAGTGAACCACCTGAAGTTCCTGTGATGTCATACCATTGAATG
>DAOQAX010000017.1:0-19522 GCA_035354395.1 Bacteroidales bacterium | reverse complement strand
CGGTGATCCTTCCTTTTTCAATGGTAACGTGTGAGATGCCATAATAGGGCTCATCAATATAACGGCTTCTTGATATTCCGGTATATTTTCCATCCTTATAAAGACCGTCACCCGATATTACGGCAACACAAAAAATAACAAATGCGGCAATGATACTCTTTGTCATAATAGTTAAATTAAGTGAATAACATCTTGTTTTGTTTATGACCCGTTAAACGAGCGTTACCCTTAATCTTTTCTTTTTTTTTGAAAAAAAGATAAGCAATATTTTGAATCAGCCGGGTATTTAATTGAAGGATATTCTTTTTACTTTGATTTCCTTCATGTCGTCGTCCAGTTTTAGTTCTTCGACTACCTTATAGTCAGGGGTGAGAAACCCCGGCAGAGTGGCGCTTAACATGATGATGATGAGGGATATGATCATAACAGCAGCTCCGGAAGTGACAGAAATTTTATTAGCATCATTACTACTCAGAAGACCGATTAATGGTACCGTTATGAAGGTAATTCCTCCAAGGAATGTAATCCATTGATAGTATTTTGTTTTTCTGCCGGCAACCAGAAATGTCAGGCAAAGCGTTAACAGCAATGGCTCAAAGTTGAAAGTAATTACCAGGGCAATGTCAATGGCAATCATAAAAAGAAGAAAGAGTGTGTTGTAAATCCCGTATTTTTCCAGTCTGACCGGATCGGGAATATACTGAACGATAGTTGCTATCTTCTCAAAAAGCCTATGGTCATTGCACCCTGAATAGATCTCATTGAATACGTCTTCCTTAGGCCTTCCGGAGTTGATCTGTTCCCTGGCGTACTTTTTTATCTTTTTTAAATCGGCTTTCATCGCATCACTTTTCAACGAATTCACCGGTATCGGTAATCCTTAATCTCAGCCTGAAGCTCTTCCTGTAAGCCTTAAGTTTTTTATATTCAGCATCGGTAGCGAAGGCCGATGACTCATATGTGAGATTAAATATCCCTCCGGGTTTTATGCGCGATTGAATTTTTTCCGTAAAGAAGCAACTGCCGTTATGCTCTTTATATTTTGCGAGAATGGCAGCTGAAATAATTTCTCCTGTTGTGGAGATGTTAATAAGCCATATCTGGCAAAACCTGTCTTTTTCGTTTTCAGAAACAATAAAACTCCTTACATCAGGCACTATTTTCATTTCTCCATTAATGAAGTACCTGAAGCTGTTCGTGTCAATCTGGCTGTAATACTCTTCCGGTTTAAGCATTCTTGGCTGCGTTGCGTTTCCTTCGTTGATAACCTTTAGTGAAGAGCTATAGAGGTGATAACCGTTGAGAACGACATTCTGAAACAGTTTTTCTTTTGCATTGTGGTCGGTAATTTCACCAAGGGTGTCGCAGCTGATATCCGAAATGCTGAACTCATCTTTATCAGTTATTTCGACCGGTTCCCTGAGCAAAAAGCTATAGTCTTTCAGCCTCTGATCGATATCCATCTCTTTAAAGTTGCCATAATAGTATTTCAGGTCGTTATATGGATTCTCAAGACACGAGGTAAGCATAAAAATGAAAACTACAGATACCGGAATGTACTTTTGTTTAGTCATTCTGCATTTGCTCATTTTGCCATCCAATCAAAAGCAGGCATGTACTGCTTTATGTAAAGATACAAACATATTAAGGGAATAGCAGTTCAAATTTACTGCGGAATTTATATGAAATGATCTGACAACTGAATTTCAGGATGTAGCAGAAAGATGCCTGGCTATCATTTCCAGCAGTGGCTCTCTCTTAATTGGTTTAACCAGACACTCGGAGCACCCGGCATCAAAGGCTCTCTGTCTGTCTTCGCCACTGGCATATGCTGTCTGGGCAAAAACTTTAATATCAGGATATAACTGTTTAATCTGACTTGTCGCCTCAATGCCTGAAATATCAGGAAGCCGTATGTCCATCAGTATTATATCAGGTTGTTGTGACCCAGCAATTTCTATTGCTTCAATTCCAAATTTTGTCTCGGAGATTTTTACGTCTGTTGGTTTAAGCAGCTCCCTTAAATATCTGGCATTATACTCATCATCTTCAACAATGAGTATCTTCTTATCAGAGAAGATCAGGTTCATTTGTTCTCTGTTTTCGATATTATCTTCCTTTTCCAGCGTGGAGGTCTCGAATTTTAAGGTAAAATAAAACTTTGTACCTTTCTGTGGTTCGGATTGAAACCATATTTTCCCGCCCATCAGGTTAAGAAGGCCTTTTACTATGGGTAATCCCAGGCCTGTGCCCCCGGGGGTCACAGAGCCTTCCTGCCGGAGCTGTGTAAAGCGCTCAAAGACAGCCTCGTGTTTATCTTCAGGTATGCCAATGCCGGTATCAGAAACAAAGAAGACAATCTCATTGTCAATCCTCTGGCAGCCAAACTTTACATCACCGGCTGTGGTAAATTTAAAAGCATTGCTCAGCAGGTTAATGAATATCTGTTTAAGCTTGACACCATCGGTTCTGATATTGACATTGGCCAGCTCCGGCAACGTCTCCAGCCTAAGATCAATATTATTTTTTCCTATACGCGCCTTATACTCATCGAAGAAAATCTTAAGCTCGTTGAAGAGCTCTGATAAGCTGCAGTCGTCAATCTTGAGTGATAATTGTCCGGATTCAATCCTGGAAATGTCAAGAATATCATTTATTATGTCCAGAAGATCATTGCATCGTTGTCCTATTATCTCTGCAAAGGAAATAAGCTTGTTTTTGTCGTCGAAATTATACTTAAGCAGGTCAGAGAACCCCATAATTGCGTTCATGGGAGTGCGTATTTCATGCGACATATTCTGCAAAAAGGCAGTTTTAAGTTTGTCGCTCTCTTCAGCTTTCTCTTTTGCAATCTTAAGCTCACGGTTGATCTTAAACAGCTCCTCGTTTATTTTTATATACTCACTGTTCTGAGCCTCAATCCTTTCGCTGTTTTCTTTAAGCAGGTGTTCCGATCTTTTTCGCTCGCTTATGTTCAGGTATATTGACTGGATGGTCCTGTCAGGCATCATTCTCGTATGTATCTCAACGAATATCTCCTCCCCATCGGGACGGATAAAAACACGTTCGCTGACAACACTTTCACCTTTCTCAAGAAGATCGAAACGCCATGGGTATTTATCAAGGACCTCCTTTTTAAATGGCAGTTCTGTTATATGCTTCCCTATTATCTGCTCTCTCGGCATGCCAAGGATAACACTCATCTGCTCATTTGATTCGGTTATGATACCCTGGCGCGTCCCTATGAGTATTCCTTCGGATGCAAGGTGTATTAATGTATGATACCTTTGTTTACTGAGTTGTAATTCACGCTCTATATCGTGGTGTGCTGATATCTCAGACCTGTACGATTTTTTAAGCATGGTGTTTTCCTTCTGCAGCTTCATTAACTGCTGCTTCTTCAGTTCATCACCTGACCTGTCGTTTTTACCCCTTGTAAACAACATAAGAAAAGTTATTATTTAGTAACCTTCTCCTCGTTTTTTTTCCGGTTAACAATCATTTCATATACAAGGATGAAGAAACCAGCTGTAACTGAGATGTCAGCCCAGTTTACGATACCCGTATGAAACAGGGCAAAGTCAAAATAGAGAAAATCAGTAACCGACCCGAAAATCACCCTGTCAATAATATTGCCTATTCCGCCGCCAACAATCAGGCTTATTCCAAACACTGACAACAACGGAAATTCTGTATGCTTAAACAGATAGCGTAAAATAAAAATCAGCACAATAAGAGGTAAAATAATCATCAGGACCTTATACAAAGTTCTTGGAAGCGAGTTGCCAAGGCTAAGAAATGCACCTGTGTTATCAACCCTTGTAAGTGTTATGAAATTATCTATTACCGTTATCTGTTCATGGTAATCAACACGTTGTCTCACAATGCCTTTGGAAATCTGGTCACATCCCACATCAGCCACCAGAAAAATCACAATAAGCAGATTTCGTAGAGTCTTGTTTATATTCATTGTTACTTAAAATATCAGATATCAATTTGTCTTTATACCAACGGGTAAAAATAACTTTTAAAAATAAAATTCAGTCTTTCTAATCAATAATTACCTGCCTGTCCTTGGGATATTTTACAGAATATCTGATAGTAAGCTCTTTTGTCTCATTGGGTTGCAATGCCAGATCCCAGGTAATCTCACCTGTGTCGCTGTTTACTGAACCACCTGACACATCAATTGCCTCAACCTGAATGTCCTTTATTGTTGAAACCGGCACCTGGTCGTAGATTCTGGTATTTACCCCATACCTCTTATTGTTTCGCACGGTGATTTTATAAGCAAGAATGACCTTTTTGTTCAACCCGATAAGCTGGGTGGAAGAGTAATCAGTCAGCTTTTCTCTTTTAATGCTTATATTGTTATCTACTCCGAATGATATCTCGATCGTGTCTTTAAACTGCTGTGTGTTTATCTCAGATTTGCCCACATATGAGTTTTCGAGATAGATATTTGCTTCTCCATCGAGCAGATCGGCTTTGTGCCAGTCGGCAATCTTACCTATCATAAACACATGCTCAGAAAGCAATGGGACAGAATGATACTCATATGATGAAGAAAGATCAGTCTCTTTAAATGTGATGGTATTTATTTTGTTGTTTGAAACGATTGTCTGAGGTGTTTCAACAGAATACTCATTTGAAGTCTCCTGTTTAGTGACAACGGTCAATGGGATGGATGATTTACCCTTTCCCCGCCTTGTATTTATCACGACAACACCCGATGCGGCTCTTGCGCCATACAGAGAGGTGGCACTGGCATCCTTCAGTACGCTCATATCTGCAATGTCTTCCGGAGCCACATTGGAGGCATCATCTACTGGCTCACCGTCAACAATATACAGGGGTTTGTTATTGCTCGGGCTGGAGATTCCCCTGATCCTGATTGAGGTGTCAGCACCAGGAGCACCTGAATCCTCTGCCAGCTGAACTCCTGCAACTCTTCCCTGCAAAGCCGATGATATGTCCGGTGCGGGGGTAAAATACTGAAGATAGAAGGGAGATAATGCCGGGATCTGGGCTGAGATATTTGTCTTTGATGTTGAAAGAATAAGATTTACATTCTTCCAGTCTATCCCGGTATTCTGGCGAATATTTGCCTTAAATGTAACTAAAAGCGGCTTGTCAGCACTTACGAAACGAATATCGTAGGAGGGATACCACGACGCATTATCAACCAGATAACTGATTTTGACTTCAGCTTTTTTATTCTGTTTTGAATCAATTGTTACGACTATTGTTCCTGAGGGCAAGAAACCCTGGCTGTTCAGGCTTTCAACCTGCTTTTTGAGTCTGCCCATTTCACTTTCGTAGCTTCTAACGGCTCTCTCTTTCTTAAGAACAGCCAGATTGAGTGATTCAAGGCTGCTGCCATAGATTGCGTTCATTGAGCTGAAAGCCTCAGGACTGACAGACTGCTGCTTCCCAGTAATTTCTTTGTTGGTCTTGAGGAAATCAATCTTGTCACCAAGTATCCCCAGCCATGTCTTCTCATATTCAATGGTATCCTGCAGCTTTTCTATCTTCTTTTGAATAAGCGCAATCTCCTTATTCTTATCCAGCTCACTCAGATAGTCGGTCTGATGCTGAACATTCTGAATGGTAAATGACCCGTCTCCCTCCACTCTTATACTTTCAGACCTTATATACGGTGAGAGATGGGTAAACTTCAACACCATCGGACCCTGCTGGAGGGGAATTTCTGAAAAACTTTGAACCTGTGCACCCGTTGTATAAAGGGTTATATTCTTTATTTCAGAATCAACCTCTTTTTCAGTCTGCGCTTCCAGAGCCAATGAACAGAGTGCAGATAAACCGATAACCAGAATGGACTTTATCATATTGCAATAATTAACAATCTCTAAGATAATTTAAAATTACTTCAGCCTGACAAGATTTAAAAGGAACACATCGTTTTCCCTGACATTGAATTCCTTACTGAATAAGCCTGATGAATTTATTTTTATCTCTTCTGTCAGAACCGGAGCTCCACTGTTAATCTGTTTTATTTTTTCGGTCTGTTCCCGTGTGAGCTGCTTTGGCCTTTTCATATCGATGTATGATGTATATGGGTCATTGACCCTGTATCCGGTCTGAAAAACTTCAATACGATATTTGCCTGTCGGCATGCCTGATATTTCAACCTTTGCCTTGCACTTTTGTTTTGATGGCAGGTCGCGGATATAATATACCTGATTGTTAACACTGTCGCCCGGGTGAGTGTTGGTAAAATCCCAGAATACCACCTGCACTCCGCCTTTAGAATCCCTGCATGCCCACGATGTGGTATCGGTATTTACAAGCTCTTTCTCTCCAAGCTTGTTCATAAATGAGAAGGCATAAAAAGCAGGTTTGTTTATGGACTGATAGTTTATAAGGCCGAATCCTCCATGAAAAGGGGTAAACCTTGGGCCCGCTTCTTCAAAGATGTCGGTAAATACCCAATACGACATTGAATTTGCTGCATCTCCGACCTGTTTGATCTTTTCAAGTATATATGCGGCTTCATGGTAACTGTCATGGATAGGGTCGGAGGGGGTGTAGGAGGCGCTCCATTCGGTGTAATGAAGTTCAAGACCGGGCATTGATGAGGCTTCAATCTGTCTGCGTGAGTTGAGAATGTCGCCGCTGACGCTCATATTATCTTTTGAAAGGATTGTCCCGCTGTTTCCAAATTCATCGAGGTAACCCTGTTTGACACCATAGCTGTGAGTGCTGATAAAATCGAGAGGAAGGCTGTTTTTCCTGCAGAAGTCTATCATTTCCGGGACCCATGCTGCTCCTGCAGTAGCCGGACCACCAACACGATAACTGCTGTTGACGCTTTTTATTGCCTTAACCGTATAAGTGTAAAGCTTAAAGTACTCCTCCTTTGTGCCTGCCCAGAAGCCATCGAGGTTGGGCTCGTTCCATACTTCAAAATACCATGTCTTTACCTCATCGGCTCCATAACGTTCAGTAAAATGAAGGACGAGATTACGTATCATGTCAGCCCATTTGTCATAGTCCTTCGGAGGTGTCACATTACCTCTCCACCAGAAGAGGGTCTTACTGCCGCTGGCAAGTGCTGATGGCATAAACCCGAGCTCAACAAATGGTTTCATGCCAATGCTGTGAATATAATCGTACAGCAAATCAATATACTGGAAATTGTACTCCGGGTTCCCCTTGTTATCTTCTCTGTAAACCCCCATATCGTCTGTCAGCAGACCATGCATCCTGATATACCTGAATCCGCATTCCTTTCTTACGTAAGCGAGCTGTTGCTGCCAGTCGGCTCTCAATCCTTCATTGGCCCTGCCAGCCCCGATACATTCATTAAACATTGTGTTGTGGTTGCCCTTTACCTTGTTATAATCAATTGTTATAACCCTGTCTTTTGCATCAGTAATAGTTTGCTGAGCCTGCAGCCTAAACGCCATCAGCAACGCAATGACGATGATCAGTAGTCTTTGTGTTATCATTTTGTTTTGTATTCTTTAAACGCGACCCATTTTGGTTTTCGGTACTTTCCCTGGCATTTTTAATTAATAAATTTTACCTGTCACTGCTTTTTTTTGCAAGCTCATCTGTTGCAAAACCCACAAGTCCGCCAAGAACAACCGTCATAATTGAAATCGGGATCAATGCTGTCGGATCATTCCACCCGATTAATATTGCGCATGGTAATAGCAAAAGAACGGCAACAATTATTCCTTTGAGCAGGGAATTTGTCTTAATGTCAATAGTCGATACAAAAAAACCTGCAATAATCCACATTATGAATGCGGAGATTTCTGCTTCCAAAGGAAGCTTTCTGATAACCATCGGGATCATGTCAATTACTCCGGCAAAGGCTCCCACAACTAATCCGGTCAGTATGCGTCTCATAGCTTTTTGTTTAAGTTGTTGTTAAAATGCGGTTGTCACTATTACCCGGTTATTTTATAGAGATTGATTTGTATTTGCCTGCAGAGAGTGCTATATGACTTCATAACCATATCTGATTCAATCGGCCCCAAGCCTGAAGTTGTGCATCAGGTAATCAATCTGCGTGTCTATAGCTTTGTTTTTCTCATCAACAGTTACTCCGTTTTTCTCAGCAAAATACCAGTTTTTTTCAGCCAGTAACTCGTTCCCCATAGCGTGATATACGTTGCCTATGTACATATAATTTGATATAACAAACGGAGCCCTGGCTCTGAGGTCATCATATATCTTCAGTGCCTCTTCATATTTTCCCTGCATCGATTTTACTATGCCAAGGTATATGTAATTCTGCCAGTTTGTGCCATCCTCCTTAATTACTTTTCTGAGATCCTTTTCAGCCTCTTTAAATTTACCAAGTTTGGCATAACATAAACCTCTGTATTTAATATAGTCATTAGTCTTAAAAGCCCTTGCAACTTCGTCTGTAGTCCCCTGCGTGAGGCGCTTTGCCATGTTGATATCTTTAATTGCATCTTCATACCTTTTTAGACGCATTAAACAGAAAGACCTTTCCAGGAAGTCCCGTTCTGTCATTCCACAGACTGAAATGCTTTTATTGTAATATCTGATTGCAAGTGAGTCGGGCAGCATGCATTTATTTGCAATCCATTGATTGTAGCAGCAGTTGGTGGAGTCAAGCATGTTGGCCCTGTATAGGTCCTTTTTAAAAAGTTCAAATGAAACAGAATCTTTTTTATCACCACTTAGCCAGATGGTATAATAACCTCTTGCCCTTTTGAAATAACTCTCAGGATTAAGTGAGTCATGTGCAATCATTTCGGAATAATTCCTGATATCAGGATCCTCCTCCAGTTTGTATATGATCTTTTGTGCCTCAACCATTGTCCGGTCAATAAGATCCTGAGAATATGCAAGGTTAGAAACCAATACAAAAAAAATTACAATGCTTCTTTTCATTTTCTTTTATATGAAAGTTCTAATATAACTATTTTACCATCCTGCAAAGCGCTGTCATCTTTCTAAAAACAAAACCAGTAAAAACAGTTTCAGTGATGATCAGCGGTTTATGAATCCGGCAAACTCTTTTCTACAACGAAACTTCAAAAAATGATCAAAACATAGACTTAACCAGCAGGACTATTTTGGGGACAAACACCAGCAGTCCGACTGCAAAGGCTGTGATTGCACCTATCAGAACAGCACCAGCGGAAAGATCTTTGATCTCTTTTATTTTTTCATGTTTCTCCGGATGTACAAAATCAGAGAGTCTTTCAATTGATGAGTTAAAGGCTTCGGCTGCTAATACAAAACCTGACACTACAGCTACCAGGCACCATTCTGCTACTGAAATTTTAAGAAGGATGCCGGCAATGATGGCACAAACAGCAGCCAGAAGATGTATCCAAGCATTATGCTCATTTCTGATTAAAATCTTTATGCCATTAAATGCATACTTAAAACTTTCAGCCCTGTGCCTGAGGTTGAATTTCCTGTTTATCTCATTAAGTACCTGTTCCTTTATTAGAAACGAGGAGTATAATTCCTCATATTCTTCCGGAGTGCATTTTCCCTTGCAGCTTTTGTTGAAATCGTCAGTTTTTTTGAATACCATCTCAATTTTCTCACATGGGAAAAAGTCACACTGGCCGCAGTTTTCTTTTTCTCCCAGATGCTTACAATTGTTTAGGCCATGAGCGCAAAGTTTTTGTTTACTGCAACCTGTACATTTAATCTCATCCGTACTTATAACCCTGTCACGTAGTCCTGCCCGGTGCCATAACTCTGCAACTCTTTCCAGAGCTGAGATATCATCTGCCACTGTGGCTTTATAGCGCGGACATTCGGAACACACATCTCCGCAGATTGAAATTTTCCTGTTCATATCAAGTTATCTGACCAGAATAGAAATAATCTGATGGTGTACGACCATCCCTTATATTTTGTGTAATGCCATTCCTACAATAATTTTATGCTCTACGAGCATTAAAAAACATCATAAATTCAATGAGCTTCAATATACTGGCTGAGCTCATTATGCCATTCATCAGGTTCATAGGTTTTTGGTACGGTCGTTTCATTAAAAAGGAGATCAATAAGATACCGTGGTTGTTTTTTTCCGATGAATATCGACTTGGAACATGAAACACAATATACGACTACGTCATTAAGTGGCATCTCTGATGCCTTTTTCTCCATCTGCTTTTTTACATCCTCAGCAGGCAGTACTCCATAGAAACTATCACCACAACAGGTGCTTTTTGCCATGGTCTTCTCCGGCTCAACCAGGTCAATATTCATTTTCTTAACTATCTCCCTGATGGCCTTATGAACGTGATCCTGATCACGGGTGGGGCATGCGTCAATGATGGTCATCTTCTGACCTCCGTAATCAGGAAAAGGAAAGGAATCTGATCCGGCAAGAATCTCCCATAAAGAGATTGTTGAGCAGTTGACATAGTCTGAACGAAACCGTTTATCACATCCCGGACAGATATTAATGACCTGTGTCGGGTTAGTGTACCCGGGATCGCGGCGACAACAGGTCGTAAGCATATCCATCTTCCCGAGACTGTTGTTCAATAGTGAATGGATCTTTCCTGCCAGCTCCGGCTTATAGATCATCAGTGCACAACCAGGTGCGAACATTCGGCTCTTCATATCATTTATCCCTTCCTAACGCAATACAATAAAAACCGGACAAGCAATGATTAACATAGAATTAATTTGAATCTGTCTGTTAGTCATCAGGTTAAAATCTCCTCGATTTTACTGTTTATTCTCTCAAAATATTTTGAGTTAATTATTGCTTTCTGAATCAGTTTATATACAGGACTCAATATCTTGTCAATTAAGACACATATTGCGATGACAATAATGGCCAGCAATATCAATGCGGCAATAAGCACCCAGGGATCAGGCATGGATCCTTTTAGGTTTGAGATTGCTCCGTAAAGGTACCTGCTTAAGAATTGATTCTCATGTATCAGATATACCGGCAAAACAGAAGCAGCAATCCAGTTAATTATTTTTGATTTCACAGTTAATCTGCTGAAGAACATGAACAGTAATGTGGCATTAAAAATTAATCCTATACTGTTGTAGGGGAAGATGGAACGATAAAGAATGCCTCCTGCCACAGGCTTGTTTCGTAACAACATGGAACAACAAAAAAGGACCAGGTTAAAGCCGATGTAGTACAGGAGTATTCTTTTCGGCTTAAGCTTCGTACATGTCTTTAAGTAATCCCCAATGTAATATATGAATATGAAGTTTATACAATTCTTGCCATCCGATAAACTTGGAATAAATTGTCCGAATACAAATGAAATAATCCCCAGGATGACAATATATAACAACTTCTTTTGTTGCGAACTGTTTTTCAGTGGAATATTGATCACCGGGGTTAACAGATAAAAACATAAGTATATCTGAATAAACCACCACTGAAAGGGAAGAATAGATAGCAGAAATTCTTTTGAATTATATTGATCCGGATTTATTGCCAGGAAAACCAGGTAAATAAGAATTGAGTAAAACGAACATTGCAGGAATAATTTCACAAAACCATTCAGGGAAAATTTTATTCCCCAATAACCTGAAATCAGGACAAAACATATTACACCAATATGCAGGACATTGGTAATTGGGTTCATCAGATAATCCAGTTCAGGAGAGCCTGGCTTAATGGCATAGACAATAAAATGATAAACAACTATATATAACATTGAAAATATTCTCAACAACTCAAAGTTTGATTCTCTTGTCTTTTCTTTGTCCATTTAATTGTCTGTTACTTATGCCTCACTTGTTACCAGGATAATTGGTAATAATTCCCGTTACAAACTAATTGTTTTTTTTCACTAATGCAATACAGGGGCATTCCGGGCTCATTATCTTCAGAAATACAACAAAGTAAAACCTGATTACGCAGTGATGAAGTATAATTCTATTGATTTGTCAATACTATTATGAGTTTTCAGTGCTCTTTCTGAAACTCATTTTTTTGCATAAAATTTTCTTTGGAGATAGCATTCTACCGCCATACGGCTTGCCTCAAAGTGAGGCGACGGAAGGTGTTCGGGCACTGCCCAGATCCATCCTTCGCATTTCAGCGGCTCCATGACTTCCGGCTGACCTGAATAGTCAGTCACCAGCAATGCAATTGAAATAAAATGGAGACCTTCTTCATGATATGTCTTCAGATTATTTGTCACGGCAATGACTTTCGGATCTCTTATTTCGAGGCCGGTCTCTTCTTTAACCTCCCTTATGGCTCCATCTTCAAATGTCTCACCTGCTTCAAGCTTACCGCCGGGGATAGAGTAATATGGTGAATGCGATCCCTTTCTTTTGCCAATAAGGATTTTGCCTTCTGAGCTCAAAATTATCACGCCTAACCCTACCAGTGGCATTGATGAATGTTCCATCTTTAGAGCAGATAAGTACCTGTTAAATCTTTTTAAGCATAAGCAATACGGTAAAACCAACTGCTAAAAGGAGAATGTAAAAAAAAGCATACAAGAACCCTTTCTGTCTGTCAATATTCCCTTTCAGGCGGCTTACGGTCATAAGATGCCACACAACAGCTGCCAGGATTATTAAATCCACAGCGATAACATACCTGAAGTATTGCATAATGTCAAAGACCCGCACAGTGAACTTCGAAAATGATGAATAAACCAGGACATGCGTAATATAATAACTTACTCCAAACAATGCGAGTGAAGCTACAACGGTGTTTGAGAAAACCCGGAATCTCTTTTTTGCAGAAATATTTGACATCTGAAGTTTACGTTTTAATTATTCTTCTTTCCAATATCTGGCCTGTCGGAATGGGTATTTATCTATTGGTTAGGATTGCAGTTGCCCATTTGGGCCTTTTTGATATATCCGGCAACTTCAACCATAGGGGCAACCCATATATCATTTTCATGTTGTTTAAGATAATGAATTAACTTTCTGTGTGCTTCAAGCGAGACATTTATGTTATGCTCACCACCCACACCGTGGAACATGAACACCAGCAGTGTATGTGACTCCATGGCCTTATTTACCAGGTCAATCATGTATTCAGCCGAATGGCCGTCGATATAGAAACTCCTTATGTCATTCAGATCAATTTCATCTAAATGCTGAAGGCCGCTCTGAACACCTCTGGCTGCCACAAAGTCATTTTTCAGTGAATCGTAAAAGTTTATGTTGTCAATCCTGCGATCTCCGCATGGAAAGGCAAAAGTTCTTTCAGCTTTGCCATCTATGGCATGCAGAAGAGTACTGGTTATCTTTATCTCTTTTATTGCCCTTTCAGGTGAATATCTGCTCAGATCCTTTTCAGGCGACACCCATGACCGTCCTTCCATACTTCCATCGCATGGATGAGTTAAAGAATGGTTCCCGAGCTCATGCCCATTTTCTGAGGCCTTCCTCCATTCCGACATCCTTTTATCGACAACCGGCGATTCGCCAATCAGATAAAACGTGGCCTTTAAGTTAAAAGAATCAAGAGAAGGTATTACATTATCGAGGTGGACATTTAATGCATCGTCGTAGGTGAGCACAACAGCACATTGTTTACCATTCCATACACTTACCTGTTGAGCGCTGGATTTATAAAAGGCAAGCAATAACACTAAAGTAAAAATTGTCCGGGTATGATTCATAATTAAAATTTGTTTCTTACGATTACTGCAAAAATAGTCGTTTATTGCATCATGTAAAAGGTTGCTTTAAAAGAAACTATGAAATCTTCCGGCGTTGAATTATGTGTTACCGTATTATCTTTTCAATAACAGGTTCAAGCGATTCAGCCATCCTTAACATGCCAATGTCATTAGGATGGATTCCATCAACGGTACCTTCATGATCAAATCCGATCATACCGTCTGATTTTTTATAATAAAGGCCCCTGATACCTGAACCTTTAAGAAATTTATATGCTCTGTACAGTTCAGCATTCTTTTTAACGGGTTCCATAGCAACACTGCCTGAAAGGATATTTTCGAACCGGATGCTTTCAACAAGTAAAACAGGCGTTTCAGGGCGACGTTTTTTAAGCAGCCTTACCAGGTTAACTGTCCGGTCATATACCTCATCTGATCTGGTATTGGGATTACAGTCCAGCACATAAAGTGCAGCATCGATCCTGCACATTATATTTCCGACCGACATTTCGCAGTTGCCATTACCGCTGAATCCGAAATTTATAAATGCTCTGTCAAGTTTTCTCGATAATATATTGGTGAAAGCCAGGCCAGGCCTTGAGGCACACCCCCCCTGAGCAATACTTGTACCATAATAGACAACAGGCTTTTTTGCTGTCAGGTAGTCTTTTTTAGGCTTTGATATATCCGCATCTGATTTTATACCGATATACAACGAGTCGATACCATTGTACAGAGAAAGATTCAGAAGATACTCCCTGAACTCTTTCCTGTTTGTCTGGATCAGCATATATTCATTTTCTTTGCCTTTTACTCTGCCTGTGCTTACGTAACGCCATTCTCCATCGATCATTGCATACAGATCAACGCCTCTGACACCCGTAGATGCCATATGATCCATTGAAAAAGAAGACAAAGACTGCCATCTGACCTTAATATATGGTGAATTGGTGGCAAACCTTACAGAAATGCCGGTACAATCCAGGCTGAGATCCCATACATCTTTGCGTACGCTGTCTTTATACTCAGCCGGGAAACGATGGTAATTTCCTTCATTATGAAAACGTCCGATTATTGCAAAAGACTGACCATCAAAATATCTGGTTGAGTCTGAAGAAGGAACAGACTGTCCTGATGCCAGAGTGGAAAGTTGAAGAAATGCAACCAGGATCAGTGAGCACGAATATTTATTGTTTTTCATTTCAGGTTAAGTACAATTTTAGCAGTGCAAATATTGAAAAGAGAACTGTACTTTTTATAAATTTCTGTCACAAATTTGAGTGAGTTGCCAAAGTTATTTTAAAATGGACATGACATATCTGGTAAGAAGAGTAATAGCCCCGAAAACCAAAACCAGATCAACATATACTGCAAGTTTTAACACTCCAAAGATCCCATAAAATAGTCCGGCTATAATTAATATCAGGTTTATTGCCTGTAATCCAAAACCGTTAAATATTAAAACAAATCCAATTAGTATGGATAGTGTTGGACATGGTATTAATCCAACCGGAGATGCATACAAATATTTAATAACAGACGCGCCGGCAAAATGAGGATACATCAGTCCAAAGGCAACCATTAAAATCCCGGCAATAACGAAAACCAATTGTGATGGGCTTATTGGCTGTGTTGAAGTCTTTAATCCGAATATAAGGATCAAAACCGATAATATTGAGAATAACATACCATTAAATGGATTTCCGGAAATCCATGCCAATACAGCCACAGAAACCAGGGGTAAACAGATCAGTGTCCCCAGAAATCTGTTGGAAGGCTGCCATTTAGCAAGCAAAGCAATAATCAATCCATAAAACACAACATGCCAGGTTATGGCAATTATCTCATAGTCATTGACAATTTTTTGAAGCCCGTTAAGTATCTCCTGCGCTTTTATCATTGTATTTAATTTTTATGCTTGCGTATTGTGCTTATAGCTTATTTTTATTCACATCCTTTTTGTAGTTCTTTAGCATTTTGCCGAAATCCTTGTCTTTTTTCCGCCTCTCAGCAACAGACGATTCAAAATAGTCTTTCTCTCTTTCCATTCTCATGTAGTTCTCGTATGAATCCCTGTTAATAATACCTTTCTCAACGGCTTCAATAACAGCACAACCTTTCTCACTGGTATGAGTACAGTCTTTGAACCTGCAGTTTTGGGATAGTTGTATAATCAGGTCAAAAGTAATCTCCAATCCACCTGATGAATCGACTATACCAACTTCTCTCATTCCCGGATTATCAATTAATATGCCTCCGTTTTCAAGAACAATTAATTCACGGTGACTTGTAACGTGTCTGCCTTTATTTGTGCTACGGCTGATTGTTCCTGTTTGCATTACGGACCTGCCGGAAAGATTATTCAGGAGGGTGGATTTTCCGACTCCTGAAGAACCAAGCATGCAATATGTTTTGCCTTTTTCGATAGTGGCTGTAATTTCAGCGTACCCATCCTGTGATATGTTGCTTATTGCAATTATCGGAACATTTTTTACACGTGCTTTTATTTTATCCAGAATATCAAAAGTCAGAGGTTCATCTATCAGGTCAGTTTTTGTGAGTACAATAATTGGGTTAACCCTTGATGAATTGCATATAGTCAGGTATCTTTCAAGCCGGTTTATATTAAAGTCTCTGTCTGCCGCTTGCACTAAGAGGGCATAATCAATATTTGTTGCAATTATCTGAATCTCTCCATACCTGCCAACAGCCTGTCTTGAAATAACGGATGATCTCGGCAGTATACTATGAATAACAGAGAAGTCCGAATCATATATTGTCAATGCGACCCAATCGCCAACAGCCGGAAAATCTTCACGGCCTTTTGATGAAAATCTCAGATTACCGGTAATCTCAGCTTCCAGTTCACCGTTTTCAGTTCTTACAATATATCTTTCTTTATGTTCGGATATCACCCGTCCAATCTCAAAATCTTTAAGATTACCGGCAATCCTTAACTGCTCAAGTTTATCATTATATCCTAAATCCTCCAGTCTCATCTTCTTTTCTGTGAACATCTCTTTACCATAATACGAACAATCGCCGGCAGCATGTTTTACCTCCAGCTGAGCGGGACAACCTGGCCTGGACGATTCCGTTTTCTGTCTCTTAAGCCCTGCGATTTTTATTATCATCCTACCAAACCAATGGTATCAATTTATATCGGGTCTTTTTAGAATATTCAACATATCCATCCAACTCCTTTTGTAAAGTTTTGTCCTCAAGCGATGTCCTGATCAATAAGAGGATAATCGCTATCAACGTTGGGATACTACTCCATATTGATGTTGTAATCAATGGTACTCCGATCAGAGAAAGAATCATCCCCAGATATCCCGGATGCCGGACTGCACTATATAATCCTGTCTCACAAACGATATGACCTCTCTCTTTCTGAATTCTTACAACGCTTGAAAAGAAGGCGTTCTGACTCCTGGCAGTTAAAAATAAAATCTGACCAGCAACCATGACGACAACCCCTGAAACACTGACAACCCAGTTGAAATCTGGTGTCCACATGAATCTGCCGGAATCTAACCCGGAGATTACCACAATCATCAGGTAAAACATTGCTGATAATCCAAGTATTAATTTATCCCATGATTTGATACCCTCGCCCAGGTTTGAACGTTCGTTGATCAACTCACTGTTATTCCTGATTGTGAAGAAGTTCATAAAAGTTGTAAGGACATTTCCGGATAAAAATATCCACCCCTGTGTATAATCAATTCTTCCTGCACAGACAAATAGGATGATTGTAAAAATTATATTGGTTGTCAGTCCTTTAAATAATAATTTCATCTTGTCCATAATTGAATGTTTCAGTTTTCTTCTAAACTATTAACCAATAAATCTATTTCATATTATCCTATGAATACGTTAATATTCGTTTAAGAATCATTTTTTCAATTTTCCCTCTCTTTGTAGCCTGCTTTTATTTTTTATCACTTTTTATTCCAAATAGAAAACGAACAACAGGGATACGCTTTATAAACTCGTAAACAAGAAATGTTGATAAGATTGTCAGCACTACAATCATTAAATACTTGATTCCTGCACCAAATGGTAATTTTATAATATAAAAACCAACAATTGTATTCAATAATAAATGAAATATATAAAACGGATAAGATGCCGACGACAGATACTTAAGTATGTTGTTGCTCCCTTTTAAACTATGATGCCCAAAACCAAGAATAAATAAGAGCCACATCCATCTGTTTAGACTACCCAGAATAATAACTATTGTTTCATTGCTGATGAACGAATATGAGAACTGACGAACTATTTCACATGCAACTCCGGTTAACAAAAAGAGGAATGTGTATTTATCTATTGTATTTTGAAACCTGTCGTCCATCATAAACAAATACCCGCAAAAAAACATCAGAAAATAGTAAATGGGGTTTTTATCCCCCAGGATATTCAGGCTTGCCGCTGATGTCAATATGATAAATATTACAAGGATGATAACCGGGATCCCTGCTTTGTTAATTATCCTTTTAAATAATTCCGCATTCCTGTCCTTTTTCAAAATGGAGAAAAACGGCAGCCCTATAAAAGAAAAAACAAAAAGGAATAAAAGAAACCATAAATGAGCAGGTGTAAATTTGCCATCCATTCCTGTTAAATCAGCATTTCCAAATTGCCAGAAATCAATAAAGTGCGTCCGGAAATTAACAGAGCCTCCTTTTGAAAGCAGAGCTATGTATGTTATAACAGGTATTATAATAATTAACCCTGAGACAGCTGGTATTAATAATTTGAGAAAACGCTCTTTTATATACTGTCCTCCTTTGCGTTTTTTTAAAGAGAAATATGTAGCTGCCCCTGAAACATAAAATAAAAGCGGCATGTGAAACTGATGAATCCATCCTGCAAAACGATTGAGAAATGAACTGTTTACTCCATCTTTTACATACATAACCACATGAGGATCAAGGATAAAAATTAATGCGCTATGGAATGGTACAAGTAATAGAACAGCCAGGACTCTTAGCCAGTCTAAATCAACACGGCGCGTGTTTTTAATATCAGAAGTTGTTTCAGTTGTCATTTCTTAATTAAGCTTAATGTAGCAACGTATTTATTTGGTTATACATGGCTATATTATTTTATACTTCCAGAATAGGGTACAGAACCCAATTTTTCCCGTTTTTTAATGCTTTTGTTCAATCAAGTGACGATTGAAATGGAAACTTGTTACACGTAAAATGTTATTTAGAATGGATCTGAATGTTATTTAGTGTGCATTATGCAAATGTCTCAGGTAAGCTATACCGGTTGTTATGGCTGCTTTATTTCTAATCCATACTAATTATCACTTTTTTACCGGTATAGTTTACTACTTTATCATAATTTTCAATTAATTCATTGCCAACGCCTTTGCTATTTCCAACAATTATGATGTTAAACCTGCGTGATTTAACCATGCCGGGAAAAGACCCTTTACAGTCACCAATGGTTAATGACTTATTTTTATCGTTCCAGAAAAATGAAATAGTCGAACAGGCGCCTTTTTCATAATTGTAATTGTCAAATTCATCTTCATACAATGTAAATCCGCCATCAGCACCTTCATAAATGCGGATTTCAAGATTATCCCATTTCTTTTCGGTGGCATACTGAACTTTTGGACCGATAGGCAAAATGGTTCCAGCCTTTACAAACAAAGGGATTATATCCAAAGGAACTTCTTTTTTAATTGTCTCTCCGCCATTGAATCTCTCACCGGTCCAGAAGTCATACCAGTCGTTTCCTTTTGGCAGGTAAACATCTTTTGCTTTAACAGAACCGAAATCTTCAACTTTAATTGAATCTCCACCTGTCACTTCAGTTTTTGAATACATAGGTTCTGTAACAGGATTAACCAGCAATGAGCTGCCAAACATAAACTCATCGTTTAATTCTATGGCTTGTTTATC
>DAOQAX010000016.1:0-19951 GCA_035354395.1 Bacteroidales bacterium | reverse complement strand
CTGCTGATGATAAAATGGGGAAAAAAATGAGGCTGTCAGTCATAGACAGCCTCATGATATAAATTAAAGTGTTGTTATGTTAGAAAATCAGGCGTACGCCAAGAAGGCAACCCCATGTACTTGATGTGCTGACATCTTTACCGATGGTCGTCTTTTTGCTAAAATCTTCAAGAGAAGTTGCATTCAGATTATAGACAGGAGCTGAAGTTGCATTACCCCTTGTTTTGACAGTTAACGGACGAATATTATCATAACTTGCCAGAGGATTATTATTATAAGCACCCCATGAATCATTGATCATGTTTCCGATATTCAGGAAGTCTACGCTAATCTGTAATGTGTACTTTTTCTCTGTTCCAAAATTAGCAAAAATATCCTGAAGCAGTTTTGCATCAAAACGGTGGATCCACGGTTCTACTTCGCCAAAGCGTTCAGCATACTGACCTTTACGGTCACTAAGGTAATCATTTGAATTTACGTAGTTCCAGAAAGCAACTCTCTGCTCTTCTGCTGTCATCAGAACATTATTCTTTTTATCCACAGCATCACCAAAAGTAATATCATTTTCATTAGCAGGAACATACATCAAATCAGAATAGTTTCCGTCGCCGTTCAGATCATTAGAATAGGTATATGACCAACGGCCACCCTGGAAGCCCTGATATACAAGAGAGAAAGTAGTTGCGAAATTTTTAGCATATTCTAACCTGTAAGATATGTTGCCGACCAGCTTGTGCGGTGTAGCAAAGTTTGAGTAACTAAGACCAGGATTATTCAAACTGTTTACAGCAACATTAGAGGTAAATGCAGAAGCTGCTGATGATCCGGGATTTGAAGAGATGTCCTTAGCCTGAGTGAATGTATATGCAAACATTCCTGAAAGTCCATTTGTAAAATTCTTTGTCAACTGTGCGGTTAACGAATACTGATACCCTTTACTGGTGTTATCCAGTTCCATAGCGCTGTTAATTGTTGAGTTGACCTTTGCGATAGTGGAAGAGGTCCAGAATTGACGGTTATCAGACCCAGCCATAGTTCCTGTCGTTGCGGCCTCGTTAAGATTAATTTGTTGTACTGCATTTATATCTTTCGAGAAAATAGCCTCTGCTGTGAATACCATATTATAAGGTAGCTCAATGTCAACACCTAAGTTTGAACGCCACACCTGAGGGAATTTGAAGTCTTTACCAACCTGGGCAAGAGTTGCACCACTTGGCAGGGAGCCTGGTGTTTGCGGGAACTGTACAGAGTTACTTGCTATAAGCGCTTTGTAATCAGGATTGAAATTCATACCTGCAAGGTTTGCGTTCCCTGGTCCCCAGGTAATTTCCGGAACCTGTATCATACCGGAATTTGTAGGCTGGTTGGTAAACCATACAAAAGGAAGTAATCCTGTGAACAAACCTGATCCTCCGCGTATCTGCAGTGAACGATCACCCTTCACATCATAGTTGAATCCGAAACGCGGTGAAACAATAAGTCTGCTATCTGGCCATGTACCGACATCCATCTTTTTGCCTTCTGCAAATGTAAGAGCAGCAATATTTGGATTATCCTGCATATCATCAAGATACATAGGCATCTCCAACCGAACACCATAGGTGACTTTCAACTTTGGAGCTACCTGCCATTCATCCTGAGCATAAAGTGCTCCAAGACCAAAAGTAGCTTCAGCGCCAGGTGCGTCAACACCGTTATATCCATAAGTAACACCAAATCCAACAGGGTCAGCATCGGTGAGAAAATCATTAACCGAAGCATAACGGTAGTATGATGTACCCTCACGGATATATGAATTACGGAAGAACAGACGATCAAATGCCGCACCAACAGTTACGGTATGTTTGTTCAGGTTAATTGTAAAATTATCTGTAACACTGAATGTTTTATTGGTCACATCGTTGTTGAAACTGAACAGTTCATATCCAAACGACATGTACTGATCGCCACCTTCCCAGATGTCCACAAACGGGAAAAGATCAGAGTCGCTGGTACGGGTATCCTGAATAAATGTGTAACTGGCTAAAAGTTTATTTGAAAACCTTGAACCAAAATTACTGTTTAATTCACCAGTGATTGATCTCACAGTATTTTTAAATCCATAAAATGAATTTGAGAAAGCCATAGATTTGTTACTGATACGTCCGGAACCTTTTGCAAGACCACTGGCAGTACTTGTTGCATTGGTCTGCTGGTCAGAAGTACCAACTACATCATTATAGCGAATGGTAAATTTATGATCCTTGTTTATGTTCCAGTCCAAACGTGCCAGCAATTTGGTGTTTATGTTCTTGAACGGGTCAAAGTCTTTGTACTTACCGGGATCATAATTATATTTCGACATAAGATAGTCCTTAACAAGAACCATATCTGACTCACGTGTGCGTGATATCTTCTGATCGTCATTAGAGAGACCGTCAGTACTTGGTTTCCAGCTTACCCCGGGAATAGTTTCAGTTCCGTATTCGCCACTGACAAAGAAAAACAATTTATTCTTTATTATCGGGCCGCCAAGGCGGAAACCGTAGTTTTGTGAACTTCTGCTGTTAGCATCTGCAACATCGTTACCATCAACTGAGTTACCGGTAAATGATTTCGGGCGTATATAGGAGTAGACCGATCCTTTAAATGTGTTGTCCCCACTTCGGGTTACAGCATTGATGCTTGCTCCGGTAAACTGAGACATACGAACATCATAAGGGGCAATATTAACAGATATCTCTTCAATTGCATCAAGGGCAATTGGTTGTGCTTCACCTCCAGGAAGAGGATTACTGCTTAACCCGAAATTATTATTGAAAGCAGCTCCATCAACAGTGATTGTATTGAAACGAGCGTCGCGGCCGCCGAATGAGTTACCCTGGGCCTGAGGAGTATATTTTGTGAAGTCTGTGATACTGCGGCTGATTGTCGGAAGACTTGCCAGATCGCGGTTATTTACGTTAGTCTGAGGACCTGAACGTTCTGAATTCAGAACCGAATTTCTGAGTCCCCCTGTTACAACTACTTCCTGCAAGGTAGTAGTAGCAGTACCTAATTGGGCATTCTGTACAAAATTTTCTCCCAGCTTTAATGTTATATCGGTATAACTGCTGGTTAAATATCCAATAAAGGATACTTTAATTGTGTAAGGTCCTCCAACACGCATGTTCTGGATCCGATAATTACCTGCATTATCTGCAGTTGTTGCATACTGTGTCCCCGATGGTACATGAACAGCAACGATAACAGCCCCCGGCAAGGCCTGGTTTGCATCATCAGTTACCCTTCCGTTTATTCCTGATGTGGTCGATCCCTGACCAAAAGTCATCAAAGAAATAAACAATAACAGTAACATCGTAGAAAATTTCTTCATCTGTTTTTTCATAAATTAGTTGGTTTAAGATTGAAAATCTCTGACAAGATTATTATAAATATTTGAACCAGTGATAACATAAAAATTACAATAATGTTAAATCACAAGTCATGAAATTACACCTATTTAAAGGAATGGCAACTATTTAGAAAAGACGAGTTTTAAACAAATTATGAGCCCGATTTGTTAATATCTTTCTTGAATATTTCTTGTAGAATTTTATTGGTTGCTCCGGTGTTTTTATTAATATAATTGAGGGTCGTTTTTGCAGATTTTAAGTAAAAAGATTCATCGGCAAGCCATTTGTCAAGAGCAACTGAAAATTTATCAAACGAATCGAAAGTTACTGCCCCATTTTCATTAATTAAATCAACTGCTTCCTTAAACTTTTCATATTTGGGACCAAACAAAACAGGAATACCCCAACATGCCGGTTCAAGTACGTTATGGATCCCCTTTCCAAATCCTCCTCCTATTGCAGCTATATAAGCATATTTATATGCCGAAGAGAGCATCCCGATATTGTCAATTATCAAAACCCGCGAATCAGCAGCTTTTTCGTTGAATTCTGAAAATCGTACATGACTTACCTTCAAAAGTTTCTCAAGCCTTTCAATATTTGGCTTATCAATCTCATGAGGTGCAAAAACCCACTTCATCTTTTCGGGGTTGTTGTTTATATACTGTACTATTATTTCCTCATCCGGCTTCCAGCTGCTTCCTGCCAGAAACAATTTTTCATTTCCCCTGAACTGCCCGAGCTGTGGAATATCTTTTGCCGTTGCGGCTATCTGAACCACCCTGTCGAACCTGGTGTCGCCAGCCAGTTGAATATTATCAAGGCCTATTCCTGAGAGAAGGTCGAAAGACTTCTGATCCTGCACAAATATTCTGTTGAATTTCTTCAGCATATTCCTGAAAAATGTTCCATACCATTTGAAGAAATGCTGGTCAGGCCTGAATATAGCAGAGATAAGGCAAAACGGAATTCCGTTCCTGTAAAGTGTTGAGATATAGTTGTTCCAGAACTCATATTTCACAAAAACCACATACTCCGGATTAATAAGTTTAATAAACCGCCTGGCATTGCGGGGTGTGTCGGCAGGCAGATAACAGATACAATCAGCAAGCGGATAATTCTTTCTTATTTCATATCCTGATGGAGAGAAGAATGTAAGCACAATCTTTATTCCCGGCTTCTCCTTTTTAATAGCCTCAATGACCGGCCTTCCCTGTTCAAACTCCCCAAGCGATGCGGCATGAATCCAGATGGTTCTGTCGCCCGGTCTTATCTTACCCATTACTTTTTCGTCCCAGTTTTTCCGTCCTCTCGCCCAAAGAGAGGCTTTAGAATTAAACGGTGATATCAGATGAATTAGGAGGGTGTAAAGGCAGATCCCGATGTTGTATAGTATTCTCATGGCTGATTATCAAAATGCCAAAGGTAAAAAAAGTCCTTGCCAAAACCATATCATTTTTATAAATGACGCAAAGGCAAAACAGTATAACGATGAAAATGTGAAACATATCCGGATTAATATAATTTTGAAGGTCACCGTTAAACCATTAACACTTTTATGTCAAGGTTTTATATCAGTCAGAATGAACATAAAGAAAAATTAACTTATATTTTTGTACAATAATTATTTAAAATTATGGTAAGACTTATCGCTCTTATTATCTCAATTGTGCTGCAGATAATAGCTGCATCAATTGCCCTGAGATTCATGAAACTGACTAAGTACCGGCTGTCGTGGATACTCCTTTCACTTTCTTTTGTTTTCATGGCTATACGTAAGATCATTCAACTTTTTGAGTATTTCAGGGGAACTCCATCCTATACCTGGCAAATGATTGATGAATGGATGGGGGTTCTTATTTCTGTTATGATAATAGGTGGTGTGATCCTGATACGGGAGATTTTTTATTCTCTCAAGAAAGCCGACATAGACAGGGGCCGTTCTGAAAAAAGAGTGATAAATGCTATAATAAATACTGAGGAGAATGAAAGGAAGAGATTTGCAAAAGATCTTCACGACGGACTTGGACCAATTCTTTCAACAATAAAAATGTCGCTTTCTGCTCTAACTGTCAGAATACAGGATGAACCGGGAACGGTAATTCTGAATAATACAAACCATCTCATAAATGAGGCTATCAGCACTATAAAGGATATATCAAATAATCTGAGCCCGCATGTTCTGACAAATTTTGGGCTGGCAAGCGCCATAAGTACTTTCACTGCAAAGATAAATCAGACTAAAGCAATTGACATTGATTTTAAGTCAAACATGGAGCATGAACGCCTTGAAAGTGAAAAGGAAGTAGTTGTTTATCGTGCTGTATGTGAACTAATTAATAACTCTGTTCTTCATTCAGGAGCATCAAAGATCGAGATCGAATTAAACAAACACGAAAAATTTGTTACCTTGCAGTTTTATGATAACGGGCGTGGTTTTGATACATCAGCCCGTTTCAAAGAAGGTATTAAAGGAATGGGGATATCAAATATTGAAACCCGCGTCAGGAGTGTGGATGGAGTTTTTATTCTTGAGAGTACTCCCGGGAAAGGCACCAGTGCTCTTATCAAAATAATTGACTGATTATTTTTAAATCTCTTTTGTCCGGCATGGAAAAAATTCGCATAGTTATAGTAGATGATCACCAGTTATTCCGTAATGGATTAAAAATACTTCTGAATGCTTTCCCTGAATTTGAAGTGGTAGGAGAAGCCTCAAATGGTGAAGAATTTCTAAAAATAGTCAAAACTATTCAGACTGATATTGCACTCATGGACATTAATATGCCTGAAATGGATGGTATAGATGCTACAAAAAAAGGTCTTAAGATCTGTCCCGATATAAATATTATCGCTCTATCAATGTATGGTGAAGAGGAGTATTATTACAAGATGGTGGATGCCGGGGCAAAAGGATTCCTTCTTAAAGATTCTGATATATCAGAAGTAAGGGAGGCTATACTTACGATCAAAAAGGGTGGCAGCTTTTTCTCACAGGAACTGCTATATCATGTCATTCAGAAAATCAAACACCGTGAACATGAAAATAAATCAGCCAACCTGTCAAAAAGAGAAAAAGAGATCCTTCTTAAAATATGCGAGGGACTTTCAAATCAGGAAATTGCAGACACCCTTTTCATTAGTAAAAGAACCGTCGACAAGCACAGGGCAAACCTTCTTGGTAAAACAAACTCCAAAAACACAGCAAGCCTAATCTTATTTGCAATAAAGAATAAGTTAATTGAGATATAGAACTATTTGTTATGTCTGAATCGCATAATCTTGGCCAAAAGGGAGAAGATCTTGCAGCAGATCATCTGAAAAAAGCCGGCTATAAAATCCTTTCCAGAAACTGGAAATGGGGAAAACATGAAGTTGATATTATAGCTGAAAAGAACGATCTGATCGTCTTCATTGAGGTCAAAACACGTACTGAAGATTATCAGATGCACCCGGTTACTGCCGTTACCAGCGAGAAACAAAAGTCAATTATTTATGCAGCTAATGGCTATCTTCAGAAGTTAATGATAGACCAGGAAAGCCGGTTTGACATAATCACCATAATTAAAAAAGAGAATACATATCAGATCGACCATATTGAGGATGCATTTTATCCTACATTGAGATAATTCAAAAAATGGATATTGAGAAATTAAGAGAATACTGCATTTCGAAAAAAGAGGTCACCGAAAGCTTCCCCTTCGATAATGACACTCTGGTTTTTAAAGTAGCGGGGAAAATATTTATGCTTGTTAATCTTACCGGCGATCTTAGCATAAATCTGAAATGTGATCCCTCTCTTGCCATTGACCTCAGGGAAAGGTATGCAGCTGTGACCCCCGGTTACCACATGAACAAGAAGCACTGGAACAGTATAGTTATCGATGGTACATTACCCGATAAAGAGTTGTTGTCATGGATAGATCACTCTTATGAACTGGTGGCCAAAAAGAAACAGATATAACCTTGTCCCACAGTGACTTGATAAATGCTTAGTCCGGATTATTTCAAAACGAGTTTTTAAGCTATAATAGCGTTTAACACCTCTTCACTTAACTTTTCAAATGTAACATTATCGAGATAGTTGCCAATTCCATCCATTTCTTCATCATTCATTTCCCCGAAAACATCCCTTACATCATCGCCCTGGAAAACAATAAACTTGCTATTATCAATCGATTGAATACCCCAATAATCTATTACGCCGTCCATATCAAGATATGCGCTTTTTATTTCTTCGGTACAGTCATTTGCAGCAATAAGGAAACCTCTTTTAAAATCATATGTGAAACTGAAAATGTTTGAGCTGCTAAATTGAGGAGCTGTTTCAAACCAACACCTTATGACATGTGAACCATTAAATATAACCTTTGGTAACTTTATTCCGATTTCTATTGGAAATCTTTTGCGCATGTTTTATTTAAAAAATGTTTGATATACAAACAAACGTAGTAAACCATTGCAAAAGTATGGCAATTTGAATTGTTAAAATGTTATTAAAAAAAGATTTAAGATTTTTTATTGATTTTATTCGTTACCCCTGTCCTAAAGGGTGCGAATAAAACCAATTGCTCCCTTCTGGTTTTGGGCAAACAATAGATTTTATTATGAAAGTGTATTGCATTCATGGTTACTGATAGTCATATATTTTTTATAGCTTAGTGTCCTGAAAAAATTAGTGTATTCCCTGCTTATAATGATAATTAAATTCTGATACTATGAAAACCAGAATCCTGCTGGCAGTAATCTTATTAATAATTATTGCTCCAACCTATGCACAAAAGAAGAAGTACCAGGCTCCTGCTTCAAAAACAGAAGAAGGCTATAAATTCACAACTGTTGTAGACCTTAAGGCCACTCCTGTAAAAAACCAGTCACGCACCGGAACATGCTGGTGCTTTGCCACTACTTCATTCGCAGAATCTGAACTTCTCAGAATGGGCAAAGGTGAATTTGACCTTTCGGAAATGTATATAATAAGAGAGACATATATCGACAGGCTTAAAGACAATTATCTCAGACAAGGTAAAGGGAACCTCGGCCCAGGAGGTTTGGCACACGACTGGATGAAAGCTTTCGGCAAATATGGAATTGTTCCTGATGAAGCCTACACAGGTCTTAATTACGGATCACCTACGCATAACCATAGTGAACTTCAGGCTTTTATTGAAGCTGTTGCAGCTGTTCCGGTAGAACGTAAATATGAGAGTCCTCAATATCATGCAATCGTTGATGCTGTGCTTGACGCTTATCTTGGGAAAGTCCCTGAATCTTTCATATACAAAGGGGTGACCTATACGCCAAAATCATTCTCTGAAAGTCTTGGCCTTAATCCTGATGATTATGTTGAAATAACATCCTTCACCCATTTTCCATTTTACACCCAGGGAGTTCTGGAAGTACCCGATAACTGGTCGATGGCCAGTTTTTATAATGTCCCTCTTGACGAACTGATTGAGATAATGAATTACTCTTTTAACAATGGCTATACCGTAAACTGGGATGGCGATATAAGCGAAAAATGGTTTTCACATGCAAAAGGGGTTGCAATAATCCCCGAAAACTCAGGTCTTGATCTTCCACAGACCGACAGAGCAAGACTGGAAAAATCTGCTTCGGGAGTTGGTCTTAAAGAGATTGAGGAATTATCAAAACCCGGAAACGAGCTTAAAATCACCCAGGAGATACGTCAGCGTGGTTATGAGGACTTCACAACAACTGACGATCATCTTATGCACCTGACAGGAGTAGTTAAAGACCAGAACGGCACCATATATTATAAAACAAAAAACTCTTGGGGCACTGACAGAAATCCTTTTGAAGGATATCTTAACATGTCGGAGAGCTATGTAAGGGCCAAAACCCTTTTCATCATGGTACATAAAAACGCTATTCCCCCGGCCATAAAAACCAAACTTGGTATAAAATAAACCGGAAAAAATTAAGAGGCTGTTCCATACGAACAGCTTTTTTTATTGTACTAAAAGATTACAGCCACGAACGTCGCTGTTGTCGAACCTCCCAAGCACTTCGAAGCTGCCATCTTCATGAAGTTTTCCGAGATCGTTTGTGGCAATAAATGAGCATGAATAAATATTTGCCAGGTCAATAATGTTTATCCCTCCGGTTTTTCCGGGTTCCGTTAAAAGGGATAACGGATCATGCGGATCCCTGATCACTACCTTCATCCAGGGAGGACAATAAAAGATCCCGTTCCCATTCGAATATGCCTGGCTCATCAGTTCCGCCATTCCATACTCCGAATGTATTGTATCCACATTTAATTTGTTTTTCAATATTGAATGGAGTTCTGTCCGTGTCAGTTCTTTCCTTCTGCCTTTCATGCCTCCGGTTTCCATTACAATAATTTCCGAAAGATCTGGTGAATATTTTTCTGCCAGGTCAATCAGGGCAAAGCTGACCCCCAGCAACAGAGCCTTTTGCTTTTCTTCTTTTGCCCCCTGAAGAGCCCGGATAAGATCCTCAGGACTTTCTTTATAAAATCCGCTCAGAGTATGGTGGCTTTGTCTTATCAGTGAGTCGGTCATATATACAAGCGAAGAACCTTTTCTTTCAGTATATGATGGCAGCAATGCAGCAATTAAATAATCTGCCGGATCACCATAAAACAACCGGAAAGTTTTTGAAAAACTCTCCTCATACAGGCTCAGGTCGCTTATGTAATGTTTACCTGGAACAACTCCTGTAGTTCCGCTGCTTTCAAAGATCATCTCAACGGGAAGATTGCCTGTAACAATTTTTTTATTCCTGA
Organism: Bacteroidales bacterium; assembly: GCA_035354395.1. GTDB lineage: Bacteria > Bacteroidota > Bacteroidia > Bacteroidales > VadinHA17 > LD21. The sequence continues at coordinate 9,805 of DAOQAX010000016.1, read as the reverse complement.
AAAACTCCACAGGTAAAAAAGGTATATCTGAAAAAGTAAGGATTTCTTTCTTTTCCCTCCGTAACCTGGTTACAAAATCGCGATATACAATATTATTACAAAGCTGATAATTATAAACTTCAAGGGCTGTATCAAAAAAATCAGCTGAATCCTTTATCCCGAAGATCCTATTTCTGAGACCTGCTTTCATTCAGCCGGGAAAGTTAAGGTCCCGTCAGGCTGGTATACCCATTCGAAAGTACATTCTGCATAATTTTTTTCTTCCCTGACTTCCGAAACCGTGCTTATAATCCTCAATTTTGCATAAGTTTCGTTTTTAGTTCTAAAGAGCCATATCTGATTTGGTTTAACTGAGAAAGCCCATTCTTCCCAACCATTAACAGTACCGATGGTCAGTTTATCAAAAGCCTGCTTTGCCGATGCCTCATCAGTATATTCACCATACAGGTAAAATGAATTTGAAAGGCTGTTAGTCTGTATAATCAGATTATCGATAGTACCATCATTACCTATTGTAATACATTGTTCCGTTACCGGAATAGTCTGAACCTTGTCTGCCGAAGTAAAAGAGAATCCGTAGGCATAATATGGGCCCGTACCATACAGGATATTATTTATTGTAAATGTACCGGAGGTACTCACTTTATTGTCTTTATCACAGCTGATTAAAAGGAGTGCTGAAAACAATATTATAAGGTATTTTTTCATTTACGCCTGTCTTAAATGAAACTTGAAATAATAATAATAATAATAAACAACAAAGATAATTGAATTCCATAAGTTGTAATAAGTGTTTTCTTTGAGAAACCCTAACGGGAGTTTATTACTAACTACAAGTAATAACTAAATAGGAATGATTCCTATTTAGTTATTACTCTTTCTTGATATTTATACTTATTTAGGAATTACTTTCAGTTAAGTGATATTCTTATTTAGGATTTACTCCCATTTAAGTGATATTCTTATTTAGGAATTTCTCTCAGTTAGATATTAGTATCACCTGAGGAAAATGGACATGCAACATCAAATATATCAGGCTCTTCCCAACACAATGGTGTAAGACTTCCATTAAGAAGCATGAAGCTATAAAAAAGGCTGCACTTAAATGTACAGCCTCTATTGCTTTTAATATCCTGAATCTTGCCTGACTATTCTCCGCGGATTGCAGTGATACCTGGAAGCTTCTTCCCTTCCATATATTCAAGCATGGCACCTCCGCCTGTTGAAACATAGCTTACCTTGTCAGCAAGTTTATTCTTGTTGATTGCAGCTACAGAATCGCCTCCTCCGATAAGAGTATAAGCTCCTTTTGATGTGGCAGCAGCAATTGCTTTTGCAACAGCAGTGGTCCCCTTTGAGAATTTCTCCATCTCAAATACACCCATAGGTCCGTTCCAGAGAACGGTTTTTGAATTTTCAATTACTTCTGAGAACTGTTTAATTGTTTTTTCAGCAATATCCAACCCCATCCAGCCATCTTCAACGGCGTTGACGGGTGAAGTTTTTGTGTTGGCGCTATTATCGAAATTATCTGCATTAAGGCTGTCGACAGGAAGATAAAGGTTCACTTTTTTCTCTTTTGCTTTCTCAATAAGTTGCAAAGCCAGATCAAGTTTATCTTCTTCACAAAGAGACTTCCCGATTTTTCCGCCCATTGCTTTAATGAAAGTATAAGTCATTCCGCCTCCTATGATAATATTATCAACACGGTTAAGAAGGTTTTCAATAAGCATGATTTTATCAGAAACCTTTGCTCCTCCCATGATGGCTGTGAATGGTCTCTGCGGATCTTTCAGGACCTTGTCCATGGCTGCAAGCTCGCTGTTAATGAGGAAACCGAACATTCTTTTGTCTTCCGGAAAATAATCAGCAATCACTGCAGTGGTGGCATGAGCGCGGTGAGCAGTACCAAATGCATCATTCACATATACCTCAGCATAACCTGCCAGCTTTTTTGCCATCTCTTTCTGTTTAACCTTCAGTGCAGCTTTTGCTGCTTTCTTCTCCTCATCTGTTGCTGTTTCAGGAAGAATTGGCTTCCCTTCTTCTTCAGGATAGAAACGAACATTCTCCAGAAGCATAACCTCTCCGGCCTTCATGTTTGCAGCCATGTTAACTGCCGTTTCCCCAAGACAATCATCTGCAAACAGAACTTTCTTGCCAAGATAATTTTCAAGAACCGGGAGAACAGGCTTAAGTGAGTATTTCTCCATACGTCCTTCCGGTCTTCCAAGATGCGACATAAGAATTGCTGATCCACCATCAGATAGAATCTTTTTGATTGTAGGTAATGCCCCCCTGATGCGGGTATCGTCTGTTACTACAAAAGTCTTCTTGTCGAGTGGTACATTAAAATCGACCCTGACTATTACTTTTTTCCCTTTGAAGTTAAAATCCTGAATCATTTTCATAGACCTGTATTTTTAATTTACTTGTAAAATTTCCTATTACAAACCTACACCTTTTTTGGAAATATTTAATTGCAACAAACCGACTAAATACAATCAAAACTGAACCATTGTAAAATCGCCTCAACGAAACTCTGTGCAAAAGAAATGCAAAAACTTACACAACTGGCAGGACAAACCAGTCGGCCGGCCAGGCAACAGGACGCAGAGGGTACGTGTATTAAAATCTTCTATGCGATGAACATATCATAAGTTTAAAATGTTCCCTTTTTAAAAGTTTAATTAAATTTGAAAAAAAGTTATGGCAAAAATTACGTTTAAAGGCAATCCGGTAAACACATCCGGATCCCTTCCGTTAAAAGGGGCTAAGGCTCCTGATTTCAGCCTTGTAAAATCCGACCTTGGGTCCCTTTCCTTATCAGACCTTAAGGGCAAGAAGCTCATTCTGAATATATTTCCAAGTCTTGACACCTCGGTATGTGCAACCTCAGTCAGAAGATTCAACCAGCTTGCTGCCGGAAAAACAAACGTCATCGTCCTGGCTGTCTCAAAGGATCTTCCTTTTGCCCACAGCAGGTTCTGTACCACAGAGGGAATACAAAATGTCGTAACACTTTCAGGATTTCGCGATACTGCCTTTGGAAAATCATATGGGGTTGACATGACTGACGGACCACTTGCCGGACTTTATGCACGAAGTGTTGTTGCAATTGATGAAAAAGGGGAAGTGATATATACACAGCTTGTTCCTGAGATAGCCCAGGAACCTGACTATGATGCAGCCCTTGCTGCTTTGTGATAAACTTAAAGGATCATTAACAATTGTTTCAGAAAGAGTTTTTAAAATGAATTTTTCGCAGATACCAGGTCAGAAAGAGATTATCGGGAACCTAATCCGCTCCGCACGTGAAGGAAGAGTCAGTCATGCACAACTGTTCACAGGCCCGCAAGGATGCGGCAGCATGGCATTGGCTCTGGCTTATGCAAAATATATCAGTTGTGAAAATCCGGGAGAAAACGATTCATGCGGAATATGCAAATCATGTGTCAAGTATGAAAAAATGATCCACCCTGATCTTCATTTTGTCTTTCCCGTTATTAAAGGTAAAAAAGCCACCGACCCGGTAAGTGATAACTATATTGAGGAATGGAGGGAGTTTGTAAAAAAGTCACCCTATTTTACAATTAATGATTGGTTCGATTCTATTGAGGTGGGCAATGCGCAGGGTATGATTTTTGCCTCTGAAGCATCAGAGATCATCAGAAAACTCAGCCTGAAGACTTTTGAATCAGACTATAAAATAATGATCATCTGGCTGCCTGAAAAAATGCACCAGGCTACAGCAAACAAACTGCTGAAAATGATTGAGGAACCACCTGAAAAAACACTCTTCCTTCTTGTTTCCGAAGAACCTGATAAGGTCATACCCACAATACTTTCAAGATGTCAGCTGATGAAAATCCCGTCTTTCAGAGATCATGATATTGAGGAATATCTTGCAAAACGATTTAGCCTGACTCCAGAAAAAGCAACCGATATTTCACATGTCTCAAACGGTAACATAATCAGAGCCATTGAGTTATGTGAAAATGAAGACTCTTCTCTGGCTAATCTTGACCGCTTCAAAAGTCTGATGAGGTTTGCATGGAAACATGATGTTCTCTCTCTTATCGGCTGGTCGGAAGAGATAGCCGCAACAGGAAGGGAAGCTCAAAAGAATTTTGTTTCCTTCTCATTAAGATTATTTCGTGAAAACCTCATGCTGACACTTGATCAGCTAAAAAACAGATTGGTATTTCTGACAGGAGAAGAAGAAACCTTTTCCAGGAACTTTCACCCCTTTATCAATCCGAAAAATGTCTATGCCCTCACTGATGAATTTAACCTGGCATTTTCGCATATAGAATCAAACGGAAATGCAAAAATCATCTTCCTTGACCTTGCACTTAAGGTCACAAAGCTAATCCGCTGATCGTGAAACTCAATATTGAAACTAATGCATATTTTCACTATTTTTGCGGGATAATTTCTGAATAATAAGAATCTATGACAGATATTGATGATGTTCAGGGGCAGGCTGGTGAAGAGATCCAGATGCCCGATATAACATATAAACCCGGATATAATAAACTCGATTCCTTCAACTGGCTGAAAGATATACCGGAGAATCCAAATGAGAATGATGTTGTAGAAATACGGTTTAAAAATACCCGCAAAGGTTTTTTCAGGAACATAAACAACCTCAGGCTTGAAATTGGAGATGTTGTCGCAGTAGAAGCTTCTCCGGGCCATGATATTGGAAGAGTATCAATGGTGGGTCATCTGATAAGTGAGCAGGTGAAGAAGCTCAAAACACTCCCTTCACCCGATGATCTGAAAAAAGTTTACCGTAAAGCAAAAGCAGCTGATATCCAGAAATGGGAAGAGGCAAAAAAACTTGAGATACCAACAATGCTTCGTTCAAGAAAGATTGCTGAAGAGCTTAAGCTTAATATGAAAATCGGTGATGTTGAATATCAGGGAGACAAAACAAAAGCTATTTTTTACTATATCGCTGACGAAAGAGTGGACTTCCGCCAGCTGATCAAAGTCCTTGCTGACGAATTTAAGGTCAGAATAGAAATGCGTCAGATAGGAGCCCGCCAGGAAGCTGGAAGAATTGGAGGCATAGGATCATGCGGAAGGGAATTATGCTGCTCAACCTATATCACTAATTTTATATCGGTAACTACTACATATGCAAAATACCAGGAATTATCACTTAATCCTCAGAAACTTGCCGGACAGTGCGGGAAGCTTAAATGTTGCCTCAATTTTGAACTCGATTGCTATGTGGATGCACAAAAATCATTTCCCCCGAGAGATATTCCTCTGGAAGCACTCGACTGCACAGGTTTTTTTCAGAAAATGGAGATTCATAAAGGAGTTTACTGGTACTCGACAGATCCTCATTCTGCAGTCAACCTTATTGCCCTTCCTGTAGAACGGGTCAGAGAAATTCAGGCACTTAATAAAAAAGGAAAGAAAGTCGATAAGCTTGTGTCTGTTGATGACTCATTTAACCCTGCTCCTGTTTCCCAGGATCTTCTAAAAAACAACAGCCTTACAAGGTTCGATCCTCCTGAAAACAAACCTCAGCAAAACAAAAAACATAACAAAAGAAAAAATAAAAGATTCAATGATAAGAAGAAGAAATAAATATTCATCACTTTTATTGTTGCCATTCTTACTGCTTCTTACATCATGCCATAATAATGTCGTTTACACAGATTCATTTGTTATTCCTGATAAGTCATGGGAACTAATGAATGTTCCGGTTTTTGAAGTGCCGATAAACGATACTGTATGCAGTAATAATATAATCTTTACAATAAGAACAAGCTCTTCGTATCCTTTCCGGAACATATATCTCTTTGTAACTACAACTTCTCCTGCCGGAGTCAATATTACTGATACCCTTCAGTATAACCTTGCCGATGAAAAGGGAAAATGGTATGGGAAAGGATTCGGCGACATCCATGAACTTAATCTTCCATATAAATCAAATGTCTATTTCCCAATAAAAGGCACTTATACATTTAAGGTTCAGCATGGTATGCGCACTGAAGATCTTAAGGGGGTTTATGATTTCGGGTTAAGAGTAGTCAAGATCAATAAATAAATTTCAGGAGTGGGAAAGAATAAACTGGCCAGATGGAGCGAGCTGGGATCTTATGATAATGTCATCCAGCCAAAAATAGGAGATATCACCAGCCAGGACCATCCAATAAAAGGCAGATGGAATAAGGATATGTTTAAAAATGAGAACCCTGTTGTTCTTGAACTGGGTTGCGGAAAAGGTGAATATACAGTTGGACTTGCAACAAGGTTTCCCGGGAAAAATTATATCGGCGTAGATATTAAAGGTGCCCGGATGTGGAGGGGCGCTAAAACATCCAACGATAATAAGTTATCAAATGTTGCCTTCCTGCGGACCAGAATTGAGTTTATAAACAGGTTCTTTGCTCCCGATGAGGTAGATGAGATCTGGGTCACCTTCCCCGATCCCCAGCCTGGAGGAAGAAACGCAGACAAAAGACTTGTATCGCCACGATTTCTTAACAATTACCGCCTCTTCCTGAAAAACAAAGGAACAATTCATCTGAAAACTGATAATACTGGGCTCTTTAAGTACGCTCAGAAAGTGGTGAATGATAATAAACTGGATACCATTATTGCCACTGATAACCTTTACTCTGAAGATCTCCCGGATGATATTCTTTCGATAAGGACCCATTATGAAAGTATCTTTCTCAGTGAGGGACTTCAGATAAAATATATTGCTTTCAGACTGGAAAAAGATAAAATTATTGACGATGTCCTGCTCAAAGCCAGAAAAGGATAAAGACTTTTTCGTTCAGGTATATGAGGTTACAAAACTTATACCTTACGGAAGGATCACATCATATGGTGCCATAGCCCGGTTTCTCGGCTCAGCCCGTTCGGCACGTATGGTTGGATGGGCATTGAATGTATGCCACAACCAACCAGGGTTTATTCCTGCCCACAGAGTCGTTAACAGTAAAGGCCTACTTACGGGGAAATATCATTTCGGTAATTCCACAACAATGGAACAACTTCTTGAAAATGAGGGCATCATTATTGAAGATGACCAGATCATGAACTTCGATGAAAAATTCTGGGATCCTATGACCGAACTGCTGTGAAATTTTGCATTCTGATAAAAAATGGGTAAAATTGCACCTTGTTTATATTTAAATTAAATAAAAATAATTTGCTTCTATAATGATATTAAAAGAACATATATTGGAAGTTCTTTCAAAAATCATCCATCCCGACAAAGGGAAAGATATTGTAACGCTTGGGATGGTTTCTGAAATTGAATCAGGCGAAAACGGGATCTCCATTATATTAACTCCGGAGAAGTCCAATGATCCTTTTATTTCATCAATCAGGAGTACAATCGTCAAATCGCTGAAGGAAACACTTGGCCCTGACACTGTTATCAATGAAATTAAAGTTCAGCCTAAGGTAGTTGTTGGAAAACAACAGGAGAAAAAACGGGAAATTTTACCTGAAGTCACAAACATCATTGCCGTTTCTTCAGGTAAGGGAGGTGTTGGAAAATCAACTATTGCAGTAAACCTGGCTATAGCTCTTGCACGTAAAGGATATGAGGTAGGCCTTCTGGATGCCGATGTCTTCGGACCCTCTGTCCCAAAAATGTTCAATGAAGAAAAATACAGGCCCGAAGTAATACGGGAAAATAATGAAGACCATATTGTTCCGTTGAAAAAATATGGAGTTAAAGTTCTTTCAACAGGATTTTTTGTAGATCCGGCTGATCCGGTTATATGGAGAGGGCCGATGGCTTCATCTTTTCTGAAACAGCTTATAACCCAGGGCGCCTGGGGAGCTCTTGATTATCTTTTGGTAGATCTCCCTCCGGGGACCAGCGACATACACCTGACACTTGTTCAGGAGGTACCTGTTACCGGAGCAGTTGTAGTAACCACACCCCAGTCGGTTGCACTTGCCGATGCAATAAAAGGAATCGCAATGTTCACAAGTGATAAGATTAATGTCCCGGTGCTGGGACTTGTTGAGAACATGTCGTGGTTCACTCCTGCAGAATTGCCGTCAAATAAATACTATATTTTCGGCAGAGATGGCGGAAAGAAGCTTGCCTCCAGGATGAAGATATCGCTCCTCGGGCAGATTCCTCTCGTTCAGAGTATTTGTGAAGGAAGTGACAATGGTCAGCCTGCAGCTCTCGGCGATTCAATAACCGGGAATGCATTTATGGAACTTGCAGAAAATCTTGTTACAAGTGTAGATAAAAGAAACAAAGAGCACAGTCCGACTGTTAAACTACAGGTGAATAAATAAAATGTTAAGAATATGACAGAGCTAGAAAGTGTTAAGAATCGAGTTACCAGGGCTCTTGAAAGAGTAAGGCCGTATCTTCAATCGGATGGAGGAGACATAGATCTCATAGATGTAACCAACGATATGACTGTTAAAGTAAAACTTACCGGAGCATGTAATGGATGCCCATACAGTTTGCAGACATTAAAAGCCGGAGTTGAACAGGCAATTATACAGGAAGTACCAGAAATAAAAAGAGTAATTTCTGCCTGAAAAGATACTCCGTTTCAATTTTAATTAACTTTGAAATACTATACCTAAATTTTATCTGTTATAGTATTAAATTTATTTATTGGCAGGTAAAACACCATATAAATATCTGGCGTTATTGGGATTCTCTCTTATCCTGGTAACATGTTCGGTTGAAAAAAATACGGACACAACGAGGTTTTACCATAACATGACCTCCAGATATAACATCTATTTCAATGGTTATGAGAGCTTTAAAGCAGGGCTGGCTAAAATAAGCAAACGACACCAGGATGATTATTCTGAAATGCTTGGTGTTTTTGAGTACAGCGACCCGTCTACTGTTTCTGTCTGCACCTCCGACATGGAAAGGGCTATGCAGAAGGCATCAAAACTGATTTCCCTGAAATCAATTACTGCCAAACCGAAAATTAAAAACAAGAATCTTCCCACCGAAAAAGAAAAGGAACTGCTTGAAAGAAAAGAGTATAACGACTGGGTTGATGACAGTTACTTTCTGATAGCCAAGGCACGTTTTTATAAACATGAGTATAAGGAAGCCACAGATGTATTCAATTACTGTATAGCTGAAGCAAATGATCCCGGTATAAAGAAGGAATCTGCAATCTGGCTTGCCAGAATAAACAATGAAACAGGTAACTACAGCGAATCGTTAAGGCTAATCAATGAACTTGACATTACTACTGATTTTACAAAGACCTTAATGTCAATGTATTACTCTACACTCGCTGATCTTTTTGTCAAACAAAAAAAATATTCCGAAGCAATAGAACCTCTTGAAAAAGCTATTGATCTTGTTTCCGGGAAAAGATCTAAATACAGGCTGACATATCTTCTGGCTCAGCTATATGAACAGACAGACAACGGCGCCAAGGCATCCCTGTTGTTTCAGAAAGTCATTAAAATGAATCCGCCTTATGATGTTGAGTTCAATGCAAGAATTAATGTAGCCGGTGTTTTTGATGTAAACGCCGGTAATCCGTCGGAGATAAAAAGAGAACTCCTGAAAATGCTTAAAGATGTTAAAAATAAAGATTTTCAGGATCAGATCTATTTTGCCCTGGGGAACCTCTCGATGAAAGAGGGCAATGAACCGGAAGCTGTAGAATATTTCATAAAATCAGCAAACTCGACCACAGTAAACCAGAATCAGAAAGGGAAATCATATCTTGCTCTTGCTTCCCATTTTTATGAAAAGCCCGATTACATGAAGGCAGGAAAATTCTATGACAGTGCTGTGTATTTCATTGATTCGAAA
>DAOQAX010000015.1:0-20802 GCA_035354395.1 Bacteroidales bacterium | reverse complement strand
ATTCGTTGCAAAACCATTAACAATTCACGCTGTTGGTTGTCTTGTCTGTCTGGCAATATGTCAATAATTTTTTTGATGTGTTTGCGTATTCTTTTATCGTTATTGTCCATACAGCTCCACAATAACCAAGCGGCACGCCACGAATATGGTTGTTTGTCGGAAATGGATAGCTTTACGAGTTCCAGAAAATCGTCTTGGTGTGATTCGATGTAAGAAATCAAATCGTCCTTATACGAATTTGTAAGCGTATATTCCAAATTTGTTTCTTTACGGTCAGTCATTTTGATAAGTATGTTGGTCGCTTTTCAATATGGCTTATAACGGTGGCGGTATGAAATCGTTGGGGATTGCGGGCTAATTACCTATCCAGTTACACTTAACTTGATGCGTGGCAGAAAGTTTGAGTAACCACTTAAACCCCAATGTTTTATACCGCGTGTTGGCCACAGTTATTTGTTGTCAATCAATGTTTTAATCTCTCCAAATAATTTTTTAGTCTCGGTTTTATCTTTAAAGTTCACTATAATCTTGTCGGAATTATACTTTGTTATAATCAAGTACGGCGACTTATTTGAACTAATCAGTAATCGGGTTTTGCCAAAGTTGTCAAGATTAAAGAATCCTTTTTTGACTAATCCTGAGCTAAATCCATTTGTCCGAGTCTTAATGTGAGGTATCTTGTCCGAAAGCTCAACTTTATCAATATCGGAAATACTCGTTTCAAATCCGTACATGCCTGAAAATTTTATCATGTTGTCTGAAACATTCACTTTTGTTGGTAAATATCCATAAGTTAAGAGTCCTATCACAAATACTGCTACTAATCCAAGGATAATGTAAGTCAATTTAGCTCTTTTAGTTTTGTCCTTATTTTTGTCAAATCTTTGTGCATTTATTACCATTATCAATACACCAATCAAAGTTGCAATAAGAATCATTGAATCTGCAATAACTGTAAATCCTATCCATTTGAACAAATAGTATCCAGCTATAATGGACAATCCAATTATTATCAGGCTGTTTCGCATATAAGTTGATAATCCAATAATATCAACATTTTTCTTTTTGTCATCAGACATTGTATTATATCCAGCTATCAAACTGGGAGAAGATTTAACTAAAAATCCAATTCCTATCATAAAAAGTCCGACGATGATGTTTAAAATATCCATGATTTATCTGTTTTGGTTAATTGTGGCCAACTTACTTATATATTTACTTTTGTTGTGTTTATGCGTTGAATTTTGTACAGTAAACACACTTTTGGGTGTGTTTATTTGGTTCCTATGTACTGTAAATTTTGCAATAGATTTTTGTCTGACTTACAAAATATCTCTTCGCTCCTCTTTTACCAATATCTATAAGGTATCAAACGGACTTTTTATGTTTTGTATACTTTTAAGACTTACATGTGTATATATCTCTGTCGTTCTTGAACTACTGTGCCCTAACAACTCCTGAATATATCTCAAATCTGTCCCTGATTCAAGTAAATGCGTGGCAAAACTGTGCCGTAACCAGTGTAACGTAACAGGCTTGTCTATACCGGCTTTCTTACACGACTCTTTCAACACTTTCTCAATACTGGTTGGACTATAACCACTCCCTTTTACCTGACCCTCAAAAAGATATCTCTCAGGCCTGTATGCCCTTGCATATTCCCTTAACATGTTTATTGTCTTTTCAGATATAGGAACAATACGGTCCTTCTTACCTTTTGACTGCCTGATCATTAACACTCCACGCTTACTGTCAACATCCGTCAACATCAGACCAAGTAACTCGCATCTTCTTAAACCACATGCATAGATAAGACTTAACATAGCCTTGTGCTTGAGATTACCAGTCGATTCAAGCATTCTCTTTATTTCTCCTTTACTCAGTACATTCGGCAACTTGTGCTCCGCACGAGGCCTGTCAAGATTCTCAACTACAAGTGAATCATCATAAATCTCACTGTAAAACAATCTTAACGAATTAATAGTCTGGTTTTGAAAAGCATAACTCAACCCGGCAGGTATAATATATTCATTCACATACTTTACAACATCACCTGGATCACATTCAGAAGCGTTCTTAGGCTTTACATATCTGAAAAACCGACTCAGCATCGATATATATGTTTTTATAGTTGATGCCCCATATCGTTTATGCTCCATCCACTTTCTCAAAGCATAAATATCAGCTTTGTCACTTTCACTTAAAGCCGGAAACTCCCTGTCCCTTATACTCATCATCATTGATTTAGCACCGGCAGACTTATTTGCAACAACCATTTTAAGGGCAGAATAATCAAAATATATCTTCCCTTTTAAAACCTGGAACATATCGTTTATCGATTCCTTTGTGTCAGGCATATGCCAGCACTTCATCGTTGCACTCCAACGAACATCATCCACATTCCTGATTAGGGCTGATATCTCATGATCTATCTCAAACTCAAGGGCTATCCTCTTTTCTCCCTTATGAACAACTCTCTTTGCAGTAACTATTTTCATACCTTAAGAAATTAATGTCCATCATTCCGGTTAATATCTTTAACTAAGGCACAATGTTTGTCTAAAGATCGTTGTGATACCTGTATCAATAATCATTCTCTGAAGGCTATGCAATGCACAGCTCCGTCAGTCACATAAGCATTTTTAATCAACTAGTTCATTACAAGACCAACACAAGGCTTAAGACTGACTTCCTTTCATCAAAATGTTATACAAAATACAATTTTTTTTAAATAAAACGGATTAATGAGCTTATCTTTTTTGCACTCCTCGTACATTTTATTATATTAATTTTTTAAAATATAAACATTTAGCAAAAGATATCTCACCCGGAATCCAATATCCATACTGATGATAATAGTAATAAATTGAATCAATAATTAGTATCAATTTAGCTGCTATCATGCTATAGCTCAACATAAATCACTGATTTATCTGAATAATCTGTGTTGTTTCAGGAATAACAACAATAATTATTTAAAAACAGGTCAGCATAGCTAAATAACAATTAATCTTTATGTTATGAAAATAAGAAAATAACATCCAGTAAAGAGTTTGTACAGGATAGTGTAAAATTATTTTACTGTATAATACTCGGGGCAATACAATAATAATTTTTAAATTCGCCTCGGTTATTGGCAGGGAATTTGCTGTTGATAGAATATAAAACTCAAATCTTATCTTATGAAAACTGACAAAAAACAATTAACAGATAAAGCGAATATATTATTTTCTCTTATACTCTTTATATTTGTGGTTACAGGGTGTACGGGGCCAAGGGGGTATGATGGTCTGGATGGAAGAGATGGAGCTGACGGAATAAATTATACCCGGTCTGCCATCTATGATGTTAATACCGCTGAATGGTATGGAGATCTGAACGGATATGATGCGTTCATTGATGTCCCTGAAATAACCGAAGACATTTATTACAACGGTGCCGTTCTGGTCTACAGGTTAATTGAAACCGACCCGAAGAGTTTCAATATGCTTCCTTATAGTTATGTGGATAATACATTAACTGTTTCTATGGACTTTGATGCTTATGTCGGAAGCATCGATCTGATTTACAAAGAAGTTCTGAATGGAGTAAACAACACACCAGCTCCCGAAAACACTTTGTCATTTAAAGTTGTGATTATAGAAGGCCTGCCACTGGCAAAACTGAAAAATATGGTAGATGTAAGTGACTATAGTGCAGTCGCAAAAATGTTCAATCTCGACAAAAAACTTAATACTGTTAATTGATCCTGAGTGAACCTGTGGTTTAAAGCTTTTTAGAACAAGAGTATTAATTTAATGCTTTAGCTGTTCCTGCAATCAGATGCTGCAAATTGGCTTCCCTAAAGAAGACTTTTGAAATGGCTTCAGCATCATTTAGAATTACCTGAATAGTGCGTTGTTTTGAGCCTAGCATGGAATAGGCTTTTGCCATTGCTTCTTCTTCTTTACAGGCAGTACTTTGCTTTATTGTCTCACATAAACCTGTCATTAAAAGCCCTTCATCTTTAAGCACTCCAAGTCTGTCTATCATCCAGCTGAGTGCCAGGAAGTAATTTTTGTCAATCAGAAGCAGAAAGGTATTGTTACCAGCGAGTGGCAACTTATTAAAAGGTGAACTTACGATTTCTTTTGTAAGGTACTTTTTCAGGTGAGGCACAGGTTTTGCATCATCAGCATACTGAATGACACCCTGCAAGGCCTGTGGGTAGATGCTCAGCCAGCGCAACTTGCGTCGTAGCTCATGCACATCTTCTTCAACATTATCAAAGCTGCAGCCTGTTGCATCCACAAATCTGTCAATCGAGGCAATCGACTTTTCATAAAAGGCCAAAAGCGCTTTTACCTCTTCCTCCGGTCCCAGCCAGTCTGCTTCAGAAAGCTTTTTTGCAATCTTCTTTATACGCTTCTTATCATCCGACAACCAGCCTTTATTTACCAGAACTTCATTCAGATTTGCTACACTCCTGTCCAACTGGTTTTTTATTGAACGTTTGCATCCTGCAGGGATCCGTTTTTTTTCAGCAGATGCTATTGATAGCCAATTATAATAGTCAATCTGACCCAGACTATCTTCAATCAGTTTAAAATGTTCCTTCAGTTTTTCAAACTTTTTGGGATTATGCATAGACCCATAAATACGGGCCAAACTTTCCAGCATAAAAAATGGTGTCCGCGCACCGTTCCTGAATAACCACAAAGCAGGATCTTTCTGTGCCCCGGCTTTGACCAGAAGCCCATCAACATGTTGAAGATAAAAAGCGAATCTGCCTGAACCGTTTTTCATAGCCATCTTTAATTTTGTGAATTAAAGATAGTTATGTTTTTTCATTAATCGTTTATCAGATCCGATAAATCTTTAACAATAGCCCAGGTTCCTGTATCTTTCGATTCGTCAGCAGCCAAACCAGTCAAATGCAGATTTGCAACAACATTTGCATTTGAAAAGCTCGGTTTTTTGCTTTCAACTGCATCAAGAAAAGCAGTAATACATTCATTAACACCCGGCCAGGATGCAAATGGCTGAATGGCAGGATAAAATTCAATTTTCCATTCAGGATTTCTCTTTGTTCTTGACCTTAATTCCCCGTTTAGAACATCAACAAGAATATCACCCTCACTTCCAACCACATCAATGGTTATTTTTAATGGTTCCGCACTGTCAATATTCAATTTGAGTTCACCCCATATCCCATTGTAATCATAATATCCTGTGCTCTGGCTCTGACGCCTCCCTCTTGTACCATATCCATCCAAAACAAGGACACGCTTTGGTGTTGAACCAAGAAGAACATTGAGTACATGTGTATACCAAACCGACATACGACTTATATTATTGATATCCTGGTCCGGTTCCGGTCCCCAGTTTGACTGCAACCTTATACCGGCCGACTGAACATTCCCAACAACTTTATTCCTTATCAGTTCTGCTGCTTTGACGACAGCAGGAACAAGCGCAAGTTCCAGATCAGCATGAGTTATCTGTGGAGCTGCAACAAGCTTCTTTATTGTTTCGGAAATTAACTCCCTGGTATGTGCTATCGGTGGTTCATAAAAGACTGCTTTCCCTGACTTTAATGCGGTAGTAATGATCGTAGAATGCATATTATCGGGGACAGCTATCATGATAGCATCTGCGTTAGATTTAAGCAGATCATTATAGTCGCTGTAGACTTTAACAGTGTCCCCAAAATTTTCTCTTATTAAATCCTGAGTTGCCTTGCTCCTGGCGGAAATGGAAACTATCTCTGCTCTCCCGTCATGTTTCAGGCCTGGCATGTAAGCATTTTTCACCCAGTCGCCGTAACCGATTATTCCGATTTTTATCATTGGTATATTTGCTATTATTCCAATACTAATATAATATGATTAATTTTAAAAACATTTTATCTGACTGCAAATAATCCAACCCCATCCTTACAATCAATTGAAATACAAGCATCAGATTGTTTTCTTGTGGCCAATCGAAAGATGAATGAATCATGAATAAAAATACATAACGATTATTTAAAACCCTTTCAAAGAAACTGTTATCTGATTTTGTTCTTATTAGTAAAAAGATATTATATTTGTTATATTATCATAACCAATCTATAAAACAAATGGAGGTACATATGCAAAAAATGTATTCTGTCATGATCATGGTATTAATTTCAATGTTATTCTCTGCAACTTGCCTGAACGCCCAGGCACCGACAAACATAAAAGAAATACCTCTTTATCCCGGGGTTAAGCTTATTAATGAAGAAATCGCTCCAAAAGAACAAAACCTGATAAGTGGTATTCGCCGGCAATATGTTGTAGCTGCATCTCCTGAAGAGGTAGTTGCTTTTTATGAAAAAAATCTTAAAACAAAAACACGGTTTGAAGATACTGAAGATCAGAATTTACTGGAAGTTGGAAAAACTACAAACCCGCCTATGCAGGTATATCTCTATGATGACTCCCGTTTTGTTGATGGAGAATATGGTGAAGGTGGTTCTTCAAAAAGAGCCTGGATAAAAAATGAACTTCTCAAGCGGAAAAAAGATAAAGATGGCGGATGGATAGAAAATACAAACAGTGAGTGGTATTACAGAGGAAGCGAATCCACCATGACTTCCCTACATATTATGATAGATGATCTCAGTATTAATGAAGAGAGCCATAAATATGAACTTAAAACAGAAATAATAATTGAAGTAACCACTTATCTGTATGAGCTCTAGCATTCCAGAGTCACCTCAGTCAAAAAATAAAGTATTGCTACACATAATTATGTAATTAAGAAATCTTTGCAGCTCTTCTTCTCAAACATATCAAGAGTTGCAAAGACTAAGTAAAAAGGAGTTTACACGCTGATGTATCAGCTGATGTATCCGTTAATTTTTTAAAAATTCAGCATTAGCAACAATTACCACTTCGTCTGATACTATGCCGGAAGCCATTGATGTGCCAATTCCAAAATCACTGCGTTTTATTTTCCCTGCTATTTTAAAACCTGCTATGGTTTGCTTTGAAGATGGATTTGTTGCGGTTCTGCAAATAGCAACCAATTCAACAGTTTTAGTTATCCCATGCATAGTGAGGTCGCCGGTAACTTTATAATTCATGTCTCCCGTTTTTTTGAACGATTTACTTTTAAAAGTAATGACTGGATACTTTGCTGCATCAAAAAAGTCAGGACTCTTCAGGTGCTTGTCTCGTTGTTCATTATCAGTATTTATACTATTCACCTCTGCGGTCATTTCAGCTACTGCATCGGAAAAATCATCATTAGAGGAAGTGACTTTTGCATCAAAAATCTTAAACCAACCCTCTACATCTGAAACCATCATGTGAGTTACTGAAAAGCCTAACCTCGCATGATTTTTGTCTAACGACCATGTTGCAGGTTCCATAATAGTAAATGAAAATGATAAAGCCACTATGGCTATTATTGCGATTGTTATGAGCTTTTTCATGTCGTTTGTTTATTAAATTAATAATACATGTTTATAATCATAAGGAATAAACAAACAAGAGCCCAAAAATGTTTTCTGCAACCAATTCTGAGTTACAGGTTACTTTTGAAACAATTATCATACTTCAGTTGTTAACTGATAAAATGAATCTGAAGCAATAATTCAAAAAACAATAAACTAAAAGCAAAGAAAATGGAAGATATCTTTAGTAAAGGGAAAACGATGAATCTGGAAGAAATGGTAGAATATTCATTCGGAGGTGTTATCAGCAAACAAGTATTAAAAAACGATGCCGGCAATATCACATTGTTTTCTTTTGACAAGGGCCAGGGATTAACAGAACATACAGCTCCGTTTGATGCAGTAGTACAGATTCTTGATGGGGAAGCTCAAATCACGATCGGAGGAAACTCCAATCTAGTAAGGAGAGGAGAATCCATTATCATGCCCGCAAATGTAACCCATGCCTTACAGGCTGTTGAAAGATTTAAAATGTTACTAACAATGATTAAAGGCTGATGGCCTGGATTATCCTTGAATTTCAGACACTTATTAATAAAAGCACATTACGGAATGTCATTGTAACATAACCGCAAAAGCACCTTTAATTACTCTTTCCTGGTAACATTCTGTTATATGACATATGAGTTGTTGGTTACTTATTTAAATCCGATCTGTTGAGTATCAGAATTAAATACTGATTCAATGAAGTTACGGTATGCAGAATAGTCTGTAACAGGCACATAATTCTGCTTGTATACCATCTTTCTATTGACATGCAGTTTATTTCCAACAACATCAAAATTCAGTGTATAATCAGCCTGATTACATGAAAAATGAACTGACTGAGGTACCTCCACCAACTTTTTGTTTTCCGGAAAATCAACTACAAGATGCTCAACAAGTGTATCACAGGTGTTATATCTCCAAGCTTCAATGGGATATTTCCGATCTTCAAGCAGAAAATCATAAGCCGGCACCTGCTCTGTCAAAGGTAGTTTCACCAGCAAGAGGTTGTTAATCCTTGTAAACACCTTAGGAGCAACAAATGAATAGGTGTAGTTAAGTGTATCAGAACAATCTTTAAGTGTCGGGTTGAAGTCGAGTGACAATAACTTTATATTGGAATATGTCCCAATCAGTGATTGTGTGAAATTCTTCTCCTGATCTTCCTTACTCTGGTCGCGATAGACAGAACGGGTATTTTCTGCCATACTTCCCGTGCGTTTTGTTTCTATCTGATAAGTCATATTATCTCCGCTAAAACTTACTCTTGAATCCCTGTAGGTATTATTTGGCTGGCGTGTATCAGGTTCCAGCTTCTTCGGTACAATCTTTTCCGGGCCATTACTTATATCCAAAGTAACTGCATCAATAAGAGACCCGTCCAACGAGGCAAATGGCAGGTAACTTGAAGTCAGTTCGATATAATACTCCTTTCCGTCAAGAGATGCCTTTGCAATTGCATGATCGAAATCAAATGACGGCAGTTTCATCCAGCTGGTACCGTTTTGACGCCGAATAACAAGGACCATTTCTGCCTTGATACCTGCAACATTGCACATGGAAGTGAACAATACCGACATGTCTTTACAATCGCCAATACGTGTTACAAGTACTTCAGAGGCTTTCTGAGGAACTGTACCATTCTGCCTGAACGCAACCGAGCTGTACCTGATATTCTGTTCAATATAATTATAGAATAACAGTGCTTTCTGATACTGTGATAACCCTTCCTTTCCTTTGAGAATATCGTTTACAGTTCTTGTTACAATATGATCAGGTTTTGTTTTTGTGTTCGAAATATCATAATACCACTTTGAGATATAGTCCCAGTCAGGAAGGGTAGATATGCTTAAAAGCTCACAAATATCGACCATCTGAGGCATATAAGATTCAAACTGAATGGACTTGCTCTGCTCTTTTTTCCAACTGTAAAGCTTAAACTCATCAACATCCTTTATTTCAGGTTTCACCGAGGAATTATTCAGATCATAATCAAGCTTCAGGTCTTTAGAGATTAACAAATCATATTCCTGGTTAATAGTTGGATACCAGTTAGTCAACATCCATTTCTCATATAATTGTTTTGACATCTGGCCGGTTATCTTTTTATTTCGTCTGTATATCAGGAATGTTGCATCGCCAGGTTCAAGAGAAGTATATACTATATGATTATTGTTTGTTTCAGCCTGAAGACGATTACCGTTCTTTTTCAAGACCTCTGCCTTTTCAATGATGAGTTCTTCATTTGAACCGTAGTTTATATCATACTCTTTCAGGTAATCAATTCCTTTAAGAGTCAACGCTTTGAGCATAATAATTATGCGCGATTCACAACCACCGCTGCTATACTGTACTACCTGCCTCTCCTCTGTTAGCGAGACTAAATGATCAGAGGGATAATCGGACGCAGACGGTGAATTTTCAAATATTTTATAATAATCTTTCTCCGGGAAATATGAAAAAACATCCTTTTTCGACTGGAGATCGCGTACTCTCTTTATCGCGTTATAATCTCCTGGGCTGTACATGATATCATTTTCGTACTGTTTAATGGCATTATCTTTGTCCCCTTTTTCTTCGAAAACCCTTGCGTAATTTCCATAATAAGGTCCGTAATATGGAGCAATCTTCAGGCTTTCACCAAGGTACTGCTGTGCAACATCATAATTGCCTGTCTTTAGATAATACATGCCCAGTTCCTTGTAATAAAAGTCATTGAACGGATTATACTCTATCAGTTGCTTAAGAAGTTCAACCCCGCTACCGGCCTGCCCCGATTGAATATATTCTTCTGATAAAGTCATTATGGCGGCTTTATTATAGTTGGCCTTAATGAAATTTTTCAACACACTGACAGCCGATTTCTGATTCTGCTTATAATCCTTTTCAAACTGATACTTATCATAAACAAGGTCGTAATCATTGGGATAAAGGGAATAGGCTTCATCAAGAAGTGCCGAATATTCTTCCGCTTTATTTTCCAATGACGCCAGTCTTAACTTATAACCAAATAAATCAATATTCTTTCCGTAGAGGTTTTCCTTCTTTTCAATATAACGATGTGCGTCCTTATAGTTTTCTGAATTCAGAGCATTGTTGATCAGATAATTCAGAACATTAGGATTGTCAGGATCAAGCATTTTAAGTTTCTCCTGGGTCAGACTGGCTGAAGTTCTGTCCTGATCGCGAAGATAAAGCTCAAATAACTGATCCTGTATATAACTGCAATTTGGAGCTAAAGTCTGGGCTTTCTGCAGAATACCAAGTGCATCAAACACCTTGTCATTTGATAAATATGCAGTGGCAAGCACAAGATAATTAACGAGTTTTTCTGGATTTTCAATAATCTTTTTCTGCAAAAATTCCTCTGCAAATGAAACACCAGGAAGAGGCATCTCCTGCGTAGTCTTGTTGTATGGCGTATATACCTTTGAAAATGTCAGGTCTGACAACGGATTTCCTTCTGAATCGGTTGCACGCACCATATAATTGCACTGTTCAAGCTTACTGTTTCCTATTTGCAGAAGAATGCGGTTATTTCCTTTTGCAACTTTCGCCGGAATAATATATGTGTCAATCCCATTATTTCTTTCTTCTTCCTCCTTAAAGAGTAACTGGTCATTTATCCATACTTTAAGTGAGCCTGAGGTTCCTATGCGTAGAAATATCTCTCTATCGGAAGGAGATTTACAGAACGTCTGTGCAAAAACAAGAGTATTGGTACAATTAAAATTATAAGTGAGGTCAACCCATTTCCCATCTACCTGTTTATACAAATCAAACCATTTTATATCTGCATTAATCTTGTTTTTAAAAACCGCCTCCGGCTCAGGATGAGTTACAGGACTATAATCTTTGTCAAAACCACTTGCAGAAATATTTTCAAAATCACCTGCTAGCTGCCATTCCATGACAGCACCTATTTTAGAAAAATACTCTTTTGATTTTTTAAGGTTATAAATTGATTCATAATGTTTTCCCAAATCTTCTAATACGTGTGCACGTAAGGTTGGATTCAGATCAGATTGTTTCAACATTTCCTGAAGCCAGTTCAACTGTGCTTCTGATTTCTTGGTATTAAAACCCAATACACATTTGCTGCGAAATAATGCCTGGGTGTATGCATACCTATCCGGACAACTATTGTAAAAATCAACGAAATATCTAAAACATTCATCAGCATCTTTATCCACAGTCGATAATAATGATAACATAAGCAAGGCTTCATTCTTTGTTTCCGGGATCTTTGATGCAGATGAAAAATGGAGATATGCCTGCCTTCTATCATTATTAATGAATGACTTGTAACCTTCGGAGAGTTCATCTGCAGATACTCTGGAAACCAAGTTAAAGATGAACACCAAAATAATGAACAGTTTCTTCATGGTAAATTTTTATGAATAGTTATTAATTGAATATCTCGATCACCTTCAACTGTTTGTATAAGACTCCAGTCGTTTAAGCTAAATATCGCCTATTCAAATTCAGTTTAATACAACTTCATTGATTACTTTCACCAATAAACATTCATCTTAAAGATAAAAAAGTTTAATTAAAAAGATACTGTCTTTTAATTATTATTGAAAACTATTAAAGAAATTTGAGAACTGAGAATAGTGACAGATATAAAGTCACAGTACCAGCCATAGGAAGCAGCCTGATTAAATAGATTATTGACTACTGCCTGGTATCTAATAAATCAGCGTACTATACCTGATTACCATATAACACGATAAAACATCAGGCAGCAGAAAAGGTCTGATGCCTGATAATTATGATTGCAGGAACAACAAAAACGCCTAAAGTTGGAGTCACACAAGAATCTACTTCCTCGTAGCTTCAATAACACCTCTAAAATAACCTATTGATTCGGCAATTCCCATGAAAGGATCATCCATGTTAATCTCATGCTCAAGACTGCAAACTCCGGTGTAACCGACCTGCCTGAGCATCCTTACAAATGCCGGGAAATCAATAATGCCACGGCCCACCTCCAGAGAATAACCAAGCTTGGTGTTACCAGTTACATCTTTGATGTGAACATCAAAAACCCTGGTGTGATATTTCTTAAGGTCAGCCACCGGATCCTTACCGTTCCTTGTATCATGTCCAACATCGAGACACATTCCGATTCGTGGATCGAGATCCTTGACATGATCCCACACATCGTCGGCATCCTGATAGATATTAATATCCGGGCCATGAAGGTGAATGGCATAATTGAAGTTATATTCCTTGACTTTCTTGTCAACATACGGCAGAAGCTCATAATTAGGAACACCTACAATAAGCTTCACCCCTACTCTTTTTGCATACTCAAATGCGCGGTCAACTTCAGCCTCTGTTTTCATGTAGATAGGACCTACTGCATATCCTGTAACACCTTTCTCTTTCAGTTTGGCATGAAATGCTGCAATCTCTTCATCTGTACTAGTCAGAGGCAGATGAAAATCCTTAATGCATAAATAGTGAACATCGGCTTTCTGTAATGTTTCAAGTGTCTTGTCAATACCAAACTTGACAAAGGTATAGCCGGCCATTCCAATCTTAAACTTTTCTCCTGTTTCCGGAGCAGGTTGCGGTCCGGGACGCTGTTGTTGCTGTGCATTGACAGAAAAGACTGTCATGAGAGCCATCAGCATATATATAAAACATTTTTTCATTTTAACATTAATTTTAATCAATATCTACTTGATATTATTTGAATTACAATATATTACCACATCCAATAATGCTTTTACATCTTGTAATACTCTTCCCATCCCTTACGCGGCGGTTGACCTACAAGAAGTTCATTTGCCGTCTTATTATTTGTAATCTGCTTACTCTTGCGATCAAATGAGAGTTTTGTATTAAGCTTTTGCGCAAGCACGCCCAGAGTGAAAACCTGGCTTAGAGGACCTGATACTTCAAATGATGAACGGCATTTCTCCTCACCTTTGCATGCCAGCACAAAATTCTTGTAGTGGTTTGACGGACTCTTCGGTACTTCAGGCAACTTTGATTCCATCTCCTTTGCTTTTTCCTCAGGAATGATAGATAGTGTGCTTCCATGTGAACCACCCTTGAATGTAAGCTCCTTGCTGTAAATGATCTTACCCGGGTTCAGTTTTACCGGTTGGATTTTTCCAGTGCTTGCAGGGGGAATATTAGGATCGAGTTCTGAAACACCGTAACCTTCAGGAACCTGCGGGACATTTTTAATTCCATCGTACCATGTTATCTCAACTGGAGGCATGTTCTTCCTTTTCGGGAACTTGAATGATAAAGTTGATGCCTGTGGATAGAAGAATGGATTATGTCCTTCAAGTTTTACTGCACTGACTTCATAAGGAAGACCAAGTTCAAGAAATTCATGAGCAGTGTCGATAAGGTGAGCGCCCCAATCACCAAGAGCCCCCATGCCGAAGTCGTACCAGCAGCGCCACTGACCATTCACAAAATCCTTGTGATAATCGTGATATTTGGCAGCTGAAAGCCATGTGTCCCAGTCGAGAGTTTCAGGGACAGGCTGTCCGTCAGGAAATTTGGTGATATTAGTGTCCCATCCATGCCAGCGGCGTGAAGAATTCATGTGAGCCGTGATAGCAGTGACATCCTTGATAATGCCGGCCTCCTTCCATGCCTTGAATTGGAAATAATTAGCTTCAGAGTGTCCCTGATTACCCATCTGGGTTGCAACTTTATATTTCTTTTCACCCTTCATCATAATTTCAATTTCGTTGAAAGTCCTGGCAAGAGGTTTTTCAACATATACATGCTTGCCCAGGTTCATTGAAAGCATGGTGATTGGGAAATGTGAAAAGTCAGGCACCCCGATAGAAACAGCATCTATCTGGTTGCCCATCTTATCAAACATCTTCCTGAAATCCTGGAAACGGGGAACATCCGGAAATTTCTGCAGAATTGGCAGCGTCTGAGGTGCACCCATATCGACGTCGCACAGGGCAACAATATTTACAAGTCCGGTATCATAAAGCGCATTTACGTCATCAGCCCCCCTGTTACCTATACCTATACATGCAAGGTTGACACGTTCACCACCACTTGCAAGTTTTGATGCAGGAAGGGTTCTTCCTGATGCCTGCCGGGTAAGAATAACAGGCATTGTTGCGACTGCAGAAAGCGCTACCGCCTGTTTCAGAAAAAGACGACGAGATGATTTCTTCTGTTCCATATTTCTATAATGTTTTGATTTATTATAAATTACTAATTCACTTTTTAAATTTACATTATCGTCATTTGAAAGCCCACTTTAAATTATCATTTTTTCAAGACCAGTAAAAAAAGACATATTAAAGGTATAAAAAATACGTTATGAATTCCCAAAGGCAAATTTACTGGGGAACAACCACCAACGGTGCCCATGTTCCTGATTCATTTGTGCCTTTTTTTACCCATTTATCCCAGATCCTCTTATCAGATATCATTTTAATGAAGAACCCTCCCACTACAGAACGGGCCTGAAACCCAACCATATATGCATTATCGGTGATATACCAGTCAGACAAAGGAACCCGCTGTGGAGTGACATTGGCAAAATCGTAAACAGGGTTAAACACTGTCAAGAAATCTTCATTATTATCAGCCATTGTTGCTGTCCATGTTATCCAGTCATTTTTTGTATACCTTTCCCTGCTGTCGAGAGGCAGACCAAAGCCGGCCTGCACTGTTTTGTAGTACTCAATCTCACGCTGAACAATTTTGTCAGGAAAAAGATTCAATCCCAGAATTTTGTCCCAGACAAGATTATATTTCTGACTCCATGTTCCCGGAAGGTCAAAAGCAAGCTTTGTATGATCACCATCATCAGCTTGTTTTATCCACTCCTGAGCCATAGATTCAGCTTTCTTCCTGATTTCGGCCGCTTCAGACTTTTTCCCTGTCATTTCACATAGCATTGAATAACTTCCCAATGCAATGATAGCCTTTGCCGACAGGTTAATATTATGCGCCAGATGACCGGCAAAATCATCGGTACACAACTGGTTCTCAGGGTCAAACCCCTTCGACAGAAGATAATTGCTCCACTTTTCCAGAATGGGCCAGTTGGCTTTTGCATAAGATGCATTACCTTCAATTTTTGCCAGAACAGCTGTCATGATAATCATGTTACCCGTTTCTTCTACCGGCATCTGATTCTCTTCGGATTTCTCACCACCACCATAGGCCTGCCCCGTTGCATGAGGGTAAAATCCCAGATCATGTGGTGCATAAGGGAATTTCCACCGTGAAGAGACTGCATAGTCAAAGTTAGGCTGAAGCATTGCTTTGGTAAGTGCAGGGCTAAACAGGAAAAAGAATGGGGATGCAGGATAAATGACATCAACGGTAGCTATACAACCGCCACTGAAGTTTTCTTTTGAAAAGATTAAAGGCTTATTATTTGCATCAGCAACAAGCTTATGTGCTGCCAGGCACTGGCGATATGCCAATGATGAAATAGTTGCATACTTAATACCTCCGGCTGATTCAAGATCAGTTAATAGTTCTTTGTCAAACCTTATACATTCTTCAGTAAGTTTTGAATAGTCACTAAAAGCTTTGGGGAGAAGTTCTTCCATTTTCATCCCGTTGCGTTTCCACCATGCAGATAGATCTGTGCCGAAATATTTAATACTTTTAATATCGTCATAAGCAATCATGACCATGGAAGAAACACTTTTTGTTCCTACTTTTCCGATATTCCATGAAACGCCTATTGAAACATTCTTATCACTAACCTTACAGGGTTGGGACAGGTCACTTTTTTCAGGCAGCTTACCTCCCGAGATAAATTCCTTTGCCATGATATCCCGACTTTCAGCCAGCAAATCAGGTCTCTGACTCTCTGGAACAGAAACATAAGCATAGCCCCAGTCAATGCGAAGATCATCACCTTTCTTCTGAAGCATGGCCTGCTCGGCACTTCCAAGATTCATGGTTTTTAATCCCGGAACAGACGGTGTGCTCCATTTAACACTCTGGTCTGCAGTATTTACTGCGACCTCACCACCACAGTCAAAATAAAGCTGTATAGCATGTTCTTTACCGTCAATTGCACGAATGTTCCATGTAATATAAGTCACAGGTCTCGACAGGATATCCAGATCTGAAACCAGAGCAGGTGTAGTAAAGATCAACTCCAGTTCTATATCTGAATTCCCAAAAAGATATATTGTCCGGGTTGGATTTACTTTAACACTTTTCTGCTTAACAGGCTCAAGATATGAAGGTTTACTTCCCATTATCCGGTAGGATTTCCCGTCAACACGGATTATGCTGTGCAATGGTTGATTTTTGCCTGTCCAGTGAACTGTTTCGCGATCGTACAGATTATCTGCCGGTGACCAGATACTAAAATAAGGATCGTGTGCCACAAGAGGTACTGAAGGCGGTCTGAATTGCTGAGCCTGTGATATCGCTGTACACATCAGTAATAAAATTGAGATAAGAAATGTCTTTGTCATGTAATAAATAATAAAAGATTAATAATAGCTTATTGCAAATCTTTAAACAACTTAACGGCGCTATGTCTTCCAAAGCTTAATAATCAACATAAAAACCATATCTGGTAAAATTAATGAATTTTGATAGACCCTCGAGTCGAAGTACATACTTTCTCAATATTCCACCCTGTTACAAATAATTTATGTAATTTTGAGGTTCTCAAAACTGAATCGATATGGCAGAGCAAACAGAACAGATAAAACAGATTGCTGAAAGGATAAGGGAGATACGTGAGATCTCAGATATTTCGACTGAGGCACTGGCAGCTAAACTTGGTATAACGACCGAAACTTATACAGAATACGAAAGCGGAAACACGGACATTCCGGTTGGTATTGTTTTTAAGATCTCTGAGTTGTTCAATATTGAACTATCTGTATTGCTTGGTGGAGATAATCCTAAGCTTCGCATTTTTACCGTTGTCAGAAGTGGCAAAGGCCTAAAGCTTGAGCGCAGAAAACAGTATAAATATGAAAGTCTGGCTTATAATTTCATACACAAAAAAGCTGAACCTTTCATGGTCACTGTCGATCCCAAGGAGACATTGATGGAATTCCATTCTCACCCCGGACAGGAATTTAATTATGTGGTCAGCGGAAAGATGATGACGGTTATAGAGGGTCACGAAATCATTCTGAACGAGGGTGATTCAGTGTATTTTGATTCCGGTTACGAGCATGCAATGAAAGCCTTAAACAATGAACCGGTGAGGTTCCTGGCAATAATATTTTAATTTTAAAGAGACGGGAAGAATGGAACTTGAGAAATATGTGAACAGGATCGAATTTGATTCATATGAGGATTTTAAGGAAAATTTTAAAATTACTATCCCTGATAACTTCAACTTTGCTTTTGATGTAGTTGACGAGATAGCTTCAAAAACTCCGGACAAGATTGCTATGGTCTGGTGCGATGATAAAGGTGAAGAGGATATTTTCACCTTCGGACAAATGAAATACTACAGCGATAAAACCGCCAACTTTTTCAAATCGGAAGGCATAGGCAAGGGTGATCCTGTCATGCTCATTCTGAAACGACGTTATGAATTCTGGTTCTGTATTCTTGCTTTACACAAAATCGGAGCAATCGCTATACCTGCAACACATCTTCTTACAAAAAAGGATATCGTATACAGGAATAATGCTGCCGATATAAAGATGATCGTTTGCGTTTCCGATCCTGAAGTTATTCAACATATTGAAAATTCTGAATGCGAGTCACCATCACTTAAAAACAAAGTAATGGTAGGCGGAGATCGCAAGGGTTGGATAAATCTTACCAGGGAACTTGAAAAAAGTTCTGAGAACTTCATAAGACCCACAGGCAAAGAGGCTACTGAAAACAACGATACTATGCTGGTCTATTTTACTTCAGGAACATCAGGGATGCCTAAAATGGTCAGTCACGACTTTGTATATCCGCTTGGACATATTATTACCTCTAAATTCTGGCAGAATGTTCAGGATGATGGCCTTCATCTGACAGTGGCTGATACAGGATGGGCAAAATCGGCCTGGGGCAAACTTTATGGACAATGGCTGGCAGGAAGTGCAATAATGACCTATGATTATGACAAATTTGTTCCTAAAAACATAATGGAAGTTATTGAAAAATATAAAGTTACAACCTTCTGTGCTCCACCAACCATCTACAGGTTCCTCATTAAGGAAGATCTCAGGAATTTTAATCTAAGTGCCTTAAAATATTGTGTTGTCGCCGGAGAACCCTTAAACCCTGAAGTGTTCAGACAATTTTACGATCAGACAGGTATCAAACTCAGAGAAGGGTACGGACAGACCGAAGTTATTGTTGTGCTGGCAACATTCCCATGGATGACTCCCCGACCGGGTTCAGTAGGTAAACCTTCACCGGGATATGACATTGAGATTGTAGATGAAGACGGTAATCCATGTGAAGCGGGAATTGAAGGGCAGATGATAATACATACATCAAAAGGTAAACCTGTTGGTATGTTCGACGGCTATTACCGTGACAAACAGCTGACAAAAGAGGTATGGTCGGATGGAGTATACAAGACTGGTGATATGGCATGGTGTGATGAAGACGGTTTCTTCTGGTTTGTAGGCAGGGCCGATGATGTCATAAAAAGCTCAGGCTACCGCATCGGACCGTTTGAGGTAGAGAGTGCCCTGATAGAACATCCTGCTGTTCTTGAATGTGCAATCACAGCTGTACCTGATCCTTACAGGGGACAAATCGTGAAAGCCACAATAGTCCTTACAAAGAATTATAAGCCGAGCGATGAGCTTGCAAAAGAGCTTCAGGACCATGTAAAGAGAGTTACAGCTCCATATAAATACCCTCGGGTAATAGAGTTTGTCACCGAGCTCCCGAAAACCATCAGCGGAAAGATCCGCCGGGTACAGATACGTGAAGGCGATAAACAGAAATAATCTAAAATGAATTCAACCATCTGAATCGCCTTGCACTTTCTCCAAATTTGGCAACAAGAGTAATCTCATGTGAACCATAAGTTTGCTTACGGATGTCTGTTAATGCCATATCAAATGCATAGCCGAAATAGAATTTGTCATATCTGAAGCCAAACATGGTGATAATTGCATCATTGGTTCTCCAGGATAGCCCTGCCCAATAATCCTTTTTATAATATACTCGTGCTGTAAGATCTAACTGAATAGATTTGAACAACATATCAGACGATTTAATAAGTGCAGATGGTTTAATAGCCCAATCACGATCCAGATCATAGCTATACCCTCCTGTAAGGAAGAAGTGACCAAGTTCTAAACTCTTCTTATCAGATGTGTTGTCAACCATTAAAGATCCCCTTAACATATTCGTCATTGAGAAACCAACATAATAATTTTCCGAAGTGTAACATACACCAAAATTAGCATCGGGAATAATTTTTACTTTATCGTATTCTCTCCAATATGTATCATCGTCATAAGAGTAAAGCAACCCTTTATCGTTAATAGCATACTGATAAGTAGTTAATGCAAGACCGAATGCAAGGTCATCAACAAGTCCACCACTGCTTCTTCCCATCGAAATATGATATGCATATGCTGCCTGAAAACCAGTACGCCTTACAATACCATTATTATCATTAAACAAATAACCTCCAAGACCGACATTACTCCCTTTAGATGGCTTAAATACCCTCTTCCTTACCTGATGAGACCTTGACATAAAACTATTTTTCAGGAGCCTTGTCTGAAAACTTGCAGCAAGGGTTCTTGGAGCTCCTGACATCCCAACCCATTGCTCTCTTGCCGTCAGATTAACAGTTGTATAACCATCGCGACCAGCCAACGATGGATTTATCAAAAACCCATTCATGATATACTGGCTGTACATTGGCACCTGCTGGGCAACAGCAGTTCCAGTGAAAAAGATGAAAGCTGTTATTTGAAAAATACTTTTAAAGTACTTCATATGTTATTAATCAAATTGTTACAAATTTATCTTACTATAGTTACTACTCCTGTTATTGGTTTTGATCCATCATTTAAGTAAAGAATATAATGGTAAGAATCGGTAGGTAACAGTTTCTCCTTATATGTACCATCCCACTCATGTGCCGAGATATTCTTTGAACTGAATACTCTCTCTCCCCATCTGTTGAATACTTCGACTTTCGCATTTGGAAACATTTCAATATTCTTTATCTTCCATGTATCATAAAATCCGTCGTTATTTGGAGTTATGATTTCTTTTATTTCAATACACTTTGCTGAGCCAATTGCGTTGATCGTGATATTCTCAGATGCAGTACATCCATTCACATCAGATACAATTACACTGAATGTGCCAGAATGCAGGTCTGTTCTTTCCAAAGTTGATGTTCCATCAGACCATATAACCTGATAAGGTTTTGTTCC
>DAOQAX010000014.1:0-21805 GCA_035354395.1 Bacteroidales bacterium | reverse complement strand
TCTTCAGGTTTCTGCTGAAGAAGAGAATCACCTTTATACCATCCATATTCCTGATTCAGAATGGTTTTTAGCGTCTGCTTCTCTTTCTTGAAGCTGTTCTTCACTATGGTTCCGGCAGCTTTCATATCATAACCGACTTTAATATCTTTTCCTTTTTTTTCTATTTTCAACAAGAGGGAGGTACGACCCAGATTGTCGTCTTCAATAACGCCGAATTCTGAGATATTATTTTTTTCCTTTTTTCTTTTCTTGCTAAGAATTTCTGATAATAGCACTCTGACGTGATATTCATAATCATTATCAAAACAGTGTTTCCCGTTTAATGAGAGATCAGTTGCTGAAGATCTGACTTCCATTTGCGGCAGGTAAAAGAAGTTATCCTTTATGAAAAAGTCGTTTTCCAATCTGTCAAAATTAATGTTTTCAAGTTCAGACATTTTAATAAATGCGGAAAGTCGTCTGGCAGGATCAAAATTAGTCAGCCGGCCGTTGGTCAGTATATATTTCCCTTCTGCAGTTACTTTTTGTACCTGAGGTCTCAGAAGCGAATCAGTCGGCAGCAAAAGCGAAAATGTACCGGAAAGATTTCCTGAGATATTTTCTGCTTTCAGAAAG
The DNA here is from genome assembly GCA_035354395.1 of Bacteroidales bacterium. GTDB lineage: Bacteria > Bacteroidota > Bacteroidia > Bacteroidales > VadinHA17 > LD21. The sequence continues at coordinate 21,190 of DAOQAX010000014.1, read as the reverse complement.
TTCTGTCCGAAGTTATGGAATGTTGTGAATGTTTTATTGATGTCAATATTGCTTACATCAAAGTTACCGCGCAATACCATTGATTTATTTCCTTCCTGAACTATGAAACCATTACCCGAGATGATACCTCCTAATGAACGTATATTTAGCGAACTAAGAGTAAATAACCGTGGTCTGTAATTGAAAGAACCTTTGACTTTTGATGACGAAAACGACTTGTATTCAAACGTATCAATCTTAAAATTGATATCAAGATACATATCTTCTGGCATCCTTAATGCTCTGTTTTTCAAGCCAGGGATCTCAGATGTAGAGGTACTATGTAAAAGTGATTCCGCATTCAGCCGGCCTGAGGTTATGTTGGCAGAACCAGTCATTGTAACGGGCCTTCCACAAAGCCATCCGGCAAAATTGCTGAATTTTCCGTCTATTGTCACAGGCTGGCCTTTGTAAGTGAACTGAAGATCTTCTGTCATGTCATGACCAGCTATTGACAACCTTCCATTTACACTTCCGAACAGAATACTGTCGTTTTTTAATCCGATGCTGAACGAATTGAAGAGCATATTTGTTTCAGGTTCCAGATCAATAATATCATCGATGCTTACCTTTCCTTTATGGAATGGTTTATTATCCACGTTTACATCAAAGTCAAATGAGCCGCCGGCTGTCGATATCCTCTTCAGACAAAAAAAATCTTTCACATCGGCAGGGATAACATTACCCTTCAGGGAAAAGTCAACAACAGGCTCCTCAAAATGAGATAATGCAAAAGAACCGGTATATTTTGCAGAACCAAGTTGAGCCTTAAAATCTTTTACTGAAAGAATGCTTGTTTCAGGACAGTTTTTTGGACCGTTTGAATAATGGCTGGTAAATGAGATTCCGCTTATAGTCAGATCGGATCTGTTACAATTAATTTGGCCTCCGGAAAGGTAACTGTCTATTTCAACATGAAGTTGAGATGTATGACTTAATAAACCGTTTATCTTGCTTTTAACAACCATTTTTCCAGCAGGAATGTATGGTGAAAACAATCCCGAACATTTTTCAGGGAGGTAGTCATTTAATCTTGAAATATCAATGTTTTTTCCGGTCACATTCAGATCGAGTATCCGGTCGGAGTTGACAGAACCGTCTATACCAAAATCATAGTTTTCAATTTTCAGTTTACTCTTTTTGAATATGATACCCTGGTGTGACTTTTTAAACGAGATGTCCAATTCGGTTGAGACCGGTTTTGTGATCCTGGTATCGCGGATCTGAAAAGCACTTACCTGTATTTTTGCTCCTGCCAGGAAGTCAATATTTTCTCCGGCTAACCTGCTCCTGATCCAGCCGCTTTTAATTACTCCGTTAATCTTAAGCCTGATTGCAAGGTTATTGTAACATGTGCTGATATCGGTCAGGTTTATCTTTTCCAGATTTATTGTGAGACCATTATCCGGGGTGCCACTCTTTTTAAAGGAAATATTATAGTTGACCCGTCCATCAGCATCTGTAAATAAGTTAATATTTCCGGTTTTTACTTTGATTCTTTCAATATTGTAGTTTCCCTGAATGATATCAATGATATTGAAATCCACAAATACTGACCTGGCATTCAGAAGAGTATCTTTATTATTTTCCGTAAAGGAGGCGGAGTTAAAGCCAGGAGTTGATGAGACAAGAACATCTTTAAGCACCAAAGTAGCTCTTGGAAATTTCCGTAAGAAAGAGAGACGCGAAGAACCGACACTGAGCTTTGCCGAGATATTTTTATTAAATGAATTCAATATGGCTTCTGAAATTTTATCCTGCATGAACAATGAAGCTGAAAAAAGCAATCCAAAAAATGCAACAGACAGTATTGCAAATAGTTTCAGTATTTTAAGCATCAGTTTCATATAGTATATGAAATATCTTTCAACCGTACAGTTTTATAATGGATAGAGTTAATTCATCTGAATACATAAGCTACTCTTATTTAAGCAGAAAAGATAAATCATCTGAAGATCCTAATTCGATTGGAATTAGACCCTTTTTAAAGATTCTGATTTTTCTCGGGCCGAAAAGAGTTAATCTTCCGTTTTCAAGAAGAAGCAAGGTTCCCTCCCTTAGCCCGGCAACATAGATTCCCGGATTTGCCTCAATGAATTCTTCAATTCTCTGTTCTCTTGTTTCGCCAGCATGTCCGGCCGGATTAGCATCAAGATAATGTGGATTGATCTGAAAAGGTATTAGGTTAAATGCAAAAAAAGAATCGGGTTCCACAACAGGCATGTCATTGGTGGTTTTCAGTGTGGGGCATGCAACATTTGAACCCGCACTCCATCCGATGTAAGGTATACCTCCAAGTACTTTCTGCCTTACAATGTCAATCAGATTGTTATCCCGGATCATCTTCAACAGCTTCCATGTGTTTCCTCCACCTACTATTATTGCAGGAGCATCCTTCAAAGCAGCAACTGGGTCTTTGAAATGATGTATTGAGACGATATCGTGGCCTATTTCCCTGAACCTTTCTGATACCTTTTCTTCATAGTCATCGAACGAAAAGGTGACAGCTGCATAGGGAATAAAAACCGCTTTTACCGGTTTGTCGCCAAGAAACTCCTTTATTTTGTTCTTAGGGTAATCAAGATATGGTTCTCCCGGATTGGTTGAGTTGCTTATCAGTAATAATCTCATGTTTAAGGTTTAATGGTTTAATGGTTTAACGGTTTAACGGTTTAACGGTTTAACGGTTTATTAATAAGGCTTATTATGAAATTTTTAATTCTTTGATATTATGGTTTTCAGGAATGTTATTTATAGCAAAAGTGTTAAACGTGTTGTTAAAAACATTAATATATAAGATTTTATTACTGAGAATATCGCCTGTTCCTGTGATTATTTTAATCACCTCATTAGCCATAAAGGTGCCTGTTATTCCTGGAAGTATTCCAAGTAACCCGTCTGAGTAAGGTTGGGTATTCTTATACTCTTCTGCTGGTACGGAAGGGTTAAAACACCGGTAAGTTGCCCCTCCCTGATAATTGAACACCGATATCATGCCTTCGTTTTTATATATTGCACCATGAACCATCGGTTTATTAAGAATAACGCAGGAATCGTTTATAATATATCTTGTCTTAAGATTATCTGTTGCATCAACAATAATATCAAATTTTTTCAGGATGTTAAGTGAATTTGAACCGTCAATACGGAGATTGAACACTTCAATATCAACAAGAGAATTAACCTGATTAAGCCTGTTTTTAGCTATGATAGATTTAAGTTTTCCAACATCAGAAGAGCCGTACAGAACCTGTCGGGGAAGATTCGATTCATCAACCATATCGAATTCCGCTATTGAAATTTTTCCAACTCCGGCAGCGGTAAGATAAAGAAGCACGGGGCATCCAAGTCCGCCGGCTCCTATCACAAGAATACTGGCCTGTTTGAGTCTCTCCTGGCCTTCAATACCGATTTCGGGAAACATTATTTGCCGGCTGTATTGCCTTATCTCACGTTGAGAAAGAATCCTGGATTCCATCTGGGTACAAGGATATTTTATTTACAAATATACTTGAGACTGATGAAAAAAAAACCCTGCTGATGAGCAGGGCCTCCTGGAAAATTTTAATCGAAGAATGTGAACGCCAATCCTATTTCAAAAGGGTACAAATCGTATCCACCAGGTCCTTTGCCATCCTTGAACAGAGGTGTCATGTAGTAGGTGGAATATATCTGAAGGTTTTCATATCCGATTCTTGCAGTGGCTCCGTAACGAAGCATATTCAGACTGAAATCACCATGCGATTTTACTTTTTTATCATTTTGGAAAACAATTTTATTATGGGAACTGATCTTTGCGGCAGCAATAGGCCCAACGGCTATATTTAAATGATTATGGCTGACAGGTATCTGAACCTCAAACAGGAAGGGGAGATCCAGGTACAATGTTGCGAGCTTTGATTTTTTAAAATAAGTACCTGAGTCGGCAGGAAGATTTTCGATGATACCGTTTGCTCCCTTTATGATATTGTTATCACCGTCAAACCTGTAATTATTCCAGGTTAATCCAAGTCCTGTGACAAATCCAATATGTCTGGTTAATCCGAGACTAAGCTGGGTAAAGTTGAGGTTGAAGTTTGATGATTTGCTTGAGTGAAGTGTCATGTAATCAATGTCATCAGGCATAACATCGCTCTTATCATCTGTCAGATAGTTGTTGAGGCCCAATTCAATTCCTGCCCAGTGGCCCTTGAAATGGCGTCTTTCACTGGAAATATTTTTTTCTGAATCATCACTTTGCCAACTTACATCTGAATCATCTTCTTCCGGGTCCTCTTTTTCCCAATCATTGACTTCAGAGTACTTTTTAAATTTTAATTTTGGCCCTTCAAGAGACTCAAGGATGCTGAGTCCCCTGTCTTTGACCCTGAAATCAAATGATTTGTTACTCTCTTCAACAGTAATGAGATCATTGCCTATGACGACTTTCGTAGTCTCATCATTGGAAATGGTATCTTTGACTATAGTATCCTTTGCCTGACTGTTATTGTCTTTGTTATCAGCAGACAATTCCTGGCTGAAAGCCTGCAATATTATTGCGAAAAGTAAAATGGTTATACCAAGCTTTTTCATAATAGAAATTTTTAATAGTTCGTTGTTTCCGGAGATGGGACGAAGAGAGTAGCCAAAAAGTTACTGTGTCGGCTCAGTTTTTTCAACAGGTATGTTGAATTTCAGAATTGCTGAAGTGAAATAAATCGATTTAAGTTCTCCTTTCTCATCCTTCTTCTTTTTCAATTCCGCATTCCAGCCCATAAGTTTGCTTAATCCGTTTATCCCGGCTTCGGCAATATCATAGAGCTTTAACGGACTCGCCTGTGAATTATCTTCTTTAAGTATCTTTTCCCTGAATGTCTTGGAAATGAACCTGCTTACATTACTCTGATCTTCGTTATATGACGGAACAGTAGAAGAATAGTTTGAAGCAATCAGGGTATTTTCTGATATTTCTGTTTCAAAATGGATATAAGAATTTACAGTAATTTTTTCAATTGCCGGCTCCCTGATGAAAGTGTTTCCTGACCGAGATGAATCAACGGCTGACGGAATATCAGGTCCGGATTTTTCTGTTTCAGAACACTTTTTTAGTACAAAAGCAAGATGAGCTTCATTTACCTGTCTTACAGCAACCGGTTTTTCAGTTGCCTTAGGACCTTCTTGAATAGATTCAACAAATTTTTCATTGTGATTACTGTCGCTGGTTATTTTTTGTGCTGTAGTCTTAATTTCATCCGGCAGGCGTTCAGATGCATAAGGATGGACCAGAATTATCAGTAAAACAGCTGCAGCAGCGCTTAATCCTATGGCCGAAAGCCTGATTATTTTTTGCATAGGAGTCGCCTTGGTCAGACGGTTTTTGTTCTTGTAACGGATGTCTCCAGGTGCAAGTTTTGTATGCTGTATAAGTTCAAAGGTCCTTTTCTTTTCAGAATCATTGCCAATGTTTTTTTTAAGTTCAGCCTTCTGATCTTCAGAAAGCTCATTTTCAAGAAAAGCTATGCACAGGTATTCATACTGTGTTTGGTCAAGTTCTGCAAATGTTTTTTTAAGACTGTTTTTCTGTTGAAATGGTTTTTCTGAAGGCTCTATCCTCACAGAAGCCATCTCCTCAAATTCATCTTTTATATCGGGATTTTCATTCAGAAAGGAAATAACCTCTTCAGCCTGATAGTCGCTGAGCTTACCGTCGAGCCAGTCAATGAGCCATATTTCGTAGTTTGATCTGTCTATTTTCATGGCTACAATACAGTTTCAATTGTTCCAATATAATTTTTCAACGCAAGCCGGCCTCTGTAAATATTGATCTTAACCTGTGCCTCACTCTGGCCTGTGATCTCACCAATCTCTTTATAACTGTATCCTTCATAATCGCGAAGAAGCACTGAAGTTTTCTGTTGTTCGGGCAATCTCTTTATTGCAGAATGAAGTATCTCATTAAGATCACTATACTGTGATTCATAAATTAGACCATCCTCATAAGAACCTTCAAAAACAGTCATCTTTTTTTCTTTGCGTATATGATCAATCATTGCATGATAAGCTGTCGAGAACAGCCATGATTTAACCACAGGATAATCTATTTCAGATACATGTATCCATAGCTTTTCATAACTGTCCTGCACAATATCGTTCGCCCCGTCTTCGTCCCTGAGATTAGCCCGGATAAAGCGGTAGACTGAGTCGGAAAATTCCTCAACAGATTTGTTATATTCTTTTACTGTCATAGAAACTGTTACGATACAAAGACGGACAGAAAGCTATAAATGTTACATCAGTGGTGAAAATTTAACAATTGATGATAAATAGTCCGAAGCCGGTTCTGTGTCTGGATAATGAGGACCAAATCATTGAAATGGTTATTTATGGTTGTTTTATTGTATAGTTGCGTGATTTATTCTTCGACTTGTATAAGCATGAAATTATTGATTGCTGTAAATTTTTGTCATATATTTTTGCCGACACTCACTCCAATATTTTGGTAGCATTATTTGTTTGCTGCCATTTTATAGTACATAAGATTAACTAAAAGTGTATTTACACTGCCGGATTTCCTGTTGTAAGAACTATTTTTGTACGTATGATAAAAGGAGTTTGCGGTAGTGCTAAGAATAACGAATAATATAATCTAATGAGATGATAAAGAAACATATAGTATTTGATATTGATGGAACTCTCATTGATACAGAGAAAGCGATTCTAAAATCACTTCAGGACACCATTTTAACAATTGCCGGAAAGAAAATAGAGACAGACGATTTAAAATTTGCATTAGGCATTCCGGGAGATGTTACACTCAAACGTTTGGGCATTCAAAATGTTACTGAAGCAAACAGAATATGGAATAATAACATAACCAAATATGACCATTTAATATCTGTTTTTGACGGCATAGAATCCTTGCTGCAAGAATTGCAGAAAAAAGAGTATAAATTGGGGATAATAACTTCAAAAAGCAGAACAGAATACACAAAATATTTTATTCCATTTCATTTGTCAGAGTATTTTGATACTGTTATTTGTGCTGAAGATGCTGCATTGCCAAAGCCTTCTCCGGAACCTATGATTGAATATCTTAAGCAGACAGGCGCAGATGCAAATGATATTTTATATATAGGAGATAGTGTTTATGATTCTCAATGTGCAAATAATTCAGGAGTCGATTTTGGGCTTGCATTATGGGGATGCACATCTGTTAAGCATGTTTATGCCAACTACTATTTCAATACGCCACAGGATATTCTATATACATTAAATTCTGATCAACACCCATTTTCTGAAATGCCTTGGATAAAATGGGCCATGGAATTACAGTTTATAGCGCAAGCCGGCATTACATATACAGAGGACCAATTTGATTTGGAAAGATTTGAAAGGATTCGGGATATTTCAGCAGAGATTATGAGCCAAAAAGGTAATGTCCCGGTTGAATTTGTAAAAAATGTATTCTGTAACGAAACAGGTTTTCAAACCCCGAAATTAGATTCACGTGCTGCGATTTTTAAAGAAGATAAAATATTGCTTGTCAAAGAAAATAACGGGACCTGGTCTATGCCAGGTGGCTGGGTCGATGTTTTAGAATCAATAAAATCAAATATCATAAAAGAAGTAAAGGAAGAAAGCGGGCTAGATGTTATTCCTATAAAGTTAATTGCTCTTCAGGACAGAAACAGGCATAATTTACCAGTTTATGCATATGGCATATGTAAAGCATTTGTTTTATGTGAAATTATTGATGGCAAATTTGAGACAAATACCGAAACCACTGAGAGTGCTTTTTGGAAACTCAATGAATTGCCAAATCTTGCAACAGAGAAAAACAATGAGAAACAGATAAAAATGTGTTTTGACGCATATAATTCGGAAAACTGGAATGTGATATTTGATTAAATTAAAAGCACATACCGTTAACATGTGATATAACCAATAGCGGGGGTAGTGGTAGCTTGAAAGATTGGTGCGGTTTATTTTCTAACAAACAGAATATTAATGATAAGAAAATCATAAAAATGATTTTTACCGCACTAACGCCAATTTTTGTGCTATGCTTAAGATCAGAAAGGTCAAGAAAAAATCAAGATCTTCCGCCATACAGGTGGTACACTATAATGGGAATTCTATTTCTAAGGCAAAATTGGGAAAATATGTTGTCCGCCAGACGTCGGGCAGGCAATATTGCAACAAACAATTAAAGATTGACAGAACCCTTGGCGACCGGGTTTCTCTATAAGGGCTTTTTGAACCGTGATCATCTCGATTATCTGCGCAGTGAGGATGAGATTCCTCGCTTCACTTCGTTCCGCTACGGAATGACAGGGAAGTTGTTTTGGAAGGTATGGAGGGAAGCAACGGCGATTCGGCCATATCTTACTGAAAAAGAAATACCAGTTTCGAATCGCCGTTGCTTCCTTCCACCCAACCTGAGTAACCCTCTGTCATCCCGAATCCCGATTCCTCGGGATGAGGGATCTCCTTGACTTTTATTGGTTAATAACCGTTTTTTTTCTGCTGAATCTGAGAAAAATGGAACTTTTTACCGCAATAATCGTTAGAAGTCAGGTCAGATAAGATTGGTTTAAAACAATACACAAATATTTAGTTGTATAACTAATATATTCGTTTTATATTTGATTCGAACAAGTTAAACTAAGTAATACCAATCTTATGAAAAAGACATATTTTGTTGCTACATCCATTTTAGCTTTATTTCTGTCAGTGACTCTTATTAGCAGTTGCAAAGTTGAAACCAATAAATACGACTATCTGAAAAAGGTCTTAGCTAATCTTGAAAAAATAAAATCTGCTACTTATTCTTCTACATGTATCGCAAGTGCCCCTGGGGATACTTTAGCGTTTAGAACCCTATATAGCCATACTGAAGAGTACAATAATCCCACCGACACAATTGCCGGTTCAAGCTTTACAGTTACCCAACAGACAGGTTATTCCAAAGTGAGCTGGTTTTATGACGGAATAGCTTTTACATATCTACTGTGGGACGAAAATAAAATTGAGATAGACAGTTTTAAAACCAACAAGTTACCCGTTAGGCCAATCAGTACTCCTTTCTTTAATTACACAAAGAGTATAATTAAATATGCTCTAGAAACAAAAGACAGTATATCCACTGAATTAAAAGATTTTGGAGATTCTATTAAATTTAGTTTATATATTCCTTGCAAGATTATTGAATTTCTAGGCAAACCTGTAGTTTGGGATAATCCACTTTTATCAAGTAAAGATAAATTTTCCAAATATGATATATGGATAAATAAGTCAGATAATCTACCATATCGATATAAAAGACATATGCCACATCAAACAACTTGGGAAACTTGTAAAAATGTCGAATATGATAAAATCAAAATTGCAGATTTCAAAGTATTAAAATATTTCCCATCCAATTTTGAAATTATGGTTCGAGGAAAGCAAAAAACAAAAAAAATTGATTTAACAGGAAAAGTCGCCACTGATTGGTCTCTTCAAAACACTAATAACGAGACAATTTCATTAAAGGATTTAAAAAGCAAAGTACTAATGATTCAATTTACTGGGATTGGTTGTGGACCTTGTCATGCATCAATCCCATTTTTAAAACAGTTAGTCACTGATTATAAGGATAAAAGCTTTGAACTCATTAGTATTGAAACGTGGAGTGATAATATTACAGGAATTAAAAGATATTGTACTAATAATGGCTTGAACTACATGTTCTTAATGTCAACCAAGGATGTAACAAAAAGTTATCAAATACAATCAGTCCCATCATTTTATATCCTTGATAAAAACCGAGTGATTAGAAAAATTATTAATGGCTATAGTGAAAAAACAACAGATAAAGAGATTAAAGATGCTATAAATGAATTGATTTAGAAAATTAATGAACCTTGATAAATAAAAATTAGAATTGCGATACGGCAAAAAAAATATCTAATATACTTAACACAGAGGGTGTCAATAAAAGCTTTTATGCGAAGGCTAGCAAACAGCATTAACTTTTAAGTGCTTTGATAAAAGTACGGTTCTGTGAGAGGCTCGGAATGAAATTCACGTCATTTTTCGTTAGCGGTTACGGTAAAGCGACACGCATAAACCGGAATTATTTTATTTATAAAATAATGAGACATACTTTCAAGGCAAAAATTTACAAAACAGGAATTAATTGGTGTGTTGACGTTCCGGCAAAAATATCCGGGCAAATGATTGCCGGAAAAGGACGTGTTGTATACAGAAAGATGAAAACTCAATAAAAGAATTAAATTTGAAAAATAATAAGCTGTGATTGTGTTTTTATTTTGAACATATTATGGCATTTTTGTTTTAGAAATTTTCATTAAACCTTTTTTTATTATGAACATAAAATATCTATTTCTGTCAGCAGTCGTTGCTGTTCTATGCTTAACCATTTCATGTAAAAACAAGAACACCTCTCAGCAGGAAAACAGTCCTGAAAAGCTTGGTTATAAACTGGTCTGGGAAGATAATTTCAATGGAAATGCACTCGACACGACAAAATGGGAGGTCAGAGGAGTAGGGCCCAGGCGTATGGGATATATTTCAGAAAAAGCAGTAAAAGTTGAAGATGGATTTTTAAAACTGTATGCTTTACAGAATGGAGATAGCATATTGAGCGGAGCAGTAGGAACAGGAAAACATTTTAATCCGACATACGGCTACTTTGAATGCAGGGCACAGTTGCAGGAATCAGTTGGGGTATGGGCAGCTTTCTGGTTACAGTCACCAAAGATTTCTGAAGGGGCCGATCCTGCAATTTACGGAACAGAGGTCGATATATTCGAGTTCTTTAAAGAGGTAGGAACGGATACAGTTCAGCATGCCCTTCATTGGGCCTACGGACCAAACATGAAGTCGGTAGGACCTATGAACAGCTATCTGCCGGGATTAAGTAAAGGGTTCCATACATTTGCTCTGGAGTGGACTCCTGAGAAATATGTCTTTTACATTGACGGGAAAAAATACTATACCCAGGAACAGGGACTTTCACACATAGCCGAGTACATAATATTAAGCATGGAACTGCCCGACACCAGGGAGCAGGTTAAAAATACTGTTTTCCCCGATGTTTTTACTGTGGATTATGTCAGGGTGTATCAAAAACAAAATGCTGAAAATAACTAATAATTTTATATCAATAAGCCGTATAAACTGCCTGAAATGAAGAATATCCTTATAAAGCCGGGAAGAAGGATTAATGTTCTTTTTCAAGTATCACTTTTTTTAAGCCTCTCACTTTTTTTTATTTCCTGCGCTTCTGAGAATACAGGCGCCCCAACATTCACACAAATTGAAGCAGGATTCAAAAATATCCCTGATTCAATCAGGACAGGTGTTTACTGGTACTGGATATCGGATAATATCTCGAAAGAAGGAGTAGTGAAAGACCTCCAGGCAATGAAAAAGGTTGGTATTAACCGTGCCTTTATAGGGAATATTGGATTAGAAGGAAGCCAATACGGTAAAGTGAAAATATTAAGTGATGAGTGGTGGGATATTCTTCATACTGCATTAAAGACAGCCACGGAACTGAATATTGAAATTGGTATTTTCAATAGCCCGGGATGGAGTCAGTCAGGAGGACCATGGGTAAAGAATAAACAGTCGATGCGTTATCTTAACTCATCGGAGACAAGGGTGACCGGTCCGATACAATATAGCAGTAAACTGGCATCCCCGGCTGAAGATTTTGAATTGTTAAATGTAATAGCCTACAGGCTCCCCGTCCAGTCAGGGAAGGATTACCGGTCGCTGAAACCCAGGATCACCTCTCATTCAGAAATAAAGAACATATCGTACATATCTGATGGTGATTGTAAAACTGAAGTTCCTGTTCAGAAAGATAAGATCCTTGCTGTGGGCTTCCAGACAAACGATGAGGCAACGGTAAGGAGTTTAATCATTAAAACATCACAGAAACCTATTATAGCAAAAGGTGAGTTGTTTGCGATTGAAGATAATATTCCCAGGTCGCTTAAGTCATTTGAAATAAATCGCAGTAATTCAAATATAAATGTTGGTTTTGATCCTTTTCCGCCGGTAGTTCTTTCTATACCGGAGACCCGGTCAAAGAATTTCAGGCTGGTTATAAACGATGTTACCAGGGAAGGCGGTATTGCAGAGGTTGAGCTTTCACCTGTACCAAAACTGGAACGGTATCCTGAAAAATCACTTGCAAAAATGTTTCAGACGCCACTGCCTTACTGGAAAGATTATTTGTGGCCCGAACAACCTGAGGTGGATAAATCACTGATTATCGATCCGGCTGGTGTTATTGACATTACTAAAAACCTGGCTGCGGATGGTACCTTAAACTGGGAAGTTCCTGAAGGGGAGTGGATAATAATGCAAAACGGGATGACTTCCACAGGCCAGAAAAACAGTCCGGCTTCACCTGAAGGGACCGGCCTTGAAACCGATAAGATGAACAGGAAACATGTTGAGGCTCATTTCGATGCTTTTATGGGTGAGATATTGCGCCGTATTCCGGAAGCCGATCGCAGGACCTGGAAGATTGTTGTGGAAGACAGCTATGAGACGGGAAGCCAGAACTGGACCGATAATTTTACTGAAGAGTTTACGGCTAAATATGGTTATAGTCCTGTTCCATATATTCCTGTCCTGAGAGGGAATGTTGTAGGAAGCAGAAATCTGTCGGACAGGTTTTTATGGGATTTGCGAAGACTGGTTGCCGATAAGGTTTCTTATGATTATGTCGGAGGATTGAGAGAAGTAAGTAACATAAACGGTCTGACCACATGGCTTGAGAATTACGGACACTGGGGATTTCCCGGAGAGTTTTTGCAATATGGAGGACAATCTGATGAGGTGGCCGGTGAGTTCTGGAGCGAAGGTGATCTCGGAAATATTGAGAATCGTGCTGCCTCTTCGTGTGCCCACATCTATGGGAAGAATAAAGTCTCAGCCGAATCTTTCACATGTGCCGGAAGACCATTTTCGAGGTATCCCGCTGTCATGAAACAAAGGGGCGATCGTTTCTTCACGGAAGGGATCAACAATACTCTTATGCATGTCTATATCCAGCAACCCGACGAACGGGTACCTGGTGCCAATGCTTGGTTTGGAAACGAGTTTAACCGTCATAATACATGGTTCAGCCAGATGGACGTATTCATACAGTATCTGAAAAGATGCAATTTCATGCTGCAGCAGGGGAGATATATTGCCGATGTAGCATATTTCATAGGGGAAGATGCTCCTAAGATGACCGGAATCTGCGATCCGGCTTTGCCGCAGGGGTATTCATTCGATTATATCAATGGTGAAGTGATAAATACCCGTACAAGCGTAAAAGATGGTAAAATAATGCTTCCCGATGGTATGTCGTATAGATTGCTTGTTCTGCCAAAACTGAAAACAATGCGTCCGGAACTGCTGAAAAAGATAAAAGAACTGGTTGAACAGGGAGCTGTAGTTCTTGGACCGGCACCTGAGTACTCACCCAGCCTTCAGAACTATCCCCAGGCTGATCAGCAGGTAAAGCAAACGGTTTCCGAATTATGGGGAGATGTGGATGGAATAAATGTTAAAAGCAGAAAAGTCGGCAGGGGAATGATACTCTCCGGCATGGCGATGCAGGAGGCTCTTGATTTTATTAAAGTCATTCCTGATTGCCGGTTTGGTGAGGAAGATCCGGCTTTATTTATCCACCGAAAAACGGAGGAGGGCGATATATACTTCATTTCAAATCAATCAGATAAAACAATAAAAATTGCTCCTGAGCTAAGAACAGAAGGGAAAAGTCCTGAGCTCTGGGATGCTACATCGGGAACAATACGTGATCTGCCTGCATATACCTTCGGAAAAGGCATGACGACTGTTCCTTTGAAACTTGAAGCCTTCGAAAGTGCGTTTATTATTTTCCGCGACAAGAGCAGTAAATCTGGAGAGAAATTATTATCAGCTAACTTCCCGGAACATGGTACTTTAACAGAAGTAAATGGCCCATGGATTGTCACATTTGACAAAAACAGCCGTGGCCCAGTCAATCCTGTTACTTTCGAATCGCTTCAGGACTGGACAGCCAGCACCAACGACAGCATTAAATATTATTCAGGAACAGCAGTATATAAAACTACTTTTTCGTGCGAAAAGACTGATGCCGATGGAAGGTTTTTAATCAGTCTGGGTGACGTGAAATCAATTGCCAGAGTGAACCTGAACGGGAAAGAGCTGGGAGGAGTCTGGACTGCTCCCTGGTCACTTGATATATCGTCTGTTTTGAAAAGAGGCGAGAATATTCTTGAAGTGGAAGTAGCAAATACCTGGGCGAACCGCCTTACAGGTGAAAGCAGGCTGGCCCCTGAAAAGAGATGGACATGGTGTACGGTAAATAGTTTCAAACCCGACAATACTCTCGAATCGTCAGGTCTTATTGGTCCGGTTAAGATTCAGCAGGTAAAATATTAAACACTTTTAATAATATGTCCAAGCCGGCCAAAGAGATTCAATTATTTCTTTGGCTGGTAAACTCTTACCCAGTCAATCTCCATGGCTGTTGTTCCGTTGATTGGCTTGTCTAAACCGCCTGCCAGGGAAATGTACATGGGTTCCTGAGGTATATCGGAAGTCTGTCTGAATATTTCAGTGTTGTTTATTTTCCAGACCAGTTTATCTGAACTCCATTCAAGCGTATAGATAAAGAAGTCATTTGCATAACGCGATCCGATGGAAGCTTTAATTCTGTTTCCGTTTTTAGGAAAGAAATCACATAACACCTTTCCATTTGCGGTCCGGCAGATATCAATATGTGGGGTTATCTTATCAGCGAGTATCCAGAAAGCCGATTTTGCATTAGGATCACCAAGTTTGATCTTAGCAGTGAAAACGCCATATTTCTGCCTGAAGCTTTTACCTGATGAGATAAGCCCTGATGTATAGTTGAACTCTTTTGTAGAAAAACCTTTATTGGCAGACCAGACTTTACCGGTAATTTTCTGTGGTCTGGTGTTAATCCTAAGAACACTGTTGCGGAATTCGAAATTTTCTTTTTCAGTGTATGCCTGAAGATCAGACTCTACAGAATAGTTATCTTTAAGTAATTTATCTCCCCAGTAGTAGTTAGGTATCCATTTGTTAGAATCCAGCTTTTCTCCTTCAAATTCTTCACAGAAGGTCATCTCCCTGTTTTTCAGGATATCGAATTTGTTGGAATCCTTTGTTTTGAAGTACCAGATAATATCCTCATTCTTTTTCAGCTTATTATACTCCTCAAGCTGTTTGAACATATCTGTCTTTTCAAATCTCTTTTTATCCAGAAGATAAGCCTTTTTCTCTTTAAATTCCTGAGAGGCAACATATTCTTTAAGCTCATAAAATTTTTTTAAGCGTGCCGAGCCGTCTGTTTTTACGAAATTCGCATACTCCTTTGATTCTTTGAACTTATAGAACTCTTTTATTTCAGAACTTTCCCTGAGCCTGTTGTAATCAAGTAACTTCTTGTATTCATCACTATCCTTGAATGTAATCGGCTTCATATTTTGTTTTGCAAGGAAAGCTGAAGATTTTATGAAAGCATCAAGCTCTTCATACTTCTGAATGGTTTTTGATTTTTTTGTCTCATCCTTACTGCCCGATTTCAGAAATGCCTTAATCTCAGGATCGGATTTCATCCCTTTGTACTCGACATATTTCCTGTATTCTTCAGTATCCTTGAAAGTAATCGGTTTCATCTTTTGTTTAGCAAGAAACTCCGGCGACTTGATGAATTTTCCAAGCGACTCAAATTCCCTGATTTTGTCGGAGCCTTCCATCTCCCTGAACTTTTTTAGATAGCTATCTGACGTTGTTTGGAAATATAAAACTATATCTTTTGCTTTCTGAACAGATAAAAACTCCTTTTCTTTTGAATATTCTTCAGAGTTCTTGTATTGAAGGGATTCTATTTCTTTTTTCTTTTGATTAAAGTCAGAAGAATTTACTAACTTGTTTAACTCATTATATCTTGCTAACTGATCAGATTTTGCACAGGCTTGCAGTTTTTCAAATTCAGATATTAAAGCTTTTTCAGCCTGCTCAATTTTTGAAGTTGATGGGATCATTCCCAGTAATAGCTTGAGACTTGCCATTCTAAAATTGGTTTAAATACAACTTGTTAAAGATAAAAAATCTTTCCAGAATAATTGATTACGATTCTTCAAATATTTGATTTGTGGATTTATGGACCCTTCACGATAAAAAAAAGACTAAATTAGATATTCTAAAAATCAACGTTATGAAGCAGTTGCAAATTGTCACAACAATGATTTTTTTCTCAGTTATAAACATTCTGAATCTTCCAGCCCAGGCTCTTTCTGCAGCGGAAATAATAAAAAAAGCAGATGAGAACTTCAACGGAGAAAAGTCAAGCTACACTATAATGTCGATGACAATTGTAAGACCGTCATGGCAAAGGAGTATTGAATTCAGGAACTGGACACTTGGACGCGATTATGCCCTGACCCTGATAACTGCCCCTGCAAAGGATGTGGGACAGACATTTCTGAAAAGAAAACAGGAGATGTGGAGCTGGAATCCTTCAATATCCAGACTTATAAAGCTTCCTCCTTCAATGTTATCGCAAGGTTGGATGGGATCGGATTATACTAATGATGATATTCTGAAAGAATCATCTGTAGTAAATGACTACACACATGAAATCATAGGGGAAGAGACTATCGGCGAAAGACTTTGTTATAAGATAAAGATGATAGCGAAAGAAGATGCGGCAGTTGTCTGGGGGCATCAGATCCGGTGGGTCGATAAGAAAGACTTGTTATTCATTAAGTCTGAGCTTTATGATGAAGACGGATACCTGGTTCGTACTGAAATATGCTCGGATATAAAGGAGATGGATGGAAGAATTATTCCCTGCAGGCTTGAACTTCTGCCGGCTGAAGAAAAAGGAAATAAAACCATTGTCGAAATTAAAGAGATCAGGTTCAATATTTCAATAAGCGAAAGTTATTTTTCACAACAGAATATGAAAGCCATACGATGATCAGGTGAATGATACTGTTTATTTGCTGCAAAGTAAGTATTTAGAAAATTGAACAACATGGCTGAGGATTTTAAAATAGCATGGCGGAATCTCTGGAGAAACAGGCGACGGACTGTTATTACTTCAGCATCGATATTCTTTGCAGTATTTTTTGCAGTGATTATGCGATCTTACCAGCTGGGATCTTATGATTATATGATTTCCGGCATCATAGAATCATACTCCGGTTATCTACAGGTGCAACATATTAAATTTCAGGACGACCCGCTTATTGATAATTCCTTCAGCTATTCTGATTCTCTTGCAGCAGCCATTTCGCGGGTCGATAAAGTCGTGTCGGTAGCCCCGCATATTGAATCTTTTGCTCTTGTTTCGGGTGGGACACAGACAAAAGGGACTATTGTACTTGCAATTGATCCGGAAAAGGAAAGAGAGTTTTCAAATCCGGAAAAAAAACTGGTAAAATACAGGATAACCCGGGAGTCAGTTGACCTGATAAAAAGATCGGGTAAAGTCCCTGCCAATGTTATTAGTGAGATAGAAAGGAGCATTGGGGGTGCTTACTCTTCACGTGCAAGACTCGAACTTGAACTGGGTCTCACTGAAAACGAGAATGAACTATTTATTCCTGAAATACTTAAATTATGTGAAGTATCAAACGGATTTCTGGCAATCAATGATGAAGGGGTAATGGTATCTGACAGGCTGGCTGGTTATCTCAAGGTTTCTATAGGAGACAGTATAATACTGATGGGTCAAGGTTATCATGGTGCTTCATCGGCTGGAATTTTCCCTGTCAGGGGTATCATTAAAATGCCGGTGCCGGATATAGACAACAGGCTTGTAATTATGACAATCCCGACTGCACAGAGGTTTTTCGATTCAGAAGGGATGATAACTTCTCTTTCAGTAAACATTACAAGCAGATCGCACAGGATAATGAATGAGGTAAAAAACAAGATCAATCTGCTTCTGACAGACGGTATTACAGTCACAAAGACATGGGAAGAACTGAACCCTGTTCTTGTTCAGGCCATTCAAGGCGACAGCCAGAGCGGAATGGCCATGCTTGTATTATTATATTTCATAATATTCTTTGGAATATTCGGGACAGTACTCATGATGGTAGCTGAAAGAAAAAGGGAATTTGGTGTCCTTATTTCAATAGGCATGCAGAAAAGAAAACTAAAGAAAATAATTTCAATCGAAATGATGTTGCTTGGTTCAATTGGTTTGGTGGCAGGTTTGTTGGCAAGTTCTCCGATTATAATGTATTTCTATTATTCACCAGTTCTGCTTAAGGGAGATCTCGCAAAAATGATGGAAGATTATGGTTGGGATGCCATGATGCCTACTGCATGGTTTGGACCATATTTTTACTGGCAGGCAGTTGTTGTTGTGATAATGATTTTGATTTCAACAATTTATCCGCTGAGAAAAATAAGCAGGCTGAAGGTGATAGAGGCTCTAAGAAGTTAAATAAATATAACTGAAATGATAAGGTCGATTTCCTGGAAGAATATATGGCGTAACAAAAACAGAAGCTTTGTTGTAGTCATTGCCGTGACCTTAGGTATTATTTCCGGGATTTTGCTTTTGGGTATAATGAAAGGGTGGGTCGAACAACGAATACATGACGCAATTTATAATGAAGTATCGCATGTACAGATACACAGTAAAGAGTATCTGAAAAATGAGGAGGCAGACTTTGTTGTCAAAAATAAGGATGAAGTGATAAAGGCCATAGGATCTCTTCCGGGAATAACCGGCTGGGCAAAGAGAACCAAGATGATTGCCATGGCAAATACATCCTGGGGTAATACAGGGGTCAGTATTTACGGAGTAGAACCTGAAAAAGAAAGAAGAATAACTGAGATCTGGAAGAAAGTAATTCCTGGTGCGGGAGAATATCTTGATGAGTCGGTACCGGGGACTATATTGATCAGCGACAAAACTGCGGAGGTATTAAAGTTAAAACAGTATATAATCACCGAAGAGGTGTTAAGTTCACTCAGGGCTGAGAAAGTACCTGATTATGTCCTGTTAAAGATTGACACACTGAAAGATATAAGATTCAGATCGCCTAAAGATTTCAGGGATGCATTAAGGAGTGAACTGAAAAAGAAGGAGCTTGATAATTATGGGAATATTATTATCGGTAAGGCTCTTGATTACAGGATAAGAAACAAAGTCCAGATCACCATTTCCGATGAAACCGGAACTCCTGTGCAGGGGACTTTCAGGGTTTGCGGTATTTATAAGACGACAAATACAGGGTTTGACCAGACTGCAGCTTTTGTGAAAGCTGATGAACTCGCAAAACTTTATGATGGGAAAGATGTCCTTACGCACGAGATCGCAATACTGCTTAACGATATAGAAAACGCTGACAATGTAAGGAAGACGTTATCTGCTGTTTCTCCGGAAAATGAGGTCAATACATGGAAAGAGCTTGCACCCGATGCAGCATTTATGAACGATTATATGGTGATGTATTATATAATATTTATCGGGATAATAATGCTTGCCCTTGCTTTTGGCATCATCAATACAATGCTGATGACAATACTTGAAAGGACCAAAGAACTTGGGATGCTGATGGCAATAGGGATGAACCGCAGAAAAGTATTCAGCATGATAATGCTTGAAACGATCTTTCTTACCATTGTTGGGGCGATAGCTGGCATGCTTTCGGGATGGTTGATTATTGAACTTCTGGGAAAGACTGGAATACATTTTTCAAGCTGGGGTGAAGGATTTGAAGACTGGGGTTTTGCTGCTGTTGTATACCCGGTCATAACTCCCGATTTCTTCTTTATTATTACTGTAATGGTAATAGTCACCGCAATAATATCCTCAATATGGCCGGCCAGGAAAGCTCTTAAACTGAATACTGTAGAAACACTGAGAACAGAATAATTCAAATAATGCATCAAGCCATGAAAGTCATTGATATAAAGGATGTTCATAAAATATATGATGAGACCGAAGTAGCTGTGAGAGCTGTAGATGGTGTAACATTGAGCTTTGATGAGGCAGAATTTGCTGCAATTGTCGGACCATCAGGTTCAGGAAAAACAACATTGCTTAATCTTATCGGAGGCCTCGACATACCGACAACAGGCGAAATCACCATAGCTGGTACCAACCTGAGTACTCTGAAATCTTCGGAATTGATTGATTTCAGATTACATAATATTGGGTTTGTTTTTCAGTCGTATAACCTTATCCCGGTGCTTTCTACAAAAGAGAATATTGAATTTATAATGGCATTACAGAAATGGCCAAAGTCTGAACGTGATAAAAGAACTTATGAACTGCTGGAGGCAATTGGGCTAAGCGACAGGGTAAACAGCCGTCCGTCCAGGATGTCTGGAGGACAGCAGCAGAGGGTTGCTGTTGCAAGGGCTCTTGCTTCACGTCCGAAATTTGTTCTGGCAGACGAACCGACAGCAAATCTTGACTCAAAATCCGCGTCAAAATTGTTGGAGATTATGGAGAAGCTTAATCATGAAGAAAAAATCACTTTTATCTTTTCCACCCATGATGCCAGAGTAGTGAAAATGGCTCATAGAATAATTACTCTTGAAGACGGGAAAGTTGTTTCAGATGATATAAGAGAATGATTTCACTGATATTGAGATGACACGTAACCTGGCCATATTTCTTTTACTTATCTTTTACGCGGAATTGCTTGTTTCTGGCCAGGAGAAAAAGAAAATTCTGACTCTAAACGGTTATGTCTCGACATTGCAGACTGCTATGTTCGATTCGCTTTCCGGATCGTTTGTAAACGATAATATTATTCATAACAGGCTTAATATTAAAGGATTCGCAAATGATAACATTACTTTTGCAGTAGAATTCAGGAATCGCCTCTTTACAGGCGATATGGTAAAAACAGGAACATTTTCATCAATGACCTCAGGCGATCATGGATGGATGGATCTTTCGTGGAATGTTCTTGATGAATCCTCTTTCTTTTTGAATACAACCATTGACCGCGGGTGGGTCGATTTTAACTATGGGAAGGTACAGGTACGGGCAGGAAGGCAAAGGATCAACTGGGGACAAACTCTGGTATGGAATCCTAATGATATTTTCAATTCATACTCATTTTTCGATTTTGATTACATAGAA
>DAOQAX010000013.1:0-22317 GCA_035354395.1 Bacteroidales bacterium | reverse complement strand
GTTGAATGACACTATAGGCGGGATAATTGAATGTAAAGTAAAAAATCCTCCAATAGCTGTCGGAGAACCGTTTTTCTATTCTTTTGAGTCGGCTGTGAGCCATATCATATTCTCAATACCGGCAATAAAAGGGATTGAATTTGGTTCAGGCTTTGCATCGGCAGCCATGCTTGGCTCAAAACATAATGATCCATATATAGATGAAAACGGAAAAACTTCCACAAATAATGCAGGAGGAATCAATGGTGGTATTACCAACGGCAATGAAATTGTATTCAGAACAGTAGTAAAACCAACTTCATCAACAGGTGTTGATCAGAACACTTTTGATTTCAGCGCAGAGAAAATGACAACTCTAAAAGTGAAAGGACGTCACGACACCTGTATTGCTCTCAGGATGCCTGTGATTGTTGAAGCTGCAACAGCTATAGCCATAGCCGATCTTATCCTCATAGACAGGGGAATTCACGGGAGAAGAGATATCTGATTGCCCTGAATATTTCTGGTGGCGTGTTAAGTCTGAATGTCAGTTATTCATCCCGTCCTCTTTGCCTTAATTATCAGAGCCTTTTTGGATGATTCAGTTATCCTGAAACGGTTATCAATTCTGTCACCGATTATCCAAACTATTTCACCTTCTGACTCAAGTATCAGTTTATTATCCTTATCAATGATTGAATATTTATTGTCAATAAAATAGTCGCTCAGTTTCTTTTTCCCCTTCATACCAAAGGGAAAGAAATGATCACCTGCCATCCATTTTCTGACTGTAACGGGGAATGATACCTTGTTGTAGTCGAGGTATGCAATGGATTGATCTTTCACGATCATAAACCTTTCGTCAATATCGGTATAATCAGCGGAAGCAATTACATCAAGTTTTCTGAGCTCTTCAATGTTATTGATTACAGTAACAGTATCCTGTTTATTACTGATCAGTGAAACGATTATCTCTTTACGGTTCTTAATAATACGATGAGTTCCTGTAATAAGGGAACCTCCTGTTTCTCCTTCAATTACCTGCCGGAGATCTGACAGCTGCAGATTGTTAATCCCGTAGGGCTTAAATAGTTCGAACAAAACAGCATTGTTTCCAATGTATGGAGCTAAATGGCTGATATCAAATGTGATAATGTTATCTATTTGTTTTGAAGCGGAATCCTTTAGTCCCGCTATATATTCAGACACGATCTCATTAATTCCTGCGAGTCTTTTCGCAGTCTCACTCAAGGTATTCTCAATGGATGGGTTTATCTCTTTAAGAACCGGAATTACCAGGTGCCTTATTTTATTTCTAACATAAATTGTTTCAGCGTTAGACTGGTCTTCCCTGAAGGATATCTGATGCTGATTGCAATATTCAACAATGTCCTGCCTTGTTGCAAAAAGCAAAGGTCTGATTATTCCGTCGTGAGAAGGTCTCATCCCCGATAGTCCGGTCAATCCTGTTCCTCTGGTGAGATTAATAAGAAGAGTCTCAATATTATCATTCATGTTATGGGCAACAGCTACATTATCATAATTCTTCTCTTTTCTTAACTCTGCGAACCAATTGAATCTCAGATCTCTTGCTGCCATCTCAATAGAAATGCCATTTTCTCTGGCAAAACCTTTTGTGTCAAACTTTATTGAATAGAAAGGAATATTATGAACAGAGGCAAACTGATGGACAAGTTCTTCATCCTTATCTGCTTCATTTCCTCTCAGCGCAAAATTGCAGTGAGCTATTCCTTTCTCATTTTCTAGATTAAGGAAGAGATGAGCCATAACCATTGAATCAATGCCTCCACTTACAGCAAGCAGAACCCTGTCACCTGCATCTACAAGGTTGTTTTCGGTAATGAATTTCCTGAACTTATTCAGCATATTGTTATTAAATATTTTATCAGATAAATGGCATTACAGTAGGAGGTCCGGCATCAAAATTATTCGGACTAAGAAGCTGTTCTCCCGATACAACAAAATGATTAACAGATGAATACGAAGGTGAATTTGGAAAAAACCCTATTCTTATCTGAAATGTATTGAAAACAAGGTTGTCGTTTCTGATTCTTACCCCCAGGCCTAAGCCCTTAAGCGACTGCCCATTTCCAATACATTGGTTCGTTTCGGAGAGCAAAGTGAGATCAGCAAAACAGAAAAAAGCAAATTTAAAGCCGTATAATTTAAGTGAGCTGAACACCACTGATTCAAAATCTAATGACAATCTTTGTTTGCCGCCTATTGAGTCATTCTTGAATCCTGAAAAACCATTATCGTCCTTAAAGGAAAGCAGTTCTTCAGAAGTTCTGTCAAAACCTCTTGTGTAGCTGACATTGACAAAGTTACGGATCATATTATTTCCGACATTAAAGAGATTCGAAAAATATTTGACATTGAACGAAATGAGACCTTGTTCGGTCGTATTTCCGTTAATAAATGTTGATAATCCGGCAGAAGAATAAAAGTATCCCAGTTTTTTACTCGACTTACCAATGGAAAAATCTGCACCCAGGTATGTCCTTTTTTTAAATTCACTATTCTCATTACCTACAGTTACCTTAAATAACCCTCCATATGGTATATCTTCAGTCCGTCCGTAATTGTAGATCAGGTTTGTCTTATAAAACTTCTGGACTGACAATGCTGCTGAAGCAAGGTACAACTTATAGTTTTGAAGCTGGTAATAGGAATTGGGAAGAATAAAAGGACGATTAAAGACATTATTGTTAGTATAACGGGCTCCTATAATAATTCTTGATACGGATTCCTCATTGATCAGAAACGACCTTTGCAGATAGTAATCCTGCAGATTGTAGGAGTAAGGTTCAGGAACGGGAAGAGTGTTGTCAAGGTTTTCAGTTGTATACATACGTTTCACTGATATTCCTCCGCCATATTTTGTCTTTGCACTCACAAGATTACGTACCATACTGAATCCGTAAGCTTTATCCGCCATTGCATTAAGGTAAAAAACATTCAGGTTTATAAACGATTTTTTAATATTATCGACATAATAATGGGCTCCGAATCCAGGAGAATGGGGTAGCTCAGAATCATAAGGCATTTCAAGTTGAAGCTCATGGCCGATACCGACAATGTTTCTATCATAGACCGAAACGGAACCTTTTTTTAAACTGCTATAACTATAAGAACCACCTAATGAATAAACATCTTTTGTAAGAACCACAATATCAACTTCATCATCAGATACAGGGACGACTATAATTCTGGCATCATCGATGAAGGAGAGTTGTCGCAAGATTCTCTCATTATCGCTCAGAGTCAATGGGGAGATGGTGTCGCCAGCTGAAAAAAGAAGGTTTTTACGAATAATGCTTTCCTGGGTATTTATATGTGTTTTGTTCAGTAAATTGTTAATATTCCTGTTATCACCGGCTGATGGATTATTAATGTTTGTCCCAAAGACATTGATTTTCTGTATCTCAACATTCCGTATCTTTTTGCCTGAATGACTTATGTAATTAGCATCACTGGTACCTGTAATATGTTTATTGTCGGTAGAGTCGGGGGTGACTACAACAATATCATATAACTTCTTTGTTATAATGTATTTTGAGGCTTTGACCTTCAGAGAGTCTAAAAATGTTTCGTTTTTATTTTTTACCAGAACATTTTCAGGTTTTTCAAAAGTGTGCCGGCCTGAAGAGGTATCATTTGGGATAAAAGATATGCTGTCGCTTGTATTAACGAAAGTCACCGGGGTGACTCTTTTAATAGTGTCGTTATTTGTCTGATTCTGAGGATATACGGGAACACAAAAAAACAGAAGCGCCAAACAAATCAAAAAGCTGAATGATCTTCTATATTTTTTTTGAGAATTACGCATCAGGTCTCCTGAGGATTGGGAACTAAAACGTCATCAGAATTAAACTGAAATCCAAGACGTTTGCCGGTAATGACTTTTGAATGCTGTATCTTTGCTTCTGCTTGTCCGACAGTTGCGATTTTGACAGTATCGTATGGCGGAACCAGAAGGTCAAATTCAAGACAATATTGAATTGCCGTGAAGATGATTTTTTGCAGTGATTCTTTAGATATTTCTTCACTTCCATAATTCGTAAACAACATTCCCATCTGTCTCTTTCCTTCAACAAAATATTGTTTTTCGTGATTTATAAAGATTCTGGCTATAAGGTAGCCCAGATCATCCAATCTGGAATATTTGAATGAGTCGAACAGAAAGTTATAAATATTAATTATACCTGAATAGGCATTGAATTTATTCTTTTGTATATAGGGTGTTTTCCATGCCGGATGATCCCTGTCGAATTGGAATATATTTGAGTGCATACTGAAAAGCAGTATATCTCCCGCGACCCTTAACTGAGCATCGAAACTGCCTCTGTCTGTATATTCCATCTTAATTCTGGAGTCCAGACCGGTTAAATTTGAATTTATCTCTTTAGACAAATTTCTAAGAACGTCCTTGACATCGCAGAACGATTCATAAGTGTTTTCATACACCCGTTGCTTAAGCAGGGATTTGTCTTTTAACGTTCCAATTATTGCCAGCTTTTTCTCATTCAGGTCCGACATAATAAATTATTTTAAGGTAAAATACTAAGTCCTAATGTAAGAATTATTAAGGATAAAAAATACTGAGGTTGTCTCAAAAGGTTTCAATTCTTGTTTACCCCTGAATCCCACTGACGCTTCGGTTAGTGATGGCTTAAAGGGGACCTGTTGAATTCCAGTCTCTTACAAAGCCGACATGGTGGTTGTGCAGGGCTTTTGAGACAGCCTCGGGAAAAATATTATCAGTTACTAATAAGATCTGGCAAAGAGGACTCTTCTCTTTGATGGTTTTCCTGTATATATACATTTACCTTCCTCTTCGGTACTATCGAAAGGGATGCATCTGATGGTGGCTTTTGTCTCCTCTTTTATTTTTTCTTCAGTCTCGGTTGTCCCGTCCCAGTGAGCCATAATAAAACCGCCCGGATTATCAAGGAGAGTGACAAAGTCCTCCCATTTGTCAACATAGAAAGTATTCTCTTTTCTGAAATTCAGGGCTTTGTTGTAAATATTATTCTGAATCTCTTTCATGAGTTCCACAACATGATTATTAATTGCATCTATTGGAATTGTCTCTTTTGTGAGGGTATCCCGACGGGCTATTTCAACTGTTTTATTTTCAAGATCACGAGGTCCGATAGCCAGACGAATAGGTACGCCTTTCAGTTCATAATCGGCAAACTTATACCCTGGTTTGTAATTATCTCTGTTATCATATTTTACCGATAATCCCAATGCTTCAAGCCCTTCCTTTATGTTATTTGCAGCAACCGAAATAGAGGAAAGCTGCTCTTCATTCTTATAAATAGGGACAATAACAACCTGGATAGGAGCAAGTTTCGGGGGAAGAACCAGTCCGTTGTTATCGGCATGGGCCATAATAAGTGCACCCATCAGCCTTGTTGATACGCCCCATGATGTGGCCCATACATAATCAAGTTTACTTGTTTTGTCTGTAAACTGTACATCAAAGGCCTTTGCAAAATTCTGACCCAGAAAATGGCTGGTGCCTGCCTGCAGGGCTTTTCCATCCTGCATCAGGGCTTCAATGCAATATGTGTCGAGAGCGCCTGCAAACCTTTCATGCTCAGTTTTATGCCCTTTTATCACAGGAAGCGCCATGGAGTTTTCTGCAAAACCTGCATAAACATTTATCATCTTTTCGGCCTCCTCAACTGCTTCTCTGCTGGTTGCATGTGCAGTATGACCTTCCTGCCACAGGAATTCTGCAGTTCTAAGGAACAACCTGGTATGCATTTCCCATCTTACAACATTTGCCCATTGATTTATCAGAATAGGAAGATCCCTGTATGAGTGTATCCAGTTTTTATATGAGTTCCATATAATAGTTTCAGAGGTAGGACGAATAATGAGTTCCTCTTCAAGTTTGGCAGCAGGATCAACGATAACTCCTTTTCCCTTTTCATCATTTTTAAGACGATAATGGGTTACCACTGCACATTCTTTCGCAAAACCTTCAACATGTGAGGCCTCCCTGCTGAAAAAAGATTTTGGGATAAAAAGAGGGAAATATGCGTTTACATGTCCGGTTGCCTTAAACAGTCTGTCGAGTTCAGCCTGTATTTTCTCCCAAATTGCATATCCGTAAGGTTTGATTACCATGCAACCTCTTACTGCTGAATTTTCAGCTAAATCCGCCTTGATAACCAGATCGTTATACCATTGTGCATAATTCTCATCCTTGTTTGTTAAAAACTTAGCCATTTTCCTGGTACAATATTTGTTTTGTAAAAATTTAATTAAATATGAACCGGTAAAAATAATTAAAAACTTCAGCTTCACAAAAAGCGACTTTCCCGGGGATAATATAAAATTTAATTTTAATGAATCATGTCAAGTTTGTTTGGATTTAAGTTTCTTTGGTATAATATTTGCACTATATTCAGAAAACAAAAGAGTTAATAAAAATGAAAGCATTACTTTACATATTAGTTCCTGCACTGCTGATTCTTGGCTCTTGTACAACATCCAGGCTTTCCACAGGGGCAGAGTATGACGATCTTTACTATTTGCCATCACAAGAACCTGCTAAAAAGGTTGTTCAGGCGCCGGTAGCTGATAATAATATTACTGAGAGCTTAGATGCCCAGGATTATTATGACACCGCCGACACTCTTGTTTCTGACCAATATTCTGACGCTTCAGATTATGATGATCAGATTATTATCAACAACAATAACTATTCATCGGGGTTTGATTATTACGATTATTCATATGCAGGAAGGCTTAACAGATTCTATGGCACTTCTTTCTATCCCTACTGGAGAGATCCATTCTACTATGACTGGTATCCTTCAATCGGATTGAGCTATGGATTAGGCTATGGCCTCAGCTTTGGTTTCGGATGGGGTTCACCATACTACTACAGCCCATACTACTATAGTCCTTATTCATATTATGGATGGGGTTACGGAGGATTCTATGACAGATATTATTATGGCGGTTACTGGGGTGGATACCATAGTGGATATTATCATGATTATTACGGAGACAACAGGGTGCCTTACGGAAGAAGGGAAAGGCCCAGCACCCTTTCTTCAAGAAGAAGCAGTTTTGGAACAGGCGGTGTATCAGGTTCGGGATATTCACGCAGGAACAGTTATTCAGCAGGCAGTAATTCCGGAGTTACCGGAAGAACACAGGCTGCAGGTTCACGTACAATCTCCTCTGATTCACGGAGAACAGTCTCTTCAACTACCCAGCAGGCTGTAAGCGCTTCAGGAAGAAGAACAACCCAGGATGTTGCGGGAACCAATACGACCACACAGAGAGGTGCTGCAAATACAAGGTCAGCTTATAACAGCGCCAACAGAACTTATACTCCAAGCTACAGTAATCCAAGAATGAGTACCAGACCATCGTATAATAACAGCAGGGTGTCGACAAGCACCAATACTGATGTGCGCGGCAATAACGCAACACGAAGCAGCAGCGTTGGCACAGGCTCATATCAGAATTCAGGTACCAGTACAAGAAGCGGTTCTTCGGCAAATACCTCACAGCGAAAATCAGTTTCTACTTCATCATACTCGACACCGTCAAGGAGAAGTTCAGGCTCAGGTTCAACAAGCGGAAGAAGTTATTCATCAGGCTCATATAGCAGGCCATCTTCATCTGACAGCAGACCTTCGTCTTCCTACGGCAGACCATCATCATCGTACAGCAGACCTTCTTCATCATATAACAGCGGGTCATCGGGAAGCTCATATTCATCAGGATCTTCTTCATCGGGTTCATCTTCAAGATCATCAGGCAGCAGCAGTTCTTCACGCTCTTCGGGAGGAAGGCGCTAACTTAAAATGATTTTGAAAAGTCATTAAATAATTTATTCTGGTTTTGTAATACAGATTAGTTTTACCAAAAATTAATTATATGAAAAGGGTATATATAATAATATTGATATTGTTTGCAGGTTTTACAGGTGTCATGGCCCAGAATCTTGATGACGCCTTAAGATACTCACAGGTATTTTACGGTGGAACAGCCAGGTTTATGTCGATGGGTGGAGCTTTTACAGCTCTTGGCGGAGACATCTCAAGCCTTAGTCAGAACCCGGCAGGTTTAGGCGTTTACAGATCATCGGAGATTTCAGTTACTCCTCAGCTTTTTCATATTAAGACTGATGCTGGTTTCCATGGGACCAGCTCCGATTACATGTATAACTTCAATCTTAATCAGGCCGGATTTGTCAGCAACCTGATTAAAAGGGACGTCCAGAGCGGACTAGTTTCACTCAATTTCGGATATTCATTCAATAAAACCAATAACCTTCATCAGAGTATGAGGATTGAGGGTATCAGCCCATACAGTTCAATGGCTGATTCGTGGGCCGATAATAATTATAATGTCCATTATACTGATATCACAGGTGCCGCAGGGCTTGCTTATGATTCATGGGTAATAGATACAGTTACCGGAACCGGAGGCGCACAATACGGAACAGTTTTTTCAAACTATGGTGACGATGGAGCGTCGGTATACGGACAGACTGTTAAACGTCTTGTATCATACGAAGGCTATACAGGGGAACATGCTATTTCTTTCGGTGGTAATATCTCAAATAAGTTTTTCTTCGGAGGTACACTGGGAATTAGCAGGCTTAAATATACCAGCCATTACCAGCATCTCGAATCAACAAGCCTTGACCTGAACTCAGGATTTAAAAATTTCACATACACCGATCATTATGAGGATGAAGGAACCGGATATACATTGAAATTTGGTGCAATTTATAAACCAATAGAAGCTCTCCGCATTGGTTTCGCATTTCATTCACCAACATGGTACAGGATCAATGAATACCTCTATGAGGATATAAGCTCAAACTTTAACGGTGGAGAACATTATGAATATGCAGATGAACCTACAAGATTCTCTTACAGACTTGCAACTCCTTTCAGAGCCTTGTTTGGAGTAGCTTACCAGGTTAAGAAATTTGCTTTGTTAAGTGCCGATTATGAGTTTGTTGATTACAGCACTGCCAAATTTTCAGATGCAGGCGATGACTGGGACTATAGCGGAGAAAATGATGTTATAAAGAACAGTCTGAAAGCAGCCAATAATTTCCGTATTGGCGGTGAGTTCAGGTTGGATAAGTTATATCTGAGAACAGGTTACGGATATTATGGAAAGGCATTTAAATCGGGAGAGGCTAATGAAGACCTCAATTATAATTCAATTTCTTTCGGTACAGGTTTCAGAGATCAGAATTTTTCAATTGATTTAGGCTATACACATATGGCTAACTCACAGAATTATCTCCTTTATTCATGTTATACAGAGAGTGCTACGTCAAATATGGATATTTACAGGAATATGTTTACCGTTACATTTGGCTACAAGTTCTGATATTAAAGTTAATTCCTTTGTTTACAGCTATCCCTGTGGGATAGCTTTTTTTATGCCGCTGCCGCCTCTGCCGCCTCTACAACCTCTATAGCCTTCCTAAAGGTATTCCCCTGCCTCCGGTCCGGTGTTGAATATCAGGTCAAGAATACTCAGATCAGGAATAAACCCTTTGCCGGTATCAAAAACCTGGATGTATTCCTTTGTGATAAATGATGATTCCAGCTTTGGGGCGATCTTATACCTGAAATCATTTTTGTTGTCACTTATAGGTTCAAATGTGTTGGAACAGGAGATTGTTTTTTCTATTTTAAGGATATTAAGAATGGACACAGTCAGTTCCATGTTCAGGTCAAGAAGAAATTCGTGATTACGGGAAATTGTTTTTTCAATATTTTCAAAGAAGAATTCAAAATAGGGGGACAGGTTATAACAAGCTATCATAGCTCTCAGATGGACCTGTTGCCATCGTTTGGAGTAGTCAATGCGGATATCCTTAATGCTTGTTTTATGTACGCTTCCAAGGTAAACGGGCACAGATAGCAATTGTGGGCCATGAGCCGACAGGATATAACATCTGTTCCTGTAGGTCTGTTTATGGTAGTTCTCTTCTCTCTCTATATATACTTCATTTGCTTTTGAAATATGAGAGAAATATTCAACCGGTGGCAGGTATGCTGTCGATAAAAGTATTTTTCCTTCCATCGGAATGGCAATCACTTCATCTTGTTAATCATACTGGCCGAAAATGCTGCCCCGAATCCGTTATCGATGTTTACGACTGTAACACCTGTGGAACAGCTGGTCAGCATGGCAAGAAGGGCGGAGATACCTCCAAAGTTAGCACCATATCCAACACTGGTA
This sequence comes from Bacteroidales bacterium, assembly GCA_035354395.1. Taxonomy (GTDB): domain Bacteria; phylum Bacteroidota; class Bacteroidia; order Bacteroidales; family VadinHA17; genus LD21. The sequence continues at coordinate 12,069 of DAOQAX010000013.1, read as the reverse complement.
GGTACGGCAATGACCGGTTTGTCAACCAATCCTCCGACAACACTGGCCAGGGCGCCTTCCATTCCTGCAATGACAATAACAACTCTGCATTTTCTTATTTCCGGCAACTTATCAACAAGCCTGTGGATACCTGCTACCCCTGCGTCATATATACGTAATACGTTGTTTCCCAGGAGTTCTGCAGTTACTGCAGCTTCTTCTGCAACGGGGATATCTGAGGTGCCGGCAGTTATAACGGCTATAAGGCTGTCGGGAGCAGATGGTTTCTTCTTCTGAACCGAAATAATCCTTGCTTCCTTATAATATACTGCATCTGAGGCAACACTCTTCACCGCTTCATACATCTCCTGATTTGCACGAGTTCCGAAAACACTATTTTCCCTTTCCGACATGACCCTGAAAATCTCTTTTACGTGGTCAACTGTTTTTCCTGCGCAATAGATAATTTCAGGATAGCCTGTCCGCATTTCGCGATGATTGTCAATCCTTGCAAAACCAAGATCTGTATATGGAAAGTTTTTTAGAACTTCAAGAGCCTCATCTATGCTTGTTTGTCCATCTTTGACATTTTCAAGCAACCTTTCTACTTCTTTTATATTCATTCGTTTTTGTGATTGGTATCAATCATGTGAGTTTCATATTTCTTTTTCTTCATGATTTAAGCTTCCGGTACGGTAACCTTCGAGGTCCAAAGATACATATCTGAATCCTATTTCTTTTAAACAGGATATAATATGTTCTCTGTCAGGATCATGAATAAGCTTTTCAAAATAACCGGGGATACATTCAATTCTAGCAACATCTCCATGTACCCTGACTCTTGTTCCGGGAAAACCTGCATCGAATAAAATATCTTCAGCCTTCTCAATCATTCTCAGAGCCCCTTCGGTGACTTCGGTGTTATAGGGAATCCTTGTAAGAAGGCAGGCCATTGCCGGTTTATCCCAGATGTTTAGAGCTTCTTCCCTTGAAAACCTTCTGATTTCATCTTTTGTGATGCCCGATTCAAGAAGCGGACTTCTTATACCCATTTCTCTCAGGGCTTTAATTCCTGGTCTGATTTCACCGGTATCATCAGCATTGGTCCCGTCAACAATATGGTTGTATCCATTCTCTTTTGCAAATGCCATTACCCTGGTAAAAAGTATTTTTTTACACTGGTAACATCTTTCGGTGGGATTGATTCTGATCAATTCCGGGAAAGGGATATCAAGAATTTTATGTTTGATTCCAAATTCTTTTGCAAACTCAACAGACTCGTTTATCTCACGTGCCGGTATATATGGTGTTCTTATGGTAACTGCAATAACCCCTCTTTTAAGAACCATATTTGCCCTGTGGAGAAGAAAAGAACTGTCCACTCCGCCGGAAAAAGCAACGACAAACGATCCAAGTTCTTTCAGAATCAAATCCAGCTTTATTAATTTATTGTCTGTCATTTCTGTTCTTATTAATTGGTATGAAGCTTCAGGTCTGAGTGGCCTCCCACCTTCTGCCTATCACCTTCTGCCTACAGCCTTCCGCCTACAGCCTATTGCCTTTCGCCTTCCGCCTTCCGCCTGACCAGCAAGGCTATAATATTATTGTACACTTCTTTTACCGGAATTCCTTTTTCCAGGGCAATTTGTTTACACTGGTCATATTCCGGTTTGCATGAGACCTCCTTGTCTTTATAGAACGAATGCTTCACTGTGATATCACCATATACAGTGCTTAGAGTTTCAAATTTCCTTATAAGAGTGTCTTTTTTAAAAGGGAATGTTCTGATACCCAGAGACGTTGACTCAGAAAAAATGATATCTTTTACAACCCCGGCCATTTCAGTTTCGCATATAACACTAAGTACGATACCCGGTCTGCTTTTCTTCATTATAATATTTGAGAAATAGACATCAGACACTCCTGCCCTGAATAGCTTTTCGGAGATATATTCAAAAAACTCAGGATTCATATCATCAATATTACATTCAAGCAGAAGGGCTTCATGACCGGGTTCAGTTTTTGCAGTCGCTTCTCCCAGAAACACTCTCAACAGGTTAGGAACATCAGGATGATCCTTTTGTCCTGCGCCATAGGCTGTTTTTTCAATTTTAAGAAGTGATCCTGTGCTGAAATCTGTTCCAAGTACTGATAAAATTGCTGCCCCGGTGGGGGTGGTAGCTTCAAAGTCGACGCCTCCCTTTTTTACAGGAATACCTTTTATGATCTCAGCAGTTGCCGGTGCAGGTACCGGTAGTTTACCATGATCGCACATGACAAACCCACTTCCGAGTTCTACAGTTGATACATGTACCCCTTCCACATTCAGGGCATTATAGCAAATAGCAGCTCCCACAACATCAATAATTGAATCGACTGCCCCGACTTCGTGAAAATGGACGTGATCGACAGGGACCCCATGCACTGATGCTTCAGCGCTGGCAATTTTCAGAAAGATTTTCTTACTTAAGTCTTTGGTTTTAGTATCAAGTTCTGAACTGTCAATTATTTTTTCAATATCAGAGAGATGTCTGTGTGCATGTTCGTGCCTGGTCTGTTTTACCGTGACTTTTGTGCCGGTGATGCCATGACGCTGTTCTTTCTGTACATCAAGTTCCCATCCCGGTAGGTTTAATTTGCCAAGTTCATTAACAAGATATGATTTGTCGACACCCAGATCAATCATTGCACCAAGATTCATGTCGCCGCTTATTCCTGAAAAGCAATCGTAGCTTAAAATTTTCATATTTTTAATAGATGATATTATGTCAAGTAAAAACAATTATTTAATACTAATGTTCAGATAATTTCGAGAACACATTATTCAACCTGTGGATTCTCTGTCGCGAATATACTATTTAGAATCATAGCGAAATAATAAAAAATGTTGTATTTTGGCCACTTATCCGTTATCTATTTGAATAAAAAGAATAATGAAATATATGAAAAGAAGAGACTTTTTAAGAACATCAGTTGGGGCAGGTTTGGCGACCGGAGCTGCTTTTAGCTTTTGCGGTTATGAAAAACTCTTTGCCTCATTGCCATCAACTTCAGCTGCAAAATATGATATGGTAGCTGTGATGGGGGGAAAGCCAGATGCAATGTTCGACCTTGGAATCCAGGAGCTTGGAGGTATGGGCACTTTTATAAAAAAAGGACAAAAAGTTCTGATCAAACCCAATATAGGGTGGGATGTAATTCCCGAGATGGCTGCAAATACCAATCCACTGCTTATAAAAAGAATAATTGAACATTGTTTTAAAGCAGGAGCCAAAGAGGTGTATGTGTTTGATCATACACTTGATAACTGGGTGAATAGTTATAAGAATTCAGGAATTGAGAAAGCTGCAAAGTCAGCCGGAGCAAAAGTTGTACCGGGCAATTCGGAGAACTATTATCAGCAGATTGAGATCCCGGGAGGCATAAAACTTAAAACTGCAAAGGTTCATGAGCTTCTTCTTGAGACAGATGTATTTATCAATGTGCCTGTCCTTAAAAATCATGAATCGGTACAAATGTCATGCTGTCTTAAGAATAACATGGGACTTGTATGGGACAGAAAATACTGGCATTCTAATAATCTGAACCAGTGTATTGCCGATTATGCTCTCTTTGAAAAGAAACCTGCCTTAAATATTATCGATTGCTATAATGTCATGGTTAAACATGGTCCTCAGGGCGTGTCAAAAGAAGATGTTGTTGAAATGAAGTCACTTATGCTGACTACCGACTGGGTTGCTGGTGATGCTGCAGGAGCAAGAATGCTGGGAGTACCTGTTGAAAGAGTTGAATATATTCCGATTGCACATAAAATGGGCCTCGGAAATATTAACCTTGACTCTCTTAATATTAAAAAAATTAAAATGTAGAAAGTGATGAGGTCTCCTATACTTAGAAGAATACGTATCGTTGTTGCAGCTCTGGTATTTATCTGCTTTTTTCTTATGTTTATTGACTTCAAATCGTTAATTCCTGCAAACTATAAAGACAGTATCCTTTTCTTCCAGTTTATACCTTCTCTTCTGAAGTTTCATGATCTTGGAACAATGGCAGCCGGAGGTTTTCTAATAGTTCTTCTACTTACTCTGATCACTGGTCGTACATACTGTTCCTTCCTCTGTCCGCTTGGTATCGGACAGGATATTTCCAGCAGGATAGGAGGGCGTATCAAGAAGAAATTCAAAAGATACGGATATAAGAAACCTTTTACCATAGTACGGTACTCAATCCTTGGAATTACGGTGGTTGTAACCATGGTTTGGGGTGTTTATGCGCTGACACTGCTTGATCCTTATAGTATTTTCGGTCGATTTATGACCTATTTTGTCAAACCGGTCATTCTTCTTCTTAATAACTTCATGGCAGGTATCTTTGGAAAGTTCGATAACTATTCACTGAGTCATGTTCCTGTAATAGGATTCTCTTTAGTTGCATACTCAATACCTGTTGCTTTTTTCATCCTTATTGGTACTCTTTCTTTGACGAAGGGGCGTCTTTACTGTAATATGATATGCCCTGTTGGAACCTTTCTTGGCCTTCTTTCAAAAATTTCCATTTTCAGAATAAAATTTAATGATAGCAAATGCACCAGGTGCGGAAGATGCGCACTGGGGTGCAAATCATCATGTATCGACTTTTTGAAACACGATATCGATACCTCAAGGTGTGTAGATTGTTTTAATTGTATTAACACCTGTCAGGAAAAAGCTATTTCATATGGTCTTTTTAAGATTAAAAAAGAGGTTCATGAGACTGATGAAAGCAAACGGAAATTTGTAGCCGGATCATTAATGCTTTTGTTTGGACTATCTGATATTTTGCAAGGACAAAGCAAAGACATCCCCAAGCCCAGGAAGGAGTCGACAGTAAAAGAGGAAAGGACTTGCCCTGTTTGTCCTCCCGGAGGAGGCGGTATTGAAGATTTTACAAAAGATTGCACTGCATGTTCATTATGCATCAACGCCTGTCCCAATGGTGTTTTGCAACCTTCGGTCAAGCAATATGGTATGGCAAACATTATGCAACCAGTTATGGATTACCATAAAGGCTTCTGTGCATATAACTGTACTGTATGCATAGAGATTTGTCCGACAAACGCTTTGCACCCGATGGTCCTTGAAGCCAAAAAGCTTACTCAGATCGGTAAAGCAACATTTATTAAAGATAATTGCATTGTAAAAACAGAAAAGACAAATTGCGGAGCATGTTCGGAAAGTTGTCCTACAAAGGCGGTCCATATGATTCCGTATGAAGGGAATCTTGTAATCCCTGAAGTAACCGAGGATATTTGTATAGGATGTGGTCATTGTGAAAATTCCTGTCCGACTGTTCCATACAAAGCAATTTTCGTTAATGGGAACCCGGTTCATATGGCAGCGAAAAAGCCTGAAAATGAAGAGTCCGAAATAAAGACTCCTGTCGATTTCCCATTCTAGACAGATTGTTTTTCGGGCATAATTAATCCATATATAAAGGAATATGATATTTGTTATTTTTCAATCCGGACAAAAAACTAATTTTGTTTATTAAATTATTATTGAACTTTTAGATAAATGAAAAATCAGGAAAAGTTAAAGCAGCTGATTGAGCTTCGGGAGAAGGCCAGTCTTGGCGGTGGTATAAAGAGGATCGAAGATCAGCATTCAAAAGGTAAGATGACAGCCAGAGAAAGAATAGAAATTCTTCTCGATGAAGGTAGTTTTGAGGAGTTTGATATGTTTGTGACTCACCGGACTGAAGATTTTGGAATGGGGGACAAGAAATTCCTGTCAGATGGCGTTGTTACCGGTCATGGTACTATTGACGGCAGGGTTGTGTACGTTTTTGCTCATGACTTTACGATTTTCGGAGGATCACTTTCTGAAACATTTTCTCTCAAGATATGCAAGATAATGGATCAGGCCATGAAAGTCGGAGCGCCTGTTATAGGTATTAACGACAGTGGCGGAGCACGCATACAGGAAGGTGTAAGAAGTCTTTCGGGTTTTTCTGAATTATTTGAACGCAATATCCTTGCATCAGGTGTAATACCACAGATATCGGCAATCTTCGGCCCTTGTGCCGGAGGGGCAGTTTATTCTCCTGCTCTTACTGACTTTATAATAATGAGTGAGGAAAGTAGCTATATGTTTGTGACAGGTCCAAAGGTTACAAAGACAGTAACTGGTGAAGAGATCTCAACTGAAGATCTTGGTGGATCATTTGTTCACGGAACCAAATCGGGTGTTACTCATTTTATTGCAGAAGATGAGAAACAGGGTCTTCTTCTGATCAGAAAGCTTCTCAGCTATCTTCCTCAGAATAATCTCGAAGAACCTCCTGTAACAGAGTGCGATGACCCGATAGATCGCCGGTCAGAAGAACTTAACACTATTATACCTGAAAATTCAAACCAGCCATATGATGTTAAGGAGGTAATAAACCATATAGTTGATAATGGTGATTTTCTTGAGGTTCATTCGACGTTTGCGAGAAATGTAGTTATCGGTTTTGCACGGATGGGAGGTATGTCGGTAGGAGTTGTTGCAAACCAGCCGAATTTCCTGGCCGGTGTGCTTGATATTAATGCTTCACGCAAAGCTGCGAGGTTCGTAAGATTCTGTGACGCATTTAATATTCCGCTTGTAACACTTGTTGATGTTCCAGGGTTTCTCCCGGGCAGCGGACAGGAATATGGTGGTCTGATTGTGCATGGAGCAAAACTAATGTTTGCTTATGGTGAAGCCTCAGTACCTAAAGTAACTGTAACTCTCCGTAAAGCTTATGGCGGCGCATACTGCGTCATGTCGTCAAAACAACTTCATGGTGATATTAATTATGCATGGCCATCAGCAGAGATAGCTGTTATGGGTCCTTCAGGAGCAGTAGAGATCCTTGAAGGAAAGAGCATAAGCGAGATAAAAGATCCTGACGAAAAAGCCAAACATGTTGCCAAACTGGAAGAGGAATACCGGACAAAATTCGCTAATCCTTATGAAGCAGCACGATATGGCTATCTGGATGACGTTATTGAACCAGGCAACACCCGGTTCAGGATAATAAGAGCTTTAAGAACAATGGCCACAAAGAGAGATCCGGGACCAATGAAAAAACATTCCAATATACCTTTATAAGATTCTGAAATATGCATTTAAACTTTTTATTTATTGATTTTTCAGCCATAGACAAACCTACAGTAATTGCTGTTCTTGCCGGTCAGGTTGTTGTTATCCTTATTCTGTTTTTACTTTACAGGCTTTACAAAAGGATTCCTGACATCCTTCATCTTATCAGGAAACAGGACGAACAAAGCAAAGTACCGGTATCTTATAAGAAAAATCAGGCTAATGGTAATGATGATGTAAATGCGGCTATTGCAATGGCATTGTATTTACATTTTAACAAAACAGATGCTGAAGCAAAAAATACGATTACTATAAGACGACCCGCTAATTCTTATTCGCCCTGGTGCTCTAAAGCACTTAGCATGCGAAACCTCAGATAATAAACAAAATATAAGGACCTATCTGAAATAATATAGTAAAAATTGAAAGTATTAGAAATATCAAGTAGATGAAAAAATATAGTTTCTCAATAAACGGCGTTAATTATGATGTTGACATACAGTCGGTTGATGGCAATAACGCTCATCTTGAAGTAAATGGAAAGCCTTATGATGTGGAGATACATAAGGATGCTGAACAGGCAAAGGCTCCGGTTATTCCACAACCAAAAGTAAAAGAAAAAGAACTCCTTCCGAAAAAAGAGATAGCTCAACAGAAAGAAGCTGTAACGATGGTTAAAAAGGAACCAGAAGCTGTTGTTAAGAAACCTGCATCACACGGAGCAAAAATAGAGGTAAAATCGCCATTGCCGGGAATTATTGTTGAGATATTCGTGAATAAGGGAGATACAGTAAAGAAAAACCAGAAACTATTCAGCCTTGAAGCCATGAAAATGGAAAATGAAATAAAAGCTGAAAAAGACGGTGTTGTTGAAAGTATCAAAGTAACTGCAGGACAGGCTGTACTACAGGAAGAGGTGGTTATGGAGCTGAATTGACCTTTATGATTTACTTCTGTTACAGGAAGTTATAATAATGGCAATTGACCGCAGTTTATGGACTGTATCGTGAATGTGAGATAGCAGTCCGGAGGTTCAGCATACAGGGAAAGCGGTACCGGTTATCGGGTATCGGAAATCAGCAACCACCTACAGTGAGGATCAGGGTTGAGTTGCTGGGGTAAAAGTGAGGATTTGAGTTTTAGCTGGTAGATTGTATAACAAACGATATTAATTAGTATCTAGAGTTAACCGAATCAACCAAAGGATAAAATGAAAAAGCCCATAGCTGTTGCCGGCAATTCCGGACCGAAAGTAAGATCCGATTGCGAAATTACCCTGGAACTTACTGATGATGGGGGAATTATTGTTGACCTTGTCTCAAAAGTAAAAGTCCTTTATGGCGAATCGATAATACGCCTTGCCTCGGAAATGCTGAAATTTTTTAGCATTGCGAATGCCCGCGTAAAGATAATTGATTCAGGAGCTCTCCCTTTTGTCATTTCCGCCCGTTTGGAATGGGCTGTTAAACAGCTTATTGATACTGATCTGGATTATCTCCCTGAATTCAACGAGGAAAACAGATACTCATCAGTGCGCGACAGATTCCGTTTTTCAAGACTTTATCTGCCTGGAAATACTCCAAGCCTGATGATAAATGCAGGACTTCATTATGCGGATGGAATTATCCTCGACCTTGAAGATTCCGTTGCTCCCGAGAAGAAGGATGAGTCGAGGATACTTGTCAGGAATGCACTGCGTCAGGTAAATTTCTGTGGTGCAGAAAGGATGGTCAGAATAAATCAGGGTGAAAGGGGATTGGAGGACCTGGATTTCATTCTTCCGCATAATGTTAATCTTATTCTTATTCCGAAATGTGAAAACGCCTGGTGCGTGAAAAGGGTGGAAGAGGAGGTAGCCGTTATAAAGGATAAATTAAACCTGACAAATGAAGTGTTCCTGATGCCTATTGTTGAGAGTGCATCGGGTATTGAAAATTCTTACGAGATAGCCCGTTCATCGGAAAATGTCGTCGCAATGGCAATTGGACTTGAGGACTATACTGCTGATCTGGGTGTAAACAGAACTCTTGAGGGAAAAGAGTCGTTATATGCCAGGACACGTATTATTGTTGCAGCAAAAGCCGCCGGAATTCAGCCGATCGATTCAGTGTTTTCAGATGTCAGCGATATGGAAGCCCTCCATCAATATGTTCTTAACTCAAAAGCCCTGGGCTTTGAGGGTATGGGATGCATACATCCGCGACAGATACCGGTGATCAGACAGGGTTTCGCTCCAACTGAAACTGAAATTGAAAAATCAAAAAAAATAGTGATTGTATTTGAAGCTGCGCAGAGAAAAGGGCTGAATGTTGTAGCTATCGGGTCAAAGATGATTGATCCGCCTGTTGTTAAGCGTGCTCAGCGGACAATTGATCTTGCTATTCGTCTGGGCATGTTATCACATAACTGGATCGATGAGGTTCCGGTTGAAGAGAAGTAAGTACTTAACAAAGACAATATGGCTGTCAAAATGGTAATAAATGCAGCAGGCAGATCAGTCCCCTTGGAGATCAATGGTCAGCCTGTGATCCCTTTTCAGGGCGATGGCAAATACAGACCTGAGGGGAGAAAATATGCTCCCCCTGTTCCGACATCTTCCGATTATCCGGCTGATGGCAATAAGTTGGCCGGATCTCTTGAGGAAGCTCTCATAAGATGTGGTCTTCGTGACGGCATGACAATTTCCACTCATCATCATCTCAGGGATGGTGATCTTATCAGCAACATTATTTTCGATATTGCTTCAAAATGTGGGGTAAAAAATCTTGTGTGGTTTCCTTCTGCTTCTTTTCCCTGCAACGATCCATTGATTAAATACCTTGATGATGGCACTATAAACAGGATTGAAGGCAGTATGAACGGATTGCTTGGTCAATATGTTTCGGAGGGAAGGATGAAAGGAACGGCTGTCCTTAGATCACATGGAGGTCGTGTTCAGGCAATACAGGACGGTGAGGTTAAAATTGATATCGCAGTTCTGGCAGCACCTTCAGCTGACTCTTTCGGAAATGCAAGAGGTACCGGCGGATCTTCAGCCTGCGGAGTCCTTGGCTATGCAAAGGCTGATTATATGTATGCTGAAAAAGTAATTGTAGTCACTGATAATCTTATTGATTTCCCGTGTTTTCCGATGGAAATTGAAGGTAATTATGTTGATTATGTTGTTGTTGTTGATAAGCTTGGAATACCTGAAAAGATTATGTCGGGTACGACTCAGGTCACAAAAAGCCCCGACCGTTTGCTGATTGCAGAGCTGACTGCTTCATTCCTTGAGAAGTCGGGTATACTGAAAGACGGGGTGACCATTCAGGAAGGCGCAGGAGGAACATCACTGGCAATTGCAATGTTTATACAGGAGATACTTAAAAAGAATGGATGGAAATCGAAATTCGGCTTCGGTGGAAGTACTCACCATATGGTAAAAATGCTCGAAGAAGGGCAGATGGGATATATTCTTGATGCACAGATATTTGATCCGGAAGCCATCAGGTCTGTTGAAAATAATCCCGGACATGTCCCTTACCCTGTCTTCAATGCATATAACTATCATTCAAAGGGAAACCTGACAACCATGATGGATGTAATGATTCTTGGTGCTACCGAAGTCGATCTGAATTTCAACGGAAACGTAGTTACCCACTCCGATGGTTACCTGCTTCATGGAATAGGAGGATGGCAGAATTGTCTTCATGCGCGGAATGTTATTCTTCCCCTTCCCTTATTCCGCGACAGGATCCCGGTGATAGTGGATGAAGTCACAACACTTTGCGGTCCGGGGGAACTTATTGATGTAATCGTTACAGAGAGAGGTATTGCAATTAATCCGCTCAGGCAGGACCTTATTGACAAAGTAAAAAACAGCGGTCTGCCAATAAGAACCATTAAAGAACTCAGGGAGGAAGCTGTAAAGATTTGCGGAGAACCACAAAAGCCACAATTTGAAGAAGATATTGTAGCTGCAATAAAATGGGTAGATGGTACAGTGATAGATGTTGTCAGAAAGCTTAAATTATAATAGTTTATCAGATGGAAAGATATAAATGCGAAGTCTGCGGATTTGTCTATGACCCTGACACAGGTGATGTTGACAGTGGTATAGAACCGGGGATCCCATTTAGTGCACTACCGGCTGATTACATATGTCCGATATGCGGTGCAGGTAAGGATGAATTCTTAAAATATGACTGACAGGCTTAAGGAAGAAAAGAGACTCCTTACTTCTCCTTCGGAATATTTTTGATGACATCAATAAGAAGATCCCAGAACATCTGAGCTGTCTTGATTTCTACCATCTCCTCAGGAGTGTGCGCACCTTTTATTGTGGGCCCGAATGATATCATGTCAATACTATTAATTCTTTCGAAAAACAGACCACATTCCAGACCAGCATGGATTGCTCGTACCTGGGGCTCTTTCCTGAATAATTTATAGTAGGAATTCCTGGTTATGCTAAGTATCTCCGATTTCATATTGGGTTCCCATCCGGGATATCCTTCGGAATGAGTTACTTCTGCTCCTGCATTCTTCAGGCACGATTCAATTGTTACTCCGATATTATGTTTTGATGATTCGACTGAACTCCTTTGTGTCGTAATAATTTTGATGGTATTGTCTTTATAAAATTTTGCAGAGGCAAGGTTTGTTGATGTTTCAACCAGATCATCCATCTCTCGCGACCATGCAATTACCCCATGAGGACATTCTTTAATTGCCCTGAGAAATCTTTTCTGGTCATCTTCATCAATAACATCAGATGCAATGTCTTCTTCGCTGTATGATAATTTAAGCTCTTTTTCCAGATCTCCGAACTCCTTCTTCAGTGTTGATTGGAAACTATCAATAAATTTTATTACCTGCCCTTTTGATGATCTGTCGATCGCGATTGAAGCCATAGCTTCTCTTGGTATTGCATTTCTCAGGTTTCCTCCGTCGAAACAGATAAGTGACATCCCGAACTGTTCCGATATGTTGCTGAGCAACCTGCCCA
>DAOQAX010000012.1:0-23178 GCA_035354395.1 Bacteroidales bacterium | reverse complement strand
TATTATCCTGATAACTGATCCTTTATAAAGACTAGAGATCGGCTTATCTTTTGAAGCTGACCGCTCCATGTAAATATATTCGTAATGAAACCATGAGTCATTCACCTTTTCCATAAAACTGATGGTGTCTTTATCCTGGAAAGATCTTAACAGTTTGTCCTGCTGACTCTCAATGATAAGGGCATTTTTATTCATGCTGAAAGGTTCATCTGCCATCAGAAACAGTTCCACATCAATTATACCTTCAGTTTCACTCTTAATCTCGGCTTTTGTATCTTCTATCTCCTGTATGATATCATCAACCTGCTTTGAATATGCTCCTATCTCAATAATGTATTTGCCGTCGTTGGTTGTCTGATAAGTGTATTTCTTAGCCCTGTGAGTGGTATGTTCAATTGCAAACAGTTCTGAAACAAAATCCTTCGATTTAAATATCCCCTCAAGATATTTCTTCATATTTTCACCCAGACCGAACAGGTCAAGGCCAAGATCCTGCTTGAAAGTAGTATTTATGACTATACCCTCGGCTGAAATAACATAAATATCCTCATTCTCATGGTCCATTCCTATCTTGTCAGCTATGTCCCTGAGATCAAGATTCTTAATGTTATCTGTATTGGCAAAATATTTATTGACCAGAAGTGAACTGAAATCCTGTAACCTTTTGTTGAACTCTCCGTCAATCAGGTTAAAAGAGATATCCTGAAACTTAAGAATTTTCGTTATTTCATTAGTAAGAAGCTTGTTTTTCTCATCAGTCCCTGAAATAAGTGCTGAACGGGTACGTTGAAAATTAATTACTGAAAAGACCAGTAAAGCCAGCAGTGTCGGAATTGTTACATTAAATATAAGTTGTCTGAATATCGTTGTTTTTCCTGAAGCCATTTCCAATCTGATTATTCTTCGAAACTATTTATGCATTTCAACATCTCAAATGCGTTGTCGGGGTATTGATAATTATGTTCTTCAATAGCGTTTAAAGGCAAAATATAACATTGATGCTTTTTCCTGCCCTTATTTTTTTCGCCAGTATTTCCCGTGTCCCCTTCATAAACCACATGCGTTTCCATTACCTGATTGTCATCAGACAAGAACCACACAATATAATTTTCGGGGAGTAAACAACCATCCTGTTTGCTGTCATTCATAAATCTCACTACTTCTGCCAACGATATCAGCTCCTCTTCAGGGATCACTGAAAAGCAGGCTGAAAGAAATTTCACCTTTTCAAATAATAATTCTTTTTCATCAACCTCTCCGTTTATTATTTTTTCGAGCCGTTTGAGTGATGCTGAAGGTACTCTACTGAAAACAGATCTGTATTTCTCCTTTTTTGAACGGATAATCAACTTTGCTGATTCTTCCTGCATAATAGCTTCAGGGCTGAATAGAAGAGCAACTACCGATTCGGCCATATTATCATCCACAATTTCCCGAAGATGCCTTAAGGTGAAGGCCTTTGTCCATATGCTAAGCAAATTATAATCTCTGTTGATAATATCTTCAAGAACCTGACCATATGAAGGAATTTTCCCGGGGAAAAAATGGAAAAGACTCTTCAGTTTCTCTTCATCCGAAACTAAGTCGAGCAGAGAGGTTAATTTTGGTTTTATTGAATCATCTATTACAATATCTATCATTTCCAGAGCAAAATTAACGCTTGCTACTGTTCCGTTTTCGAGGTTTCCCCTTATCTTGTTTATAGAGCCCGCATCGTAAGTGATTGAAAGAATATTAAAAAGGAATCTGTTCCACCTGTTGATTTCCTTATCTAATATTTCAAGAAGGCTTTTATCATTATATTTTTCAACACACACCCTTGCAGAAAGATTCCAGGTCATCAGGCCGATAATATCAGAGATAAGCTGGTTAAGCCTGTCCTTATCCTCTTTCGATGGTTTGAACTCACATTCCATGAGATATTTGACAGTCGTCTCTTTTAACGTTCTTGAGTTTGACCAGAGCCTTGAAAAAAGAAACGAAGAACTCTCCCGGGTGTTTATATTGCCTAAAAGTCTGAGAATTGCCTTGCTGGTGTAAATATTCCCTGAAGAGGCAAGGTAAAACCTTTCCAGTTCATTCTCCGCGCTTTTACCAAAGGATTTGATAACAGAAAAAGCATCCTTTTCCAATCCGGGCACATTAAGATATTGGCAAACTTCAGGCAACATGTCTGACAACTTGAACTTCCCGATCATGAATATTCCTATTCGTTTCGATTCGGCAGAATTATCTCTGAGAAGTCTGAGTATCCCGGTTGTCTGAGGAAGACGTGTGCCTGAAAGAATCATGTTTGTGTGAAAAGTCTTTTTTTCTTTCTGACTTCCTGATGAGAAAAGTTTCTCAACAGTCTGTGCCACCCCGGCCGACCTGGAACGAATCTGTTCATCCAGATTAATATTTGATGCCATCTTCTTAAGCGCAGGAACAAGCCTGATATCATTCTCTGAAACACAATGATCTATTATCCTGTTCAGGTACAAGACATCATTATTCCTGTTCATGAAAGAATCATCTCCTGCAATCAGATTAAAATAATCAGCATTGAATACAGTGTCGACTGAAAATCTGCTTTTAAAAACACCCTGCCCTATAAGAACCGGTACAACCGTTTCAGGAGTATCAACTGTCTCAAGAGCTTTTCTTATTGATCTTCTATATTCTTTATATAATCTGAACGCAACAAAAATCCATAATGTGATGATGAAAAATAAAACCCAGGAGAAATGAATCAGCTTTACGAAACTCAAGACTCCAAGGCCTGACAGTATAAGCCCTGACGACAATGCGGCAATCTCATTTATAGTACCATCCATTCCTGACTGAACTTCATATCTGATCTTTTCATCGATAGTCTGATAAATAACTTTAAATGAAGGAGATTCAATAGAGTCCTTAAGCGATTTGGAAAAAAGCCTGCTCAAAGCAAGTACAAGGAAGAAGATAAGGAAACCACCGGAAGCTGCAGGAGTATACCCCAATAACATCCCAACAGTAACAGCAAGCGCAGTGAATAGCAGGATAAGCATTGGAGAAAGAGTAAGACATGTTCTTAACCCATAATTCCTGATGAGGTACGAGAACACCAGCAATTTGACAAGCAGGGTAAAGATCATCATGCTTCCGGTAAAAATACCAAGGAATCTTGCCATATCCTCCTCGGCAGGATACTGTTCCCTTGTGACTGCCATAAATGAATACTGGACGAAGAATGCAGTAACCACAGAAAGAGCTATGAAAACAGCCATGATCCTGATATAAGGATCTTTTTTAAGCACCGTTATCACAGAACCCTTTGCTTTTGGCTTTTCAGCTTTTTGATTTGCCGTGTCTTCACCCCCTGCAACCAATTGGAACCTTGATCCTATCAGAATCTGAATAACGGTAGCAATAAAAACAGATGATGCACAAATAAGTAAAATATTATGCGATTCAAATCCGAAAGATAAAATTACAGGTATTGCATAACAACTTACTATCGTCCCTATAACAAGACCTGAATCGACAAGACCGAATAACCTCTTTCCCTGTCGTAAGGTAAATAATCGGCCGGCCGTTCCCCAAAATCCAAGTCCTGCCAGGATATTCAGAGGCCCCAGCATAATAAAAACGAAAAAGATCACCCATTTTGATGGTGCAATGGTCAGAATAAGCCATAGTACCAGGGTTATCAATGTAACACCCATCAGGTTCATTATAGCAAAATTCCTGAATTTCAACCTTGTCTGAAGCCAGGTATAGAGAGATGTCAGGATAATACCGGCAACCCCGGAAACAACATATCCCCGTGCCATCATTTTTTCATCAAAAGTTGAAAGGAAAAGGGAGTGTGCACTAATGTCAAACGCTCCGAAAAAGATTCCAAGAAATATCGATTGTGTTAATAAAATCGATACCATTGACTCCTCTCCGGGTTCTATTCCAAGAAGAGAGAAAAATTTATCTCTCATAATAAATCTTAAATTAAAGTCTTTAATCTGTTTAATTAAAGTACCCTAAATTAACAATTTAATCTTTAAACAAATCTTTTTTTGAGTTTTTTCGGAATAATTTGTGACGGCTTTATTGTGAAAGATTAGTCGTTTGCTATTCACATATTCAGTTATTCAAATATCAGATATTCAGATTTTTCTGAATTATGGAATGTAAAAAATGAATATTCAGGTCTTTAGCTTCAATAATAATTTTTGATTGTTCGTACCATTTTTCACGGGAAGAGAGCTTTCCCACTATAAATCCAAGCAATTCTTCATTGCTCAAATCCTTTATCAAGGGGCGAACATCTGTAGAATTCAGAAGGCGGTTTTTCAATTGCTCCGGAGTCATCTTAAGATAAACAGTAAGCCCGTTTTTTAGCATATATTCCATATTATCGCCATGGCATGGCGTTCCTCCGCCTGCTGATATTACAGTACTGGTATGTGGCTTTATACTTTTAAGTACCTCCGTTTCAACAGTGCGGAAATACAATTCACCGTATTTCGAAAATATATCAGGAATTGGCATCCTGCAATGTTCTTCAATGGCTTTATCAAGATCAATGAATGGCCAGCCAAGAAGCGAAGAAAGCTTTTCCCCAGCGGTAGACTTACCGCTTCCCATAAAACCAATAATATATACCAAATAATTCTCTGGCATCACAACTCTAGTGTCATCTGGGTAGGATCATCACGGGTAATATTCTGTTGCTGTTCTGGCTGCTCATCTTCTTCTTCCTGATTTTCTACAGCGGCTGCAGGGACCTCCTTCCTGACAACAGGCTCAATTTCCTGGATGTTTTCCACCATATAGCTTGTCAACCTCTTCCCCTTAGCTTTGAAACTCTTGATGCCGATAAACTCTGCTACCTCTATTATTTCATTTTCCCTTTCTTTATGCTTGCCTCCAAAATAAATTTCAAAACGCGGGTACTCCACTTCTGTTATGCTGACCAATTTTGATTCAGGATCTTCATTTATGAAACACTGAGGCTTTTCCGACTCCTCAATTGTGAATCTTTTTACATAATAGAACTTCTGTTCGGCATCCCAGTAAACCACTGAATATACTTTCCCCGGTCTGAATTTTTCTATTATCAGTATGTTTTCTTCAAAATGACTCGACAGATCAAACCCTGTGATCCGGAAAAATCCGTTTTTAGTCATCACCAGAATCTTGTCATCGGCGCTGAACTCACCAAGAAAAATTCCTCTGCCTTCAACATTTAACCTTGCAACCGCATCATCGAACCAGATTCTTCTTCCTCCAAGTGTCGATAAGCCTTTCTCTTTGAGTGCTATTTTATGTACGGCATTTCTGGTAAGGATGTTCCCCATTGAGGATTTCCCTTTAATGCTTAATTCGCCAAAGTCGAACTCAAAGATCAGCTTTTTAAGTCGCGCTTTTGGTTTATGATGAACCTTGATAACTTCAGCTTCACCGTTTGGATTTGCACTCAGATACACTATTTTCGAACCTGCTTTTCCCCTGGTAAGATTATATTCCTTATCACGGGTCAGACCGGTTATAGCACATCTTTTTACCAACAAAGGCCCATCTTTACCATCCTGATAGACAACATTATAAATGGTGCGTTCGTCATTCTTCAGAAAGACCTGGGCATAAATGATATCAGCTCCCACAAATACTTTATCTGATACTTTTGTAATAAGATATACACCGTCGCGCCTGATAACAATAACATCATCAATATCTGAACAATCGCAGATGAACTCATCCTTCTTAAGACCTGTGCCTATGAATCCTTCTTTATAATTAACATAGAGTTTGGCATTATTGGCAACAACTTTCGTAGCCTCAATGGTATCAAAACTTTTTATCTCGGTTTTTCTTTCCTTCCCCTTGCCGTATTTCTTCTTTATCTGTTTAAAATAGTTGACCGCAAAAGGAATTATGTTGGCAAGATGGTTCTTTACCTCCTCAAGTTCAGCCTCCAGCCCTTTAATATGTTCGTCGGCTTTCTTGACATCGAATTTTGAGATACGTTTGATCTTTATTTCTGTCAGTGCAATAATATCTTCCCTGGTGACTTCCCTGTAAAGAAGTTTCTTGAATGGTTCAAGCCCTTTATCAATATCTGAGATAACAGCTTCCCAGGTTTCTGACTCCTCAATATCGCGGTATATCTTCTCTTCAATAAATATTTTCTCAAGCGACGACATGTGCCACTCTTCCTGAAGTTCGCTTTTTCTGATCTCAAGTTCTCTTTTCAGAAGTCCCAGGGTCCTGTCGGTAGAATGCTTCAGGATTTCTTTAACCCCCATAAATGAGGGTTTGTCGTCAACAATAACGCAAGTATTCGGAGATATAGAAGTCTCACAATCAGTGAAAGCATAAAGGGCATCGATAGTCTTATCGGGTGAGACACCCGGAAGAAGATGAACAACTATTTCAACGTTGGCAGCTGTGTTATCATCTATCTTTTTTATCTTGATCTTGCCCTTGTCGCTTGCTTTAATGATTGAATCGATTAAGGTAGTAGTTGTTTTTCCAAAAGGGATCTCAGTGATTACCAATTCTTTCTTATCGGTCTTTTCTATTTTTGCCCTTACCTTTACTGCTCCCCCCCGTTGTCCGTCATTATATCTGGTAACATCGATCATGCCCCCGGTAGGAAAATCGGGATAAATAACAAAATCCTTGCCCTGCAGGTAATCGATTGAAGCATCGATGAGTTCATTAAAATTATGAGGCAGTATTTTTGAAGCAAGTCCTACAGCGATTCCCTCTACGCCCTGGGCAAGCAGCAACGGGAACTTAACCGGCAGGGTAACAGGCTCTTTATTACGCCCGTCATACGACAGCTGCCATTCGGTTGTTTTGTTGTTAAAAACTACCTCAAGGGCAAACTTCGAAAGCCTGGCCTCAATATACCTGGGAGCAGCAGCCCCGTCACCTGTGAGGATGTTTCCCCAGTTTCCCTGCTGATCGATAAGAAGATCCTTCTGCCCAAGCTGTACCAATGCATCGCCTATTGAAGCATCACCATGAGGGTGAAACTGCATTGTGTGCCCTATTATATTAGCAACCTTATTATAACGACCGTCATCCATCCTCTTCATGGAATGGAGAATACGCCGCTGAACAGGTTTCAGACCGTCATCAAGATGTGGGACGGCCCTTTCGAGAATGACATATGATGCATAATCGAGAAACCAGTTCTGGTACATGCCCGATAAAGCAGTTACAGAATGAATCGACGCCGGTCCCTGAGGAACAACTCCTTTGCTTTCTGTTTTGCTGCTATCAATATCTAATTCTTCCATAAAAACACCCGCACTTCCTGATAAATATCGTTTACAGATCCTTTTCGACCTCTTCTTCTATTATATCTTCTTCAATCCTGAGATTCTCAATAATAAAATCCTGTCTCTCAGGAGTATTTTTACCCATATAATACTCCAAAAGCCCGATAATAGAGTCGTCCTTCCTCATCCTTACCGGTTCAAGTCGCATATCTTTGCCGATAAAGTGTACAAACTCGTCCGGGGATATCTCACCCAGACCTTTAAACCGTGTCATCTCTGGATTTGGTCCCAGTTCAGCAATAGCTTTTGCCTTTTCTTCAGAAGAGTAACAATATCGTGTCTCTTTTTTATTTCTTACCCTGAACAATGGTGTCTGCAGGATAAAAACATGTCCTTTCCTGACAAGATCCGGAAAGAACTGGAGAAAAAATGTAAGCATGAGCAACCTGATATGCATTCCGTCGACATCGGCATCAGTTGCAATCACAACATTATTGTAACGAAGGCTTTCTATTCCGTCCTCAATATTGAGAGCGGCCTGAAGGAGATTGAACTCCTCATTCTCATAAACAATCTTTTTGGTAAGTCCGAAAGAGTTCAGGGGCTTTCCCCTCAGACTAAAGACAGCCTGTGTCTCAACACTTCTGGATTTTGTTATTGAACCGCTGGCCGAATCACCTTCGGTTATGAACAGTGTGGAATCAAGTTTTCTCGGATCGTTTGTATTATAATGAATACGGCAATCCCTCAGTTTCCTGTTATGAAGATTTACCTTCTTTGCCCTGTCACGGGCCAGTTTCTGGATTGAAGAAATGGCTTTTCTCTCTTTCTCTGAATCCTGGATCTTTTTCAGGAGGATCTTTGCCGTTTCCGGATTCTTGTAAAGGAAATCATCCAGCTGTTTCTTTATGAATTCATTGATGAAATATCTTACAGATGGACCATTGGGTCCAATATCCTTTGATCCCAGTTTTGTTTTAGTCTGCGACTCAAAGATAGGTTCCTCAACTTTAATGCTGACAGCAGCAATAATTGAGGACCTTATGTCAGCCGGATCATAATCTTTCTTATAAAACTCTCTTATCGTTTTTACAATCGCTTCACGGAAAGCCAGAAGGTGGGTTCCTCCCTGTGTTGTGTTCTGCCCGTTAACAAAACTATAGTAATCTTCTCCGTATCCCAATCCATGGGTAAATGCCACTTCAATGTCTTCGCCCTGAAGGTGGATTATCGGATAGAGGCCCTCCTTGTTCATGTTATCATTGAGGAGATCGGCCAGCCCGTTACGTGAAAAAAACTTATTCCCGTTGAAATTGATTACTAGTCCGGAATTAAGATACACATAGTTCTTCACCAGTGAATCCACATATTCGGATATGAAATGGTAGTTCCCGAACATCCCCTCATCAGGCAGGAACATTACCTCTGTGCCGTTTTCTTCTGTTGTTGGTTCAATAGGATGATCATTAACTGTGACTCCTTTCTCAAACTCAATCGTCTTAACCTGACCATCGCGTATAGACCTGATTATAAATTTGCTCGATAACGCATTAACTGCTTTTACACCGACTCCGTTAAGACCTACTGATTTTTTGAAAGCTTTGGAATCATACTTGGCCCCTGTATTCATCTTAGAGACAGCATCGAGCACTTTCCCGAGAGGAATACCACGCCCGTAATCACGTACCCTGACCTCCTTCCCGATAACGGAGACATCGATTTTTTTGCCATTACCCATCATGAACTCGTCAATGGCATTATCCATAACCTCCTTTACCAGGACATATACACCGTCATCCTGCGACGAACCATCGCCAAGCTTTCCAATGTACATACCAGGCCTTAGCCGTATGTGTTCACGCCATTCAAGGGTTTTTATATTCTCTTCTGAATATCCGACTGATGACATTTTGCAGAATTTTGTGCAAATATAATTATTTTACGGAAGGCAATTTTGGGCAATTTTTCAACAATCGGCTCTGATTTTTAAACCAGAACGGCAAAAGAATCAAAGTTAATCTATATCTGTTTGTATATCTTGTATTTACAAACCAGAAACCAATGTTGATAAAAGAAGTGACTCAATCAATAATTCCCATCTGCTTCATAAGCAATGCCGCGTTCATAGTATGTGTAATACCATTCTGAAGTTTGTAGTCAAATTTTATCTGATCACCACAAATTTCAATTTCAAAACATTTATTGGTTACCACACCGGGGAAATCATTTTCCATCTCTCCGAGAGAGGTGTCGTGTGTAGCTATCATGCCTGATCCCCCCAGTTCAACCAGGCGCTTCAGAAATAATTTCGATCCTAAACTCTTGTCGGCTGAATTAGTGCCTTTCAATATTTCATCAAGGATAAATAACACAGGATCCTTTTTTTCTATCCTCATCTTTAACATCTTAAGTCTTTTCAGTTCGGCATAAAAATACGATTCGTTGCCTGACAGGGAGTCGGTTGTCCTCATACTTGTGAAAAGCTTCACCGGAGTGAATCTCATCTCCGAAGCACAAACCGGGGCTCCGCCCATTGCAAGAATAAAGTTTACGGCAACCGTCCGCAGAAAGGTGCTTTTTCCTGCCATATTAGCCCCGGAGATTATACATAGGTGTCCGTGTTTTTCAAGGACAAAATCGTTACAAACCCTCTCCTTTTCTTCAATCAGAGGATGTCCCATATCTCTTGCCGAAAGCAGGTAATTATCAGAAATCACGGGATATTTAAAATTTTGATTGTTATAAGCATAATTCCCCAGGCTTATATATGCATCAACCTGGCCCAGCATTTCAAGCCATGCAGGAAACAACTCCCTGTATTCTGTTTTCCATTTTTCAAGCTTGTAAACACAGTGGTAGTCCCAAAGCAGCAACCCGTTCAGCACAAAACCGACAAGAAGGTTCATCCTGCTGTCAAATGCCTGAATCAGACGGCTTAACCTGCTTACCGAAACTGCTGCTGTTTCTTTTCCTCCTGAAATATTTATTTTTATATCAGTGAGCAACTGCGATGTAAAAGATTCATCTTCAAATGATTTGAGAAGCACGTTCATTGAAGAGAGATATTTGTACTTTCTCGATAAAGCATCATGAATCCCATTGGTCTTTTTTAATCCAAGAGCAATAAAGAAAAGGTTCATAAAGAATAAAAAGATGAAAACGGAATAAGGCAAGATCCCGGAAATAAGCATCAAAAGAGAAAGAATCGTTACTGTCGGCAGAGCATAGATCAGAATCTTTCTAAATGGCGATGATTTTACAAAGCCGTCTTCCCCAATCCATTTCAGGAGACTTGTAACATCACTTTTCTCAAGAGGTTTCTTCATTCCCGATGCCATGAATTCCTGTCTCCACTTTTCTTTGCCCGCAAGTTCCCTGACAACTTCCTGTCTAAGGATTAGTTTTTGCGAGAGAGAAAAAGGATCCGATATCCAGCCGGCGAGTATATCGCGGCCATAGCCTGTTATTGTTCTGTTAAGGTATTGGAACAATGATGAGGTGCCAAAAAGATCCACGTCATGTGAGAAATCGTGACCGGTATCAATATAGGAGTTCCCGGCTTCAAATGACGAAAGGTTGCCTGAGACAGCATTGGCTTCATTCCTGTTTATATCCGATAGATTGTTAAAAAAATCCTTCCTGTCTGAATGAACCGAATACATTTTCAGAAGATAAAAAAACAGGATGATAACTGCTAAAACCGACAAAAATCCCGCAACGATATTCACCGTAAAAAGGAGCCATATAATAGTAAAGCCTCCTGCAAACGATAGAAATCTCAAAGCAGAAAGTAGTATCAGAAGCTTTTCTTCCTTTGCTGCAAGAATACTGAAGTCTTCTGCGGCTTTGATATATTTTTCTTTTATCTTATCAATTTCCATTTTATCTGAATGTTAATTTAATCTTTCCTGCTCAGATCTCATCAGCGCCTGAATTTTTATTGCAAGATCATAAGGATTTTCTGTATCAAATGAGTCAGGCTGAACAGGATCAAGCACCTTGATCTTCAAATGATGTCCGCTGCTGAAAACAACTCCGTGTTTTGGAAGAACGCCTCCAGTACCATCGATTAGTATAGGTAGTATAGGGACATTCGCTTTAATAGCAAGTTCAAAAGCACCTCTTTTAAAAACCCCTATCTGATTATCACGTGATCGGGTTCCTTCGGGAAAAATCATTAATGAAATACCCTTTTTCAGACAATTGTATGAGTCTGCAAGCATCGTCTCCTTGCTCTTTTCATTATCCCTGTCTACGATAATATATCCTGCCATTCCAAGATACCATCCAAGCACAGGAACCTTTAAATTTTCAATTTTTGATATCCATTTGAACCTGTATCGGAGACAGGTTAGCAGGATTGTGTCAAGAATAGACTGATGGTTTGAAATCATTACATATGTGGTGCCCTTTACCGCCTTCTCCCTGCCTTCAATACTGATCTTCCAGATTGGCATTAACCGCGACAGTATTATCCCTTGACCAATCAGCATCCAGTGAATCACCATCCTTTCTTTGTCGAATGGAAGCACCACCAACCAGATAATAAAGGTTAGCGGGAACAATACTGCCAGTATGACAATTCCCGAAAACCATACTATCATCGATTTAATTATGTCCATAAATCAAATCCAATATAATAAACCTTGGCGGTTCCTCTGTTTGTCAAAAGTAAGAACTGACACAGAGAAAATCCGGAGTAGACACAGAGAACACAGAGAAATATAAGAATTTCAAATTGGTTTCCCTCAGTGATCTCTGTCTGCTAAAATAGTATTTAATTGGTTTTCCTTTGTGACCTTCCGAGGTTTTATCGTTTGTCAAAAGTAAGAACTGACACAGAGAAAATCCGGAGTAGACACAGAGAACACAGAGAAATATTGAAACTTAAAATGATTCTTTTCTGTGGCCCTCTGTGCCTCCTCTGTGCAACTCTGTGTCAGTTCCTCTTTTCATCATTTTAAAGAACTTAGATCCTATTACCAAATTAAAAGAAATTAAAAACCTCTTCTCTACTAATTGGAACCTTTTCTTCTTCAAGGATCTCCAGTATATCCTGATACATATGCCGGCAACCAATGAGTTTCTTTGTAACCGTGACGAACTGCCTGGCTCCTCCAAAATCGCATTCGGCAATAACTCCGTCTTTTACATGAAGATGGCAGGGAAAATATTCCCCATGAATATAAAATCCTTTTTTAAAGGTATACTCCGGTCCGTAAGCATAGTTCCAATCCCAACTCCTGTATTTTGCAACCGCAAGTGATTCTGCATTTTCGGTTTCTTTATGAGTAAGATTATATGGTACAGTCCCTTTTATGTTACCCAGGAAATAATCCATCATCGCCGATCTGAATTCATAAATATCAGTGAATGAATCCTCCAGCCTGGTATGTAGATTCATAACCGGTGATGGGTTTGATTCCACTGCCTTTGTTGAATAGCACGACTTATCTTTTCGAATGCACTTTCTGAGAATATCAAGAGACGAGCTGAAGAGTAAAGTGCCATGATGAAGAACCCGATTATGGTGAACATATTCAGCGTTTCCTGACACCTTAAGCCCACCGACCTTAAGATCGTTTTTTCCTTCAAATTTTGCTTCCACCCCCAATGAAGACAAAAACCGCATTACCGGTTGTGTATGTTTCAGGAAGTCAATCTGTTTTCCCTCTTCACACCGCCTGATAAAGGTGAAATTCAGGTTACCGTTATCGTGGAAAACGGTTCCGCCGCCTGATATTCTTCTTATTACAGGGATTCCGTTTTTATATAAAAATCCTGTATCGACCTCTCTGTGAGCAGATTGGTTTTTGCCAATAATGACAGACTGATTGTTGATGCCCAAAATAATAAATTCTTCATCGCTGTCCTTAAGCAGAATCTCTTCAATTGCGAGATTGAAGAACGGATCATCAGATTCGGGAACCAGACAGAGCATGGATGGAATAAGAATTTATCAGGTGAGCTGACCTGAAGAGAAATATGGTTTATTCCGGAGTATCTTATTGTCAATCGAAATATATAATTTGTAGATAAACCAGCCTACTAATATTCCGTAAAGAGAGCCGCATATCACATCGCCAGGGTAATGAACCCCCAGGTAGATTCTGCTGTAGCCTACAATAATTGCCCATAACACAATACTTATTGAATACCACCTTTTCCTTATAAACAGCAGGCTGACAACAGCTATATTAAATGAGTTTGCGGCATGAGAAGAGACAAAACCGAATTGCCCGCCGCATTTGCCGTTTACTATATGGACAAGCCCTTCCAGAGAAGGTTCATGGCAAGGACGCAAACGCTGAACAGTATTTTTGAAGATCTGAACAGAACCCTGATCTGCAAGAAGTACAGAAAGAGCCAGTAATCCTATTATTACCAGAAATTTTCTTTTGTATCTGTACCCAAGATATATAAGAATGGCCAGATACAGAGGTGCCCATATTAATTTACCACTCAGGGCAACCATTATGGGATCCCAGAAAGTGGAATGCATCGAATTCAAAAAAAGGAAGAGCTGTTGATCAAGATGTTCAAGCATAATAGTAATCAGTAGTTATTAAGTTCTTTCCAAATCATATCCTTCAGGGTTGTCAGCCCCTCTTTTGTCAGAGAGGAGATAAATATTCCAGGAATATCAGGCAGTTCCTTCTTCATTTCATCCATCAGTTCTTTGTCCAGCATATCTGATTTTGAAATAGCCAGGATACGCTTTTTATCAAGCAGTTCAGGATTGTACATCTTCAACTCATTGATCAGTATTTCATATTCCTCTTTAATGTTTTTGCTGTCGGCAGGAACCATAAAGAGAAGCATCGAATTCCTTTCAATATGTCTCAGAAACCTTATTCCAAGGCCTTTGCCCTCATGAGCGCCTTCAATGATTCCCGGGATATCAGCCACAACGAATGATTTATCGTCACGGTAGCTTACAATACCCAGGTTTGGAACCAGAGTCGTGAAAGCATAATCGGCAATCTTTGGTTTGGCAGCCGATATTACAGAAAGCAGCGTTGATTTACCGGCATTTGGAAAGCCCACAAGTCCGACATCTGCCAGGATCTTAAGTTCAAGGATGAATTCATCTTCTATTCCTGGTTCTCCCGGTTGTGCATATCTTGGAGTCTGGTTGACAGGAGATTTGAAGTGGACATTTCCCTGTCCGCCCCTGCCTCCTCTTGCCAGAATCTTCTCTTCTCCGTCACTTGTAATCTCAAAAAGGAGCTCTCCTTCCTTGCTTTTAGCTATAGTCCCGAGAGGAACCTGAACTATCACATCTTTTCCTTCAGCTCCTGTTGATTGTTGTCGTCCGCCCGAGCCTCCGTTTTCGGCAAATATATGACGCTGGTACTTTAAATGCAGAAGGGTCCACATCTGGTCATTACCACGCAGGATGATATGTCCGCCTCTTCCCCCGTCGCCTCCGTCGGGTCCTCCCTTTGGCTCAAACTTTTCCCTGCGGAAATGAGCCGATCCTGCTCCTCCGTTACCGGAGCGGCAATACACCTTTATATAATCTACAAAACTGGATCCCGACATGTATTATAATTAAGTACCTAAACTACCTGTAATAAGTTGATTAACAATTTATATAACCACTTTGTTTGTACCCGCCCTGAGGCTGTTTAAAAATCCCTGCCTTACCCCCAAACCCCCTGAAGGGGGCTTTGTAAGAGATTGGTATTCAACAAGTCCCCTTTAGGCCTGCACTGACCGGAGCGTCAGTGGGATTTAGGGGTAAACAAGGATTAAAACCTTTTTAGACAGCCTCTATAAGGTGGTAAATATTATTATTTTACTTTATTAATGCAATCGCAGAGCCTGTTGAAGATATCTTCAATAGTGCCCATACCTTTAACCGGCTGGTATATACCTTTCTTTTTGCAATAATCTATAATGGGCTCTGTCTTTGATTTGTAAACATCAATCCTGTTTTCAATAACTTTAGGATCTTTGTCATCTGGCCTTCCTGACAGTTCTGCTCTGGCTATCAACCTCTTTACCAGTTCATCATGATCTACATCAAGTACCAGCATAGTGTCGATCTTCATCTTCCTGTCGTTCAGCATTTTTTCAAGAGCTATTGCCTGTTCTACTGTGCGGGGAAATCCGTCATAAAGAAATCCTGATATTCCTTTGCTGTTATCTATTTTATTAGCTATCATCTCAATAACAACCTCATCAGGAACCAGCTCACCTTTTGACATGATTGAGCTCATTTTTTTTCCAAGTTCTGTTCCGGCTGATATCTCAGCACGCAGCATATCTCCTGTTGAAAGATGAAGAAGATTGAATTTTTCAGCCAGCTTCACCGACTGTGTTCCTTTACCTGACCCCGGAGGTCCGAAAATCAAAAAATTAACCATAATAAGATATAAATTTTAAAGTATTAATGTATAAACAGAGGGAAGATTACGGCCATAACCATCATAATCGAGACCATAACCAACCACAAAATTGTTCGGTATTTCAAAGCCGGCATAATCAACCGGGATCTTTTTTGTATATGCCTCCGGTTTGAAAAGCAGGGTTGCAATTTTCACCTCAGCAACTTTTCTGATCACAAGCTCATCAATAATGCGTTCAAGTGTATGGCCGGTATCCACGATATCTTCAATAATTATTACGTTCTTACCCTGGATATTTTCATTCCAGCCAATGAGTTCCTTTATTGATCCTGACGATTTTGTTCCGGTATATGAAGCAAGCTTAACAAATGTGATCTTCGCTTCCAGATCAATTCTCTTAAAGAGTTCTGCAGCAAAAAGAAATGCCCCGTTAAGTATCCCGACAAAAACTACATCTTTCCCTTTATAATCTTTATTTATTTGATCAGCAAGCTCACCAATCCTTTTTTCTATATCTTTTTCGGGGATAAACTCTTTGAATTTTTTATCAAGTATTGTGATTTCTTTCATATCAGAACTATTGAAATATCAGCCGCTGCGAAAATATGAAAATAATACCGTACTTTTGTCCTTATCAACAAGTTAAATTAAAATAATTTTAAATGGAACCTAAAGTCAGCATAATAATGGGCAGTACATCAGATCTGCCTGTGATGGAAAAGACAGCCCAGATACTTAACGATTTTAAGATACCTTTTGAAATGAATGCCTTATCGGCTCACAGGACTCCTGAAGAGGTTGAAAAATTTGCTAAAAATGCCGCCTCAAGGGGAATAAAAGTTATCATAGCTGCTGCAGGGATGGCTGCTCATCTTCCCGGTGTTATTGCTGCTATGACACCTGTTCCTGTAATCGGTGTTCCTATTAAGGCTTCTCTCGAAGGACTCGATTCTATTCTTTCCATACTCCAGATGCCTGCCGGGATACCCGTTGCCACAGTTGGCCTGAATGCCTCCCAGAATGCCGGTATCCTGGCCGCCCAGATCATTGCCGCTGGCGATGAAAACCTTATGAAGGAAGTGGTAAAATATAAGGAATCACTTAAAAAGAAAATTGTTCAGGCTAACGAAGAACTGAAAAATGTAAAGTATCCGTACAAGACTAACTAAAAGCTTTTATCGGCCTACCCCTTGTTACTCTTCTGCGGTTTCGTGTGCGACAATAAAGTGAAGAACCAACACAGATGATCAGGAGTAAAAATGAATTAAATCAATCTTTTTACCGGATTGATTTTTTTTGTACCTTAGGGTATAAATTCGAAACAGTTGGGCTCGCTGCACAAATTATCTGTTTCAGTATTTTTACTTGTGCTCTCTTTAACCACCTCAGCCGTAGATCATTATCGTCTTACAGCAGGAGCTGGTGAAGCAGGGTTGGGATATGTCTGCATAATGAAAGAGGGTTTCTGGTCGTCATTCCACAACCAGGCGACACTTGCTTCCAACAACGATTTTTCGTTTGGCCTGAACTATGAGAACCGTTTCAATCTTAAGGAACTGGGTACACGAACAGCCGGAATAAGAATTCCTGCAGGGAAAGCTTCTCTGGGAGCAATTTATTCCCATTTCGGGTACGCCGATTACAGGCGGGAGATGACAGGCCTGGGATGCGGTTTGAAACTTACAGATAAGATTGCAGCCGGGGTACAGGTCGACTATTTCTCAGAAAAAGCATTATATGATTATGCTGATAGCCGTGCTGTGACATTTGAAGCCGGGTTTCTGATATCTCCTTCGCAAAATGTGACTATCGGTCTGCATCTTTTTAATTTTGTTCCAAATTCCCTGAGAAAAACATCAATGCCAACTACATTACGCACCGGAGTTGGAGCATATCTGAACAGCTCTCTTTTTGCAGGAATTGAGGCAGAAATGAGTTCCGGAAGCAAGCTGCTTGTAAGAACAGGATTTGAATATGAGGCAATGAAGAAGCTCTTTCTCCGGGGAGGATTCAGCACTTATAACAATTCATTCAGCTTCGGGCTGGGATATCTGACAAAAATTGTCAGGATGGATCTGAGCTTCGCTACTCATGAAAAACTTGGAATGACCTCATCAGTGTCATTTGTATTTAAAATCCATTAACCGCAAAGTGCTCAAAGCCCTCCTTCACTATCGTTCCGGAGGGTTAGAAAACGCAAAGAACTCAAAGGAAGAACACCAATTCATTAAGAAGATGACTGAAAACGAGATTTCAAATAAAATAATAGGATTGGCAATTAAGGTTCATCAATCCTTAGGTCCCGGGTTACTTGAAAGTTCTTATAAGGAATGTTTATATTATAAGCTTAGAAAATCAGGATTATCAGTTGAGAAAGAAAAACCAATGCCGTTGATCTTTGAAGAAGTTAAACTCGAATGTGGATATAGAATTGATCTTCTGGTAGAAAAAAAAGTGGTCATTGAGATAAAGAGCGTTGAGTCTTTAAATGACGTTCATCTGGCACAAACATTAACCTACATGAAACTTGGAGGTTATAAGCTTGGCTTGTTGATTAATTTCAACGTCTACTTGTTGAAAAATGGAATAAGAAGGGTAGTTAACGGGGCATAAAAGAATTTCTTCATCATGATGAAGGATTTAAAACTATATAGAAAGACCTTAACGTCCTTTGCGTACCCCGGAAACTATCGGGGCTTTGCGCCCTCTGCGGTTAAAAGAAACAAATTTGTATTGCTTTTTCTATTCATAATAATTCCTGTTTTTGGATATTGCCAATCTGAGAAATTATCGGAAATCATCATTTCTGTGTCTGAGGAACTGGCAGCCGACGACAACGACCCCGAAGCAGTTGCCATATATATTGAAAGACTTTACGATCTCACAGAAAAGCCCGTCAATATTAATTCTGCCGATGAAAATGAGATTTCAAGATTATTCTTCCTCTCTGATTTTCAAATAAAAGTGCTAACTGATTATGTTCATTCTTCAGGCAGAGTCGTCTCTTTTTATGAACTGGCCGGTATTCCCGGTTTTGATAAAGAAACCGTATTGATGATGATCCCCTTCATCTCCCTTGAGGAGAAATTGAAATCAAATCCCGGCTTGGCAAGAATCAGAAGCACATCAATTACAAATATCTCCGTTAAACCAGGCGATAATGATACAACGTGGCTGGGATCAGCATGGAAGATACTTTCAAAATACAGGT
Source organism: Bacteroidales bacterium (assembly GCA_035354395.1). Classification (GTDB taxonomy): domain Bacteria; phylum Bacteroidota; class Bacteroidia; order Bacteroidales; family VadinHA17; genus LD21. Next base: position 4,366 of record DAOQAX010000012.1, on the reverse strand, counting down.
TTATTGCAGGAGATTTTTCAGGAGGGTTTACCGTTGAAAAAGATCCCGGGGAAAAGTTCCTGAACGGGGAATCGTCCCTTCCCGACTTTATGTCATTCAACCTTGCTTACAACGGAAAAGGCACTTTAAGAAGATTAATTATTGGCGATTATACAGCACGCTTCGGTCAGGGTACCAATATCAATACTGGTATCCGCTCAGGCTTATCGGTCACTTCCTCGGGATACATGTCATCAAAAGATGAGATTAAGCCATATACATCAACTGATGAAAACAGTTTTTTCAGGGGAATAGCTGCAGAATTTTCCATTAAAAATTCAATGTTATCTCTCTTTTATTCAAAGAACTATTCTGATGCCACCCTGGGTATATCGGGATCGTCAGAAACTTACATTGAGAATTTCTATAAAGCAGGCCTTCATAACACACCTGATCTTTTACTTAAGAAAGACGTAGTTGCTGATTTGGCTTGCGGATTGAATTTCTCACATAATTTTAAGAATCTGCGTCTTGGCCTCACCTGGTCAGAAGACAAGTTTTCTCTTCCCGTTATACAGGAAACAGATGATCCTGAAAACATATTAAGCTTTAAAGGGACCCATAACAGTATATGTTCTGCCTACTATACCAGCTTTATTAAAAAAATCCTGTTTTATGGCGAGTTTTCAACTAATGAATTTAAAAACCATGCACTTGTGCAGGGATTATCATTCAGGCCATCCGACAGGTTGACCATTAACTTTCTGTACAGAAACTATGATGCAGGTTACACAACTTTTCACGGCCGGGGCCCTGGAAGCAGCTCATCGACCAGCAATGAGGAGGGAATTGTTGCAAACTTCACATTTGAAGCAGCAAAACATCTCTTTATAAGCGGAGGTTGTGATAATCAGTATTTTCCATGGCTGAAATACCGTTGCAGCGCCCCGACATGGGGAAGAAAAAAAGAACTAAGAGTCAGATTTCTGCCTTCAGATAACCTTACGTTCGATGCATGCTATAATTATAAGTATTCAATGGTTGACAGCGCTGGAAACAGAGGAGTCCCTCAACAAAAACAGATGGTTGCAAGAAGTGTAAGAGGAAGTGTGCGATACTCTCTGTATGATAATCTGACTCTGGGGACCCGGATCGATTATAAAACCGTTGATCCTTCGGGAAGCAGCGGGACTTTACTGCTTGAAGATATCAGTTTCAGATTCAGACATATCCCTGTTGCATTATGGGTCAGATATTGCATATTCAGCACAGACGACTGGAATTCAAGAATTTACACCTACGAAAATGATCTTCTTTACAGTTACAGTGTTCCTGCACTATCAGGAGAAGGTTGCCGCAGTTACATTATGGCAAAATGGGATATAAAAGATATTATCGACCTGAGGGTAAAATATAGTATCACATCTCTGATGAAAAACAGTAATCACCCAGGAGACACTAATGAAATAAAAATGCAGTTCATGGTGATATTCTGAATTATTGGCTTTTAAAATAATGCAATGTTCAAAAATGATACTAAGCTAAAACGTTGAAGAATTATTGCCTTAATACTTTAAATTCTAAAATTTGTGTAAATTTGGAATATAGTATTAAGTAAAACACAAAACCATAATCCGTTTGGTTAACCACATTCACAACCGTATCCGGTTTTCGGGAGGGCGCTCAGCAAAGGTAACCCGGAATTAAAATAATTAACTATCAGTCATGTATGATTTCAAATAATCTTTAATAAATAATTAATTATTTAAGTATGAAGACCAAAGTTATTATTCTGCTATCGTTTGTATTATTTTCATTTTTTGTTTCATGTAAAAAGGATGAACCAAAAGTAAGTGAAGAGGAATTAGATGTCGCAACAGAATGTGCAGTTAACATTAATATCGGGATACAATCTTTTGTCACTTCTTCCATTTCGGTTGCTGCTGATGAGGGTTTTAATGCATCGGTCCCAGAATTGCCTTCAATGAAGAAAGGTGATTCAGCTAAGGGTACATACGATTATTCATGGATTGGACCCGATTCCCAGGGATGGTATACACGTTCTATGAACGGTTCTTATGGCTACGATTATTATGAAAGGATAAGGATCCGCGATACTATAGATTACATAAGCAGAATTTCTTATTCCGGTGCTGATGGCAGCTATGAGAATACTACTACCACAAAGTATATTAAATACGTTAAAAATCAGAAAACCCTCTATAAAGGTTTTAGCAAATGGGAGGTTCATACTTCCGGGTATAGCAACATGTCAAGATTTGAGTGGAAAATGACATTTACAGACTGGAATCCAGCTTCCTGTGCAGGAATTTATGACTGGTATTGGGGAGTAAGCGAAAACTCAGGCGGAGACACAGTACCTTTACACAGGTTTGAAAATTTTACAGCCACCGAAATTGGCAACAATTTACTACATTGCCACATCACATTTTATGATGAAGGAAACATGGAAATCTGGGATTTCGAATATGACACTCCATATGTAAATGTCGACATGCCTGAAGTAGAATCTGTTAAATAAGATAAAAACTACATCTTAATGGTTTTAAAAAGGGATGTCTCAAAGCTGAGATATCCCTTTTTAATCAGGATAAATCTATGATTTCATCTACCGTTCTCCGTTCTCCGTTCTCCGGTCTCCGGTCTCCGTTCTCCCGTTTCCGTTCTCCATTCTCCGGCCTCCGTTCTCCCGTCTTCTCCTTCCGGTATTTTAATATCCCTTATATTCAGCTGAAGATTTTTATTTCCCCTGAATTCATTCATTTCCAGAGAATAACATATATCGAAGGGATTACCTTTCCTGATATATTCAAAATAATTTGCCTGGTTGAAAGCTATTGCAGGGAAGCTTTTCTGCCCCGTCGACTCCTGGCAAAGATCCAGTTTAAGATGTTCTCCGCTTGATCCGACCATACGTCCAGATCCTATATCGAAGATATTACGTGAAACAAATACCGGTGACATGTTTTCAGGTCCGAATGGCTGAAACAGGCTCATTGTCCTGAAGAAATCCTCATTTATCTCCGAAAATGAGAGTTCTTCATCGATAGATACCTTTGGGACAAGCTGTTCTTCAGATATAGTATTTTGAACATACTCTTCGAACCTCTCCATAAATGGTTGTATATTCTCCTTTTTCAAGGTCAGCCCGGCTGCAAACATATGTCCCCCGAAGCTTTCCAGGAGATCACTGCATGCTTCAATAGCCTGATAAAGATCATAGCCCTGAACGGAGCGTGCTGAACCGGTGGCAAATCCATTTGATTCGGTCAGAATGACTGTGGGACGATAATAGGTCTCAATGAGTCTTGAGGCTACAATTCCTATCACTCCTTTCTTCCATGAGGGATTATACAAAACGGTGGTTCTTGAATTTACAGTTCTCTTATCTTCAGATATCATCCGCATGGCTTCTGTTGTGATCACCCTGTCGACGCTTCTCCTTTCAGTATTGAAATTATTGATCTCTTTGCTAATTTCTGTGGCGACGGCTGTATCGCTTGATACCAGCAGGTCAACAGCCTTGCTGCCTGCTTCCATCCTTCCAGCTGCATTGATCCTTGGTCCGATTTTAAAGACGACATCTTCAATTGTAAGAGCTTTTGAAACTTCCGATTCACGGATAATCTCTTTCAGCCCTGTACGTGGCGATTCGTTAAGCTGTTTCAACCCGAAATATGCCAGTACCCTGTTTTCACCTGTAAGAGGTACAATATCTGATGCAATACTTACGGCAACAAGATCGAGGTAATTTAATATCTTGCTGAACTGTATACCATGAACCCTTGAATAAGCCTGAATAAGCTTAAACCCGACACCACAACCTGAGAGCTCTTTATACGGGTAGTTGCAGTTAGGCTGTTTTGGATCAAGAACTGCAAGAGCTTTGGGAATTTCATCACCCGGATAATGGTGATCGCAAATGATAATATCGAGCCCTTTTGTATGTGCATACTTTACTTTTTCCACAGCTTTAATACCACAATCGAGGGTAATCACCACCTTGCAGTTCTGCTGATAAGCATAATCGAGCCCCTGAAATGAAACTCCATATCCCTCTTTATACCTGTCAGGGATATAATATACAACATTTGAATACTGATCTTTTAAGAATGAATACATCAGGGCAACAGCTGTTGTCCCATCTACATCATAATCACCATAAACAAGTATCTTTTCGTTTTTCTTTACTGCAGTGGATATCCTGTCAACAGCCAGATTCATATCCTTCATAAGAAAAGGATCATGGATATAATCGAGACTTGGGTTGAAAAAAGCTTCTGCATCCCCGGCAGATTTTATGTTACGCTGGGCCATCAGATTAGCCAGGGACTCCGACACATTAAGAGCTCGTGCGAGCTGCTTT
>DAOQAX010000011.1:0-23669 GCA_035354395.1 Bacteroidales bacterium | reverse complement strand
AAATAGGTTTTTGTTGTCCCGTGATGTGTCCTAATGAAATCAATTATCTGAACAGGAAGTTTATATTTTCTGGCTAAAAAGACTCCTTCATTAACGTGGTTAATTATTATCGCCGAACTCTCCAGAGGATCAAGATTTTTATGTGGGCTTGAACCCATAGTCTGATTTTCAACGAAATAATCTGCATTAACAATTTTCCCGATGTCATGGTAAAGAGCACCGGTTCTCACAAGTAGTACATTTGCATCAACCACAGCAGCGGCCTCTTCAGCAAGAATTGCAACCTGTCGTGAATGCTGAAATGAACCGGGGGCCTCTCTTGCCAGCCTTCTTAAAAGCGGCTGGTTGGTATCAGACAACTCCAGCAAGGTGGCATCAGATAAAAAATAAAATTTTTTTTCAAAAAGAAAGATTACCGGATAACTTAAAAGGATCAAAAATCCGTTCCCTGCAATCCATTTGAAACTTGACCAGTCAATATCTGAGGTTTCCAGGCTGATAGCAAAAAATATAACCGAATAGCTTAATACAATAAATACACATGATGTAAACAACCTTGCTCTCCTGTATATGTTCTTAAGAGAAAATATCGCAACCATTCCTGTTAAGAAATTCAGGAACACAAATTCAAAAGGTTTTGGAACAATGAATCCTGTGATCATGATAGTAATCAGGAGCACAAACAATGCAAGACGGGCATCATAAAACGTACGGATCACTATCGGAATTAATGCAAAAGGAATAATATAGAGTATGTTCTGATCACTCAAAGATACACAGATGGCTGTTACCGAAACGAAAAACAGGATAGTGATAATGATAAATAATGTCTTACGCACTACATTCAATATTTCCGGGCGGAATTGATAAAGGAACATGTAAAGGACAAAATAGCATGAGGTGACAACAATTCCTCTCCCTGATATATCCTGCCATGAATAATTCTTATCGAACGACAGGATAATCACAACAAATATTATACTAAGCAGGAAAAGAATAGAATTTAAAATATGCTTTCTTCCTGAATTCCAAATCTTCTGAACTACAGACATCGTCTGGTTGATTAGGTAAATCTGTTTTCAAGAGCAAATTTATAGTAATTTTTCTAAAATAATAGTAAAGAACTCATATTGAGAACCACAGAGGAAACAGGTAAAGAAACAATCGATGAAAAGATAGTCATGCAAACTCACCATCTTCTGATTATTACCAATCACATTCTGCTTTGAGTAGCATTGATATATTTATAAGGATATTTACTAATTTTGAAAAAACAAAAATTCATGGAAAGATATATATGTGAGAATGTTTTTGTTCCGTTAAGATCGGGCCCCTCGCACAAGTCAGAAATGCTTAGCCAGATACTTTTTGGTGAAAAATATACTATTACTGACAGATCAGGCAACTGGATTAAGATTGAGACCATTTTTGACAAATATCCCGGTTGGATCGACGTTGACCATCTGCAGCAATCTCCTGAGGAAGGTTCTTCCTGCGGATATGTACTTAACAGGCCGCTGTTATGCTATAAGAATGATAAGACAAAACTGGTTCTGGAAGCAGGATGCGAGATCTTTAATCCTGATTTTGAAGATAAGACATTTGTTGTCGGCAAAAACATTTACACAACCTGCAAAGAATTCAGTAACAAACACATTACCACCAATGATTCGTTAACTGACACAGCAATGAAGTTCATCAATAGTCCTTATATATGGGGAGGGCGCATACCGTCAGGTATTGATTGCTCGGGTTTCACACAGCTTGTTTACAAGATTCACGGCATTTCAATTCCACGCAATGCATGTACCCAGGCTGAGATTGGTGATAATATTAACTTCATTGACGAGACTAAGCCCGGAGACCTTGTTTTTTTCGATAATCAACAGGGAAAAATAACACATGTGGGAATGATCTTCTCACAAGGACTTGTGATACACGGATCGGGACGCGTAAGGATCGATACAATTGATCACCAGGGCATTTTCAAACAAGAAACCGGGAAGTATTCTCATCACCTCAGAACCATTAAGAGAATCACGATATAATAAGGCTGCAGAGGCTGTAGAGGCGATAAATGCTGTAAAGGTTGTATAGGTTGTATAGGTTGTGTAGGTTGTAGAGGTTGTAGAGGCTACAGGGAGCCGGAACATATTACATTTGAGATATCTTAAGTTCCACCATATCCATTATCTCCTCTTCAGCTTCAATGGTTTTTGCCTCAATATCAGATCCTTTTCCGAGAATTTCTTTCACAAAGTCCTTATCGTCAAGACTTGCAGCATTGATCTTTACATTTAGGAATGCACCTTTGATACATGAACGCAGGGCTAAAGCTCCAACCCCTGCATCCGACACAGAATTCGGATTACCTTTTTCCACCATCTCCTTTATCAGTTCAAAACAGGAAAAGGCTGTTTCCATAACCCTGAACGGAACCATGATTGCAGCCCTGGTAGCATCCTGGACAGCCCGCTTTCTTATGGATTTTTCTTCTTCTGTCTTTTTGGGAAGTCCGTATGCATCCATTATTTTATTAAAAGCATCAGTATCTTCATCTACAAGGTTTAAAAGGGCGTTTTGAACTGTTTTCCCTTTTTCGGCCAGATCAGAAAACTCTTTCCATCGTTCGTCCCAGCCCCTCTTATGGCTTGACAGGTTTGCCACCATTGTGCCAAGAGCGGCTCCCAGTGCGCCCATGTATGAAGATATTGAACCTCCCCCTGGTGCAGGTGATTCAGACGCTGTTTCATTCATGAAAGCACTCAGGCTCATATCGACCAGCTTTCTTTTGTTCTTTTCATCCATGACAAATTCGATGATCTTTTCTTCCGGATTGAAAGGATGAACATCATTCAGTCCCAGTGATTTCACTGCTATTTTTATCAGTTCCCCGTCAGAGATCCCTGTCGATCTTTGCTGTTTTTCAAGAAAATATCGTCCTGCATCAAGAATAGCTTTCAGCGGAACAAGGCCGACCAGTTCCGATCCGGTGACCCTCACCCCTCTGGCCTCTGCTTTTTTGCATACTTCATCAAAAGCTATATGAACAGGTGCTACAGATATGTTTGTAAGATTCATTGAGATCTGGGCTACTCCGTATTCCTCAATGTACCAACCTATTGCCTTCACACTTTTGAGTGAGCCCGGAATATGAACTTTTTCCCCTTTTTCATTCTTTATTGTCCTTCCTTTTTCTCTTACATCAAAAGCTATTGCATTTGCTCTCCGTGTAGAAGTGGTGTTCAGATTGACATTATAAGCAACCAGGAAATCACGTGCTCCGACTGCTGTAGCTCCGGCTTTATCATTAAAGACATCGGGACCAAAATCTGGTTTCCATGCCGGGTCGGCCAATTTCATTTTAAGACCTTCGTATTCACCAGCCCTGCAATCCGCCAGGTTTTTTCTTTTTTCTTCAAAGGCTGCATTTTCGTAACAATAAACAGAGATATTAAGTTCCTCACCTACCCGCCTTGCCACCTTGCGGGCATAGACGACAGTCTCTTCCATGGAAATGCCTGAGACAGGCACAAATGGAAGAACGTCTGTAGCTCCCATCCTGGGATGTGCACCATGATGTTTTGACATGTCGATAATCTCAGACGCTGTTTTTACTGCAAGAAAGGCGGCTTCAGCTACTGCGTCAGGATATCCTACAAACGTCACTACTGTCCTGTTGGTGTCTTTGCCGGGATCAACATCAAGAAGTTTCACTCCTTTTACCGATTCAATAACATCTGTTATCTGCTTAATGATCTCCAGGTCCCTGCCTTCGCTGAAATTCGGAACACATTCTATAATCTGTTTCTCCATAAATCAATACCTTTTAAATCCTTTTTGTGATGCTCTGTGGATACTACTTTATAATATTTCCTTTCAGAATAACTGTTTCAATAAGGTTACTGCCATAAGCATAAGGCAAAAACTCAAAAGAGGGTATTTCTTTTGTAATAAACACATTTGCAACCTTCCCCTTTGCTATAGACCCGTGTGTTTCTGACAGTCCCATTGCATAAGCTGAGTTTATTGTGACAGCATTAAGCACTTCTTCGGGAAGCATTCTTAATCTGATGCATCCCAAAGACATTATCAGCTTCATATTACCTGATGGCGATGATCCGGGATTATAATCAGATGCTAAAGCTACCGGAAGACCAGCATCAATCATCTTTCGTGCCGGTGCATCAGAAATACCAAGAAAAAGTGAAGATCCGGGAAGAACAGTTGGCATTGTTTCTGATTCCAAAAGAGCATTTATCTCTTCGTCTCCGATGCATTCAAGATGATCAGCTGACAGTGCATTATACTTTATACCTGTCTGTACACCTCCCGTTAAGCCGAGTTCATTGGCATGAAGTTTTGCCCTCATCCCATATTTCATACCTGCCATTAATATTCTTTCTGTATCCTCCACCGTAAAGAATCCGCGATCGCAAAACACATCGATATAATCAGCCAGCTCATATGAAGCTATGACAGGTATCATTTCATTAATGATTATATCCACATACTTTCTCCTATTGTTCTTATACTCTTCAGGTACAGCATGAGCGCCCAGAAAAGTGGCTTTTACTTCAACCGGACTTGATTCCCTGATTCTTTTTATTACCCTCAGCATTTTTAGCTCATCATCAGTATTAAGCCCATAGCCGCTTTTTATTTCTACAGCACCTGTTCCCTGACTTATTATTTCATTTAACCTGACCATTGACTGGGCAAACAGTTCATCCTCTGATGAGTTATGAAGCTGTTTAGCCGAATTCAATATTCCACCTCCCCGTTTCGCAATCTCCTCATACGACAGCCCTCTAATTTTATCTGAAAACTCAACCTCTCGACTTCCTGCATAAACAATATGAGTATGCGGATCGCAGAAAGAAGGGAATACCATTCTTCCGGCAGCATCAATTATATCAATGGCGGGAGTTTTAGTCATAACAACCTCTTTGTCAAGATCTTTCATCTTTCCGTAGTCGTCAATAAGTCCATCCCTGATAATCAGAAACGCATCATCAATCATGGTCACCTTCGACATATCACTTCCACAAATCCTGGTTCTGAAAGTATCCTCAACCTGGACCAGTTTTTTTATATTTTTTATAAGTAGTCCGCTAAGCATTTAGTCGTATAATTAAAGTTCTAAGGTAGCAAATATTGAAAAAAGTGTTCTTCATTTCAGGTTTTCTTTATCTTTATCATTATGATACTTCTATGTTTTCAGAAGCATGGAGGTACCACAGGGAGTTAATTTAAAAAATATTTACAGATATATCAAACCATTAACCCATGAAAAGAAATTATCTATTCATTCTTTTAATCACATTATCATTCTGTCTTTCGGCCCAGGAGAAAAAGGTAAAAAAAGGATGGAAATTCGGCGGGGCGCTGCCTGCAGTCTCTTATGATAACAATCTTGGATTTCAATATGGAGCTCTTTTTGAATTCTTTAATTATGGCGATGGCAGTAAATATCCTGATTTTCTTGATCATACCTATACTGAAGCTTCTCATTATACTAAAGGAAGCGGAATATTCAGGTTTATGTATGAATCGAACCATCTGATAAAAGGGGTTCACATGACAAGCGACCTCAGTTATCTTCCCGATCAGGCAAATCATTTTTATGGTTTTAATGGTTATGAGTCGGTATATAATAAAGACTGGATGGATGATGAGATAACCGGTTCCCCATACAGGACCAGCATGTTTTATCGTTTTAAAAAGAACCAGTTCAGATTCAAGAACGATTTCCAGGGAAAGCTTTCAGGAGATTATATTAAATGGAGTGCCGGATTTGCTTTTCAGAATTTTGTGATCAGTTCTGTTGATATTGATAAACTCAATAAAGGTAAAGATGTTAAAATACCTTCAGTGGCTGATCAGCCCGGGCTTTATGAACGTTATCAGGTTCTGGGAATTATATCGGAAAACGAAGCCGGCGGAGGCTGGGTCAATACAATCAAGGCAGGTGTTGCTTACGATAGCCGCGACAACAGGCCAAATCCTATGAAAGGAATTTGGACAGAGATCGGAATTGAGGCTGCTCCTTCGTTAATGGGGAACGACAATGGTTTTTCAAAATTATATGTCACACATCGTCAATATTTTACATTAATAGAAAAAGATCTTTCATTTGTCTACCGGGTAGGATATCAGACAACTCTTTCCGGAACTGTCCCGTACTATTACCAGTCACAGGTAATAACATCAATGCTTACCGGGGCAACATCTGAGGGGTTAGGCGGAGCAAGTACCCTGCGTGGAGTTCTTAAGAACAGGATTGTTGGAGATGGTTTCTTCTATGGCAATATCGAGTTGCGATGGAAACCGCTCTATTTCACCTTCTTAAAGCAGGATTGTTATCTTGGTCTGGATGGATTTTACGACTTCGGAATGATTACAAAAAAGATCAAACTGCCTGATAATCTTGAGACCACATTTAATGAAAAATACCCGACAGAGAATTATTCCGATTTCTTTAATCCGGGTTCAGAGAAACTGCATCAGAGTGCTGGTATAAGCATTATGGCAGCCATGAACCAGAACTTTGTGGTTGCAATTGACATGGGCAAAGCCTTAAATAAGCAGGATGGAAATATAGGTTTCGCAATCGGACTTAATTATCTGTTCTAACAGAATCCTTTTAGGAAATAAGCAAGAGCCACACCGAAGTAATTACCCAGGATGTATCCTATGATACCTCCCGTTATACCTGTAATTATCAGATCTTTGTTCTTGAGGGCATTTGCTACAAGAGGAACAAATGGCGGAGAAAATATGAAGGCTGTAGCTGTTATTAGGAAATTGTCAGCATCTACTCTGAATATCTTTGCGAGAATAAGATGAAAGATAAGAGATCCGAAGTAGCACCATAGAATAAAAAGAACAATATTCATCATTCCTATATTGAACATCGATTTAATATCTGCCATTGAAGCCACGGTAAGAGAAAAGACAAGTATCAGATACATCCCGAGCTGAAATGTCTTTTTAATCCTGTTCAATGGTTTTATAAGCGATGCAAGAACAGCAAGCGTTGTTATTGAAAGAATGACGACCACCATTTGTGGAAACATAGGTAATGCCAGACTTAATCCTCCCGCAACAGCAAAAATTGCTGCAGAGACACCCAGGGCTTTCAAAAGTGGAAGTATAGTATCTTTATTCAACATTCCAGAGAAATCATCCATGCTTTCCGTCTCTTTTGCAATAATATCGGTCTCCCTGGAAATGCTTTTAACCTCTGATAATTTTGGAAGAATAGTTCTGAATATTCTGGGAGCTATTGTGATAAAGAATAAAACAAGACCCGCTCCAATAATCATATCATAAGTACTGGCCAGAACAAAAAGATTAGGTTCAACGTCAAGAGCCATCTTTATGGCAACGAAATTTGGAGTTCCCCCTGTATAAATTCCTTCGAACATTCCGGCAAGTTTCCAGCTGTCGGGAATTGAATCCTTCCATATAAAAAAACCTGCTGTAACCATGACCAATCCTGCAACAAGAGCAAGTGCTACAGAGATAAACCCTTTCTTTGCATACTTCAGCCATCTTTTGATATTCAGCGAAAACAGAAGCAGAGGAAATGCCAGCGGAACAACAACAGTTGGTATGATATCCTGAACAAATGCTATCTGGTTAACAAACTTATCTTCAACCGTGATGATCCCATCATTGGCGAGCTTTTCCAGTTCGGGGCCTGGAAGGACTGTTCTGCCCTGAAGCGCAAGTTTATACTGATGGCTACCTTCCGGAAAAATGCCGGAACTGCCCAGCAAAAGTCCAAAACCATAAGCTAACACTATAGTGCCCAGTTTTTGTAAAACCGACCATCGCTGACATAAATAAATAATGATTACAGGGAATCCGAAATAAAAGAGTATTAGAAGAACAATTTTTATCATGATCCGGTTATTAATTCCCAAATATAAAAAAAGTGACACACCTTACCAGTAAGTCACTTTTAAAATAGGTTTTTATACCTATCGGCTATTGGTCACGATCACCTTCATCAAAGCTTTTTCTGTATTGTTCAATAGCTCTCATGCTCATTCCCATGCTTGAAAAGCCCCCGTCATGAAACAGATTCTGCATAGTCACTTTTTTGGTCAGATCTGAAAAAAGAACTACGCAATAATCTGCACATTCCTCAGCTGTGGCATTTCCCAGCGGAGACATTCTATCTGCAAAATCGATCAGAGATTCAAAACCATGTATTCCGCTTCCTGCCGTAGTGGCAGTCGGAGACTGGGAAACCGTGTTAATCCTTACTTTTTTGTCGCGGCCATATATATATCCAAAGCTTCTGGCTATAGATTCGAGTAACGCCTTTGCATCTCCCATGTCATTGTAACCAGAGAAAGTCCTCTGGGCTGCAACGTATGACAATGCTACTATCGATCCCCATTCCCTGACAGCATCAAGCTTATATGCTGTTTGCAGCACCCTGTGAAAACTAAGAGCCGAAATGTCGAAAGTCTTCAGCATATTCTCATAGTTAGTCTGTTCGTAAGGTATATCCTTTCTTACGTTCGGGGACATTCCTATTGCATGAAGAATAAAATCAAACTGGCCACCGAAGATCTTCATACTCTCTGCCAGCAGATTCTCAATTTCATCCATTTTAGTGGCGTCAGCAGTGATCACCTTGCTTCCGGTAATCTCTGCCAGATCGTTGATAGTTCCCATTCTGACAGCTACAGGTGAGTTGGTAAGAACCAGCTCTGCCCCCTCCTGCCATGCTTTCAGGGCCACCTTCCATGCAATGGATTTTTCATTAAGTGCCCCGAAAATAATGCCTTTTTTCCCTTGTAAAAGTCCTTTCATAATCGAATCGTATTAAATTACAATCAATTAACTGCGGCTTTAAAAAGTTCTCTGGCGTTTTTTATTGCTGTATCGGTTATTTCACTGCCGCTCAGAAGCCTGGCAACCTCCAGTACTCTTTCCTCAGGGGTTAACAATCTTATCCTGGTAAATGTTGAGTCCTCAAGGTCATCTTTGTAAACATGGTAATGCATGTTACCGCGCGAGGCAACCTGCGGAAGATGAGTTATGTTGATAACCTGCATGTATTTTCCCATCCCGGAGAGTATCTGTCCTACTTTATCGGCCACTTCTCCTGATACTCCCGAGTCTATCTCATCAAATATTATAGTAGGCAGATTATTGTTTTTTGTAAGTAACGATTTAAGACTGAGCATGACTCTCGATAATTCGCCGCCCGAAGCAATTTTTGCAAGATTCTCCGGAGCTATCTGCCGGTTTGCAGAAAACAGAAAATCAGCCTGATCAATTCCTGAAATGCTGAATTCCTTAAGATGCGAAAGTGATATTTTGAATTTTGCATTCGGCATCCCCAGCTGTTTTAACAGATCTATGATCTTCAGTTCAATTTCCGGCAGGACAACCATTCTTTTTTCAGACATCTTTTCAGAAATTGCCTTCAGCAAATCATTATCCTGTTTGAGAAGCAATTCAAGCTCCGAAAGGTGTTCATCGCTCGTAACAACCGATTTAATGAATTTTCTTATCTCCTCTTTTTTAACAATCAGCTCTTCAAGATCCTTTGCCCGGTGTTTTTGCATCAGCGAGTAGATAGTATCAAGACGGTTATTAACCTGTTCAAGACGCTGAGGATCAGCCTCAACTGAAGCCGATAGTTTTTCGATCTCAGATGCAATATCATCAAGTTCAATGATGGAGGATTCACTCCTTGACAGAAGGCTTTCCCCTTCAGGCAGAAACTCTTTAATTTTTCCGATATTGGTTTTTACCTCCCGGAGCATTGAGAGTATCGATATCCCGTCAGAAGAAAACAGGTTTGATGATCCGGTTAAAGCCAACTTTATTTCTTCAGAATGGCTTAGAAGTTCCTGTTCAGTTTCCAGATCATGAAGTTCTCCGGTTTTCAGTTTAGCATCATCAAGCTGCGTAAGCTGGTACTGATAATACTCAAGGTCCGCTTTGTTTCTGTCAGCTTTATCCTTTACCTCGTCGAATTCCTTTTTATGTTTCCTGTAGTTTAAAAAGACCGTTCTGTATTCTTCTTTAAGTTTCGCTGTACCTGCAAATGAGTCGATAATATTAAGCTGGAATGAACTATCATTAAGTATCAGAGTCTGATGCTGCGAATGTATATCAATAAGTTTTTCGCCAAGCTCCTTTAAGATATTGATTGTTACTGGAGTATCATTAATGAAAGCACGCGACTTTCCTGCCGGGGTTATTTCCCTGCGCAGACTAGTAAGAGGTTCATAATCAAGTTCATTTGAAGTAAAGAAATCACCAAACTCATTCTCTTCTATTTTAAAGAAACCTTCAACAATACATTTTTCATCTTTATTCAGGAGAACTGCGGCATCAGCTCTTGAGCCAAGTATGAGAGAGAGAGCTCCAAGAAGGATGGATTTACCAGCACCGGTTTCACCTGTTATTATCGTAAGTCCATTTTTGAAATCAATGTCAAGTTCCTTTATAAGGGCATAATTTTGAACGATCAGTTTTACGAGCATTGCCGGGTATATTTATGAACCAGATTTATTTATTCCTTCGTATTTTGCCTTATTTGAAGGATCTATCTCAACAAGAATCTGTATTATGCGACCTTTCTCTTCAGGAAATGCCGGTGTATAAATATTGATTAGTTCATCTGATTTTGATTCAAGCACAACCTGCATCAGGTACATATAGGGATCAGGTTTTTTCCTGTAAACCTCCTGCAGGAGCTTAAGACTTTCTGTAATACTAAGACGTGCTTCTGAAGTTTTTGACTCCATCCTGTCGAGCCCGTTTATATAATAATCATACATAAACTGTCTGACCCCTTCATATTCTTTGTCAAGGAGGTTCTTTACCAGCCAATACCTGTTCTTGTTCCTTGAACCATCATAAGGTTTCCATCCGGCTTCGGGTGCATTCTGGGCATTGGTAACTATCTTCTCAGCCATCTGAAAGTATTCAGTTCCACCCATCGGCGAAAATGAATCATAATCGAACCCGAGAATGATATAAGTGTAGTATGCCAGAACCGAGACCAGGTTTGACCTGTGGGTTGAAGGATCAAATTCCAGAGGCTGAAATTCAGCATATTCAAACTGAAAGTTATTATCGACAAAATTCAGAATTGTGGAGTTATAGGTTGTATTATAAACCGGTCGGCGCAGCTGAATCTGGATTGTTCCCTTAAATTCATCAGCCGAAAGCTGGCTCGTAAGGTTAATAAGTATGTTGCAATCAATCCTTTCAGAATAACTGTACACATTCTTAGTCCATACCGTATTGTTCAGGAATTCATATATATCGCGCTGCATCGATTCATAGACTTCACGGTTTGATCCCTGAATACTCTGGGCTGTGACCTGAATATTACAGTTCAACTCCTGGGAATTGACCAGTGAGGGGAGCAGAACCAGAAAGGTCAGTATGTTATATTTTAGAAAACGGAATGATGCCATTATAACGATTTAATGAATCATTGAAACAATTTTATCCAGAATATCTCTTGCAGCTTCTTCTTTTGATTTTAACTCAAATTTATCAATATTATTGTATCGGTCAATTATCGTTATCTTGTTTGTATCATGACTAAATCCGGCTCCTGCTTCTCTTAAAGAATTCAGGACTATCATATCCAGGTTTTTCCGTGCAAGTTTCCCTTCGGCATTTTCCAGTTCGTTATTTGTCTCAAGTGCAAAACCGGCCAGAAACTGTGAAGAACTCTTTGCTTTGCCCAGCGTTAATGCAATATCGACAGTAGATTTAAGTTTCAGCACCATACTGTCACCTCCTTTTTTGATTTTTTCCTCTGCTGGCTCTTCCGGGGTAAAATCAGCTACTGCAGCGGCCAGAATAGCTATATCACAGTTCCGGAAACGCGAGATGCATTCTTCAGCCATCGACTCCGCAGTTGTCACATTGATTACTTTGACGCTATTGTTCCCGGGAGCTAATGACACCGGACCAAGTACCAGCTCAACTGAAGCACCATATTCTGCAGCCGCATCGGCAAGTGCAATTCCCATTTTACCCGTTGAGTAATTACTTATGAAGCGTACAGGATCTATTGGTTCCCTTGTAGGACCCGCATTAATAAGAAGGTGTTTGCCTTTCAGAGGCTCATGACTTTTTTTTTTTGAAAAGAAGGTTTCGATCTCCCTCACAATATCTTCCGGTTCAGCCATCCGCCCCTTGCCTGAAAGACCGCTTGCAAGTTCACCAGCAACCGGTTCAATTATTGAATTTCCGAATATCCTGAGTGTTTCAATATTTTTTTTTGTTGTAGGATGATGTAACATGTCAACATCCATTGAAGGGGCAATAAAAACAGGACAGCGTGAAGATAAATATGTCGTAAGAAGAAGATTATCAGCAATCCCGTTAGCCATTTTTGCGATTGAATTTGCTGTCGCAGGAGCAATCAGATAGAGATCAGCCCATAAGCCAAGGTCAATATGACTGTTCCAGTCGCCGTTTACCGGATTATAAAAATCAGTAAGTACCGGATTCTTAGATAATGTTGCAAAGGTAAGAGGGGTGACGAATTCTTTTGCATGATCAGTCATAAGAACTTTCACTTCTGCCCCATTCTTAACAAACAACCGGATGATATTTGCAGTTTTATATGCTGCAATACCTCCGGTTACACCCACAAGTATGTGTTTGCCTTTCAACATTGTCAGGCTAAGTTATTTCTGTTTGTCAACAGCGCTGGGATTTCTCCAAAATATTTTACCTTCTTCGAGTTCCTGCAATCCTATAAGTGTTGATTTCGGGAGCCTTTCATAAAATTTAGATATCTCAATCTGTTCGCGGTTTTCAAACACTTCTTCAAGATTGTCACTATATGATGCAAATTCTTCCAGTTTCTTATTAAGTTCCTGTTTCATTTCAACAGAAATCTGATTTGCTCTTCTTGCAACAATGATAACGGTCTCGTATATGTTTCCTGTACCCTTTGTTAAAAGGTCCAGATTGCGTGTAACTGTTGTTACTGGTGCTGCTGATTTTCTGTAATCCATAATTTATTAATTGTTTACTCCACTATCAGTAATTTCTTTCTTCAAATGTTTGTCTGTTTTCTGGTAAATTCCTTTAACCTCTTTTGAATAGCGGCTCTGTGGAAACTCTTCCACAAAAGAAAAATATTCGTCAAGAGCTTCCTGATATCTCTCTACCTGTTTGTCTGGTTGACTCTTTTCTGCATAAAGATACATGGAATTCAGTTTAAGGAACATCATCTCTTCCCTGTACTTAGTGTCTGAAAACTCTTTAAGACTATTGTTAAGAGCAGTGACAGCAGCTTTATATTGCCTCATATCATAATAAAGCTTTGCACTCAGATATGATTTTTCTGAAAGCTTGTCTTCCAGCTCTTTAATCATCTTTTTACTTTCTTCGACTTTAGTGCTTACAGGAAATCTGCTGATAAAAATTTTAAATCCTTCTATGGCATTCCTTGTATTTTCCTGATCAAGTTCGGCACGGGGTGACATCTTATAATCAGACATTGCAGCCAAGAAATTGGCTTCTTCTGCGTACCTGCCAAAAGGGAACTGATCAACAAACTGTTTGAAATAAGTGCTGGCCATCACATAATCCTTCATCCCGTAAAAACTCTTGCAATAAATCCACGTAAGCTCATCAGCCTCCTTTGTTGCTCTATATTGGGGAAGTACCTGTGTCAGCAGCTCAGATGATTTAACATACAGGCCTGCATTATAATATTCCTTGGCCTTTGCTACTTTCAGTTCATTGTCGGTGCTCTTTAGAAGTCTTTCATATTCTCCGCAGGAGCTTACCAACACTAAAATTATCAACAATATATATAACCTGAACCTCATAGAAAAAAATGTTGCGCAAAAATACGGATTTTTTTTCATTTAAGATATAAAAACGCAATTATTATACTTTTATTACACATTAAATCAGCGCAGGATAAATTAGGTATAAATAGGTATTATGATATACCTTCTTATCTCTATTTTTGTAACAATTTTTAATAAAATGCAATTGCAATGGATATATTTGAAAAGATCACGAAAAACAGAGGTTCTTTAGGACAATATTCGGATGTAGCAGACGGATATTTTGCTTTTCCAAAACTTGAAGGAGAAGTTGCTCCGAATATGACTTTCAGGGGAAAGAAGGTATTAGCCTGGAGCTTTAACAATTATCTCGGGTTAGCTAATAACAAGGAGATTAGAGAAGCTGATGCCGAATACTCAAAGAATTATGGTCTTGCATATCCCATGGGTGCAAGAATGATGTCGGGACACACATCAACTCATGAGAAATTTGAGCAAATGGCAGCCAAATTCGAGCATAAAGAAGCTGCATATCTTCTCAACTTTGGATATCAGGGGATGATCTCCATAATTGATTCACTTGTTGACAGGCATGATGTGATAGTATATGATTCAGAAGCTCACGCTTGCATTATGGACGGATTAAGGCTTCACCCAGGTAAAAGATTTGTTTTTCCGCATAACGATATAGAAAGCTGTGAAAAACAACTACAGCGAGCAACAAAACTTACTGAAGAGACAAAAGGCGGTATTCTTGTTATTACAGAAGGTGTCTTCGGTATGGCAGGTGACCTCGGCAAGCTTGACAAGATCACTGATCTGAAAAAGAAATACAATTTCAGGCTTCTTGTTGATGATGCACATGGGTTTGGAACAATGGGCCCAACAGGAAGAGGAACCGGAGAGCACTTTGGCGTTCAGGACAAGATTGATGTTTACTTTGCCACCTTTGCAAAAGCAATGGCTGGCTTTGGCGGATTTGTTGCAAGTGAAAAAGAAGTTATTAATTATCTCCGTTATAATCTGAGATCACAGATCTATGCAAAATCACTTCCGATGGCAATGACTCTGGGTGCTATCAAACGTCTTGAACTAATCCAGGCTCACCCTGAATTCAGAGAAAGACTCTGGACAAATGTTAAGGCTCTTCAGAAAGGTTTGCGTGATGCCGGGCTTGATCTTGGAAAAACAGAGTCACCTGTAACACCTGTCTATATAAAAAGCGGAGTAGGTGAAGCCACCCAGCTGATTTACGACTTAAGGGAAAACTATAACATTTTCTGTTCAGTTGTTGTATATCCGGTCGTTCCAAAAGACGTGACAATGTTAAGGTTGATCCCGACTGCAGCACATTCACTGGAAGATGTGGAATATACTGTAAAAGCCTTTAAAGAAATCAAGAGGAAAATAGACAATAACGAATATCCTCATGAAATGGCTGACTTCAGAAAATAATATTAATAAATAAGTTTCAGAGAGCTGTATCAATCTTCCGGTACAGCTCTTTTTTTTACCATTTTGAACAAAACACTTACAGTCATGTTTTAATCTTTGAAACATATCATTATTAATGAACAACATAAATCATCAACTAATTATTATTAAGGGTTACAACATGCTGCTATGTTTTGCCGGGAGTATGATAATGAATGAACCCTCAGAGGATTGTATAAAGGATTTTTGGGGAAAAGGCGTTTTGAAAAATCTTCCTGTAAAAAGTACTAATCCGGATTTCATCAAGGCAGCCTCACTGCTGAGAAGCTCCTGTGATGATAAAACCGTTTGTGAAAAGAAACTAAGAAACGATTACTCAAGACTTTTTAAAATGAGTGATTCACCTCTTGCCCCTCCATATGAAACCATTTATGACAGACATACTGTTTCGGGAAACGGAAAATCATGCGTAACTGATTTTTATAATTCATACGGTTGGGAATCAAAATACAATGGGAAAATAAAGGATGACCACCTGGGCATTGAACTTCTCTTTTTAACCATTCTTATAGACAAATATCTGGCTTTTGATGATAAAGCATGTCTTTCTGAAATGGGAAATGAGATCAGGAGATTTATTGATACACACCTCTTCCCATGGATAAAAGAATGGAGCAACCAAGTTCAGATTCATTCAGAAACAGCATGTTACAAGGGTATAGCAGCTCTTATTCTGGCATGTACCACAGATATATATGATCTTCTGAAAGAAAGTCAATCATATTATTCCTGACCACTAAATACTTTCTGAAAAGTGACAGGATGAGTAATGTTTTCCTGTCCTAAAAATTGGGATTAAAAAAAACTATTATTGCCCCGATATAGTACTCCCTCCAACCTTCTGCAATATCATTAAACTCATCATCGGGTATGTTTGTATGCTCAACAGTCAACTGCGAGTTTTCCCTGTCAGGAACTATTGTGATGGTAACAATCGACTTTTCAGCCTGATCTCCGAAATACCACTCCTGAATCACTTTTTTATCCTGAATGAATTCCATATTCCTGCCGGTAATATCTCCTTCCCATAGTGAGAATTCACTGCCTGGTTCGGTACTCATCTGAGCGGGATACCCCGACCACAGTTCAATGGTAAATGGATTTGTCAGAGCCGAATATACATCTGACGGTTCAGCATTTATTTTGAATATCTTTTTAAAAGTCTTCATGCTGCAACAATTACTTTAATTCTGATAAGTAGTGTTCGGCATCGATGGCCGCCATACAACCCGATCCTGCTGCAGTAATAGCCTGTTTGTAACGGGGATCCTGAACATCGCCTGCGGCAAAAACTCCTTCAATGTTGGTCTTTGTTGTACCGGCTATCGTTTTAATATATCCGACAGCATCGGTCTCAATAAACTTTTTAAATATATCCGAGTTTGGTTTATGTCCGATTGCAAGGAAAAAACCGTCAATTTTTATTTTGACTGTTTCTTCTTCCGGAGTTCCCTTTTTCTTTACAAGTGTTGCACCTTCTACACCGTTTTCACCAAAAAGATCTACTGTCTGATGTTCCCAAAGTACTTCAATATTTTTTGTCCTGGCAACCTTATCCTGCATTGCTTTTGAAGCTCTCAGAACATTTCTTCTCACAATAAGATAAACCTTATTGCATAACCCGGCAAGGTAAGTTGCCTCCTCTGCTGCGGTGTCACCGCCGCCGACAACTGCAACATCCTTTCCTTTGTAAAAAAAACCATCGCATGTTGCACATGCCGACACTCCCATTCCGGCATATTTCACCTCTGATTCAAGTCCTAGATATTTTGCAGTGGCACCTGTGGCTATTATCACTACATCAGCTTCAACAGCTTTGCCGTCATCAAAAAACACCTTATGCTTTTTCCCCGAAAAATCAACATCAGTAGCAATTCCAAAACGTATGTCGGCTCCAAACTTCTCAGCCTGTTTTCTGAAATCCTCCATCATATCCGGTCCTGTTACACCTTGCGGATATCCGGGAAAATTTTCAACTTCAGTAGTGGTAGTCAGCTGACCTCCCATCTGTAGGCCCGTGTAAAGAACAGGTTTCAGGTTAGCCCTTGAGGTGTATATTGCTGCGGTATATCCTGCCGGACCGGAGCCGATAATCAGACACTTTACTTTTTCCACATTGTCTGAGTCAGAATCATAAGAGTTTGCCGGTGTATTCAGTTTGTCAACCATATCCATAATAATTTTGCCTGATGTCAATTGCAAATATAAAGAACTTTATTCTTCCTCCTCAACTGTTTTTCAACAGATAAAATAACTAAAATGTGGTTGGTTTTAAAACGCATACTTTTTATATATTTAAAGACTTTAATATATAATCTAACTATGACATCCAAAAACGCTACTGCTAAGTCCTCAGGAACTACCTTCACGAAAGGGAATCCTGTATACATAATGGCACTGACCCTGGTTGCAACATTAGGCGGACTATTGTTCGGCTATGATACGGCTGTTGTTAACGGAGCAGAAAAATCGATTGTCGAATTGTTCATTACAAAGATCCTCGATCCTTCGAACCACGAATACACCATGCAGCTCATTGGTCAATATAAGATACTTATGACACTGACCATTTATCTGGTATTCCTCATCATTTCAGCCCAGATAATAAGATTGCTCAACTGGAAAAAAGGAGGAATAATAAGTGGCATAATCATAGCTATTGTAACTTTATGGGCAGTTCTTTTTCTTGGGAGAACAATTCCTACAGAAGGGGCAGCGCTTAAGGATACAGCAGATATTGTCAAAGGATTTGTCATTGCAAGTGCACTTATCGGATGCATCATCGGCGGAGCATTATCGGGCTTTATTTCCAAATCGATAGGAAGAAGAAACGGGCTGGTAATAGCTGCTGTTGCCTTTCTTCTTTCTGCCATCGGAGCATGGAATCCCGAAGGTTTAAATATTTTCGGCACACTACCGGTCTTTTCTTTCTTCTTCTACAGAATAATAGGCGGCATCGGAGTAGGAATAGCTTCAATGATATCGCCGATGTATATTGCAGAAATAGCTCCTGCCGAAACACGCGGCAAGCTGGTTTCATGGAACCAGTTTGCAATTATCTTTGGTATGCAGGTCATATATTTTGTCAACTATTTCATAGCAAGGCAGGGAAATGACCAATGGCTTATCACGGAAGGCTGGCGCTGGATGTTCCTTTCAGGGGCCATTCCTGCAGCACTGTTCCTGATACTTCTGATATTTGTTCCGGAAACGCCGCGATACCTTGTGATGAAAGGCAAGGATGACAAAGCTCTTAAAGTATTGAGCAAGATTTCGGGTTCACAAAGCGCTCCAGTCATACTGCAGGAGATAAAAGGTACTATGGACGAAGACAAAGATAGTGCACCATGGTTATCATTTGGATTCTTTGTGATCTTTATCGGTATCATGCTTTCGGTTTTCCAACAGTTTGTCGGGATCAATGTTGTGTTATACTATGCAGGAAATATCTTCCGCAACATGGGAGCTTCAACCGACTCCTCATTATTGCAGACCATCATAGTGGGAAGTGTAAACCTTGTTTTCACTGTTGTTGCTATAATGACTGTTGACAAATTCGGAAGGAAACCTCTTATGATTATTGGGGCTTTGGGAATGGCAGTCAGCATGATTGCCCTGGGCTTCTCGTTTTCTACTCATAATGAAGGATTTATCGCCCTGATCTTCATGCTTACATATACCGCATCATTTGCAATGAGCTGGGGACCTGTGACATGGGTTCTCCTGTCAGAGATATTCCCGAACAGTATACGGGGAGCAATGTCAATTGCTGTTTCGGCACAATGGATCGCAAACTGGCTTGTCTCTTTCTCATTCCCTATACTGAACGACAGCCGATGGCTTACCGATCAGTTCAACCATGGTTTCTCTTACTGGATATATGGATTAATGGGCATCTTTGCAGCTCTGTTTGTATGGAAATTTGTTCCAGAAACCAAGGGGAAAACACTGGAAGAAATAGAGAAGATCTGGAAGAAACAGTAATTTTTGTTCAAGTAAATTCACACCATTACCGGATAGTCCCCCAATGGCATAATATGTTATTGGGGGATTTCTATAATAAGGTGTCTGTCTGAAAGTTTCCTGACAACCTCTCCTGAATCTGTTTTAAATGGTTCTGTAGTGATCTTTTCCATATCCCATTTATGCATCTCAGCAAAACTTGCAAGGTCTGCCGGGTTATTGAATTTTACAGATAATGTGGTTTTATCATTTCCCTTAAGAACGGCCATTGTATAGCCGGTTACTCCGTTAAAATAATCATAGAGATCAGGAACCCCGTTATTGATGCCCAAACGGCCTTTAACAAGCAAGGCATTATTATTTAATGTCTCTTTCGAGAAGCCAGGCAGATATCCTGACAGATCAACTGAAGAGTTCTCTATTTTACTAACAATAGCCTCTCCTATTCTCAGAGATGCTATACTGTCGTTTTTACTCCCTGTGCTGTTTATTATACTTACATAATATGGTCCTGAACATATCTGCAGCTGATATTTTGTCTGACAGGTAAATGGAGTAAGAGCCGGCCTGCTTTTACACCGGAATCTCGATATGGAAAAAATCCCGAAAGCCTCTTCCGGTCCATTCATTTCGTAAATCTCAGTTTTATATTTGCCTCCATTAAGTATGATCTCGGAAACCCATAAGGAGGAAAAACCGTATTCGAGATAAAGATCTGCACCGCCATCAATATATCCAAAAAGAGAGGTACCGTTGAAAGTCCTTATGTTTTGTATTCTGCTGCCAGGAAGGTCCGATTTATCAATGGAAAGAAAACTGTTGTTAACCTGCGAATAGGAGCTCCCTGCAATGAGGGTCATAAAAAACAGAAAAAGCAATATTTTTTTCACAGACAAAGGATTTTAAGAAATGAAAATTTATTTTTTATTCATCAGTGTTTCAGATAAGTTTAATTACTGAAAGATTAATCTTCTCCTTTTCAGAAATACCGAGTCCAAGTTCTGAAGCCATCTTGAGAAACTTAAGTGAATCCGGATTGGCACTTTTCTGGATACCTTCGGCTATCCTCTTTTCGGTAATAATATCATAGCCTATCCTGTCGACCGCAACAGGATCGGTAGATACAAGTATGGAGTTATAGTTGCAGATAAACTGGGGATTGGCGCCTGGGCCACCGTTAAAACAGCCTCTGAGCCCGTCGCATATATTAAGCACAACCTTATCGCGTAAAGGGGCAAATGCACATACCTCGGCACAGGTGTCATTCCATAGTTCCTTATGCAGCCTTCCTGTATTTGATATTGAACCGAAAGCAAGGTTCTTCATGGCATTGGTAATTGACCCACCTGCATTCTTCAGGATAGGAATGTTAATTATTTTATCCAATTCCTGTGTTACGATCTTTGTAAAGTAAGAATATTTACCTGTATTTATCATATAAGGTATTGTTTCACTGTCGTATACGTCCTCAACATCAGCCCAGTAATACCAGTCCTTATCAATATTTTTCTCACCATAGAGCTTCCCTTCCTTATCATAAAATGAGCCCTCAGAGTCCTTGCATTCTGTCCCCATTATCCTTATTCCCGGATAGTTTTCAGCAGTAAATCCTGTATCAATAAGCTCCATCTCCCGTCTGTCCCAGATTATTATGTCACTCTTGTCTATACCGCTTTCAATGAGTTGTTTAACAACGGATTTAGTAACCGCATGGCTTGTTGAAAGAAGCTTCCCGGCAACAGGGTTTACTTTCAGACCAATCTTTTCACCAGGACTGACAAATGTTCTCCATGCTTTTTTAATATCTTTTTGGCCCGAGAGTTCCTTGACAGCCTTTTCAATCATTAAATATGCCTCTTTTTCAACCGGTTCGTCATCAACAACCGACTTTGAACTTGTTATAAGAACAACCTGCCCGGGATATTTTCCTGGCATTGACATGCTGTTCCTGGCTATTCTGCCTGCATCTTTTATGTTTGTGGAAGGTTTAGCCTTAGGCTGAACTGTTTCGGCTGCGAATATTGAAGATGGTCTTAAAGCAATAGCTGCGCTGCCTGCTCCAATAATTGTAAAGAATTTCCTGCGGTTAAGTGATCTCTTTTTCATGGCTTAATAAAGACTTTACTGAGTTGACCCTAATATAATGCAAATAATTGTAAAGGTCTGTTAACTTATTCACTAAAGATAGTGTGGGTCTCATCTACAAACAATCCTGCTTTCTCGTTAAGTTCAATGACCATATCTGTAACCAAGCCTAAGCTTTCATTCATCTCCCGGTTTAGTTGAGTTGACGATTTAAATTTATCCGAAGCATCATTTATCTTTATTTGCATATCTAAAAAGAGAGCGGCTATCTCCTTTAAATATGGTTTTATTTTGTCTGATTCTTTTCCTGATGATTCAGACAGATGTTTCATTTCAGTAGCTACAACAGAAAAACCGCGTCCGAAATTACCGGCATGAGCAGCCTCAATAGAGGCATTCAATGCCAGAATATTTGACTTATTGGCAATTTGTGAAATGCTGTTAACTATTCTGTCGAATTCACTTAATCTTCCCGAATTGGAGTTTACCGTGGCAAGCAGGTTGTCAAATTCATTTTTAAGAAATTCCGTAACATCATAAGTTTTCAATATAAGTTGCTTTATTTTCTCATTCTGCAGTTGCAAATTGTCAGAGGTCTCTTTAACATTAGTAGCTAAACTTGTGATTATATTAGATTTATAATGATAACAATTCTCTTTACGGTTAAGACCATTATAAATAGCGATAGCCATACGCTCACAGGTGTCATATCCGCAAAAAGCACAGTTATAAAAATCCTCCTTTTTGATTTTTTGCATTTCAATATATATCTTGCTCAGTTCCGTACTACCTGGAATCGAAATATGATTGTTACCGGATAGATTTCTGTATTTTCTAGAATAGATATCTTCCTTCCAGAAAGAGTTAAGAGACTCATCGACCTCATCCGGCGATTTGAATAGTCCCTGTGTTTCGAGATTACGTTTTTCAATATGATACTCCATTTCATCAGGATGCTTATCCTCATTAAGTGTTCCCGGGCCGCCATTACACCCGGAAATGCAGTTTAAACAGTCGACAAGTACAGGTGCATAACCGCCTTTTATCTGCTTATGTAAATCATTCAGGTATGGGTAAATTGCATCACGACCTTCAATTTTTCGTGAGACATTTCCTATGGAAGGAACCTCGCGCTCGGCTGTACGGATCAAACCACCCGGAGATGAAAACAATACGGCACGCTCTGCCGGAGGATTGTCATAGTCAGTATCGGGATATTGAGAAAGATTAATATTATTTTCGTCCATAAGCTCTTTCAGCGATTTTATAGTAACATTATAATCACCTATACCAACTTCGTCAAATTCTCTTCGCTTTGCAATGCATGGTGATATAACAACAATCTTATGATTTGAATAGCAGGGATAATATTTTCGTATCATCTTCATCGTGTGCATCATTGGACTATCAGCAGGTGCAAGGAAAGGTAACAATTCAGGATGATAGATCTGAACGTAGGTAACAATTGCAGGGCAGGGTTGCGAGATAACAGTATCAGGGTTTTTTCTGACAATATAATCAAGATATGATTTTACGGTAAGTTCTGCACCAAAACTTACATCAAAAACAGCATCAACACCTATTTCCTTTAACAGGGTATTTATTTTCAGATACTGACCGGGGAAATTTGCTGCAATAGCCGGGGCAACAATAGCAACCATTTTTCTGTTTTTACTCAATGCATAAAGGAATTCAGAAATGTCGTCATGAAATCTTCGCGCATCATGGCTGCAGGCTTTAATACATGCTCCGCACCCTATGCACATATCATTTATTACCCTGACTGTATTACCACTACCATCATTACAATATTTTATCGGACAAACAGCTATACATTTATGGCAATTGACACATTTCCTGTCATCTACCTCTATTATCTTACTCAGTGTAACAGTATTTCCCATACAATAAAATCATTGAATTATCAAGTCCTTGAAAGCTTATTAAAAAATGGCTTAATTTATTTTTATTAAATCAAAAAATATGTGTTTTTCACCATTATTTTAAAAAAACAGTAAGTTTCATATACTACTGATATACTGTCTCTTACAGAGCTAATACAGATGTCAACAATATTCGTACTTAAATTCAGTCACCACTGTCCGGCTATTTTTTCTTAAATTACTATGAACCCTTATCTCATTGCGTTTTATACCGGATGTAACAAAACTTTACCGGTCAATAATAAGTTTAATCAATGGTTCAACAAGTGAAATCACTTTTTTGCATAATCAAAATAGTTGACTATTTTTGCATAAGTTTTTCGGGGTGTGGCGCAGTTGGCTAGCGTACTTGCATGGGGTGCAAGTGGTCGTC
>DAOQAX010000010.1:0-24174 GCA_035354395.1 Bacteroidales bacterium | reverse complement strand
GGCATAAGTATCTAAAGACCGGTGGTTACCTTGTTGTTTCTGAAAACTCATGGTTTACAGATGAACGCCCTAAGGAAATCAATGACTTCTGGATGGGCATTTACCCGGAAATAGATACGATTCCCAATAAAGCAGCCCAAATGCAGAAAGCAGGATATATTGTGGTTGCGTGCTTTATCTTGCCTGAAAACTGCTGGACAGAACATTTCTATGAACCTTTAGCAGTAGTACAGGAGAAGTTCCTCGAAAAATATAAAGGAAACAAAGCTGCCGAAGAATATATTGCATGGGAACGCTATGAAACCGAACTATACTATAAGTATAAGGATTTTTATGGTTATGTTTTCTATATCGGAAAGAAAATCTGATGATTCACACAGGAGGTTGTTCTGGCTTACAGAACCACCTTCTGTTTTCAAAACATTAATAGTATCAGCAAAATGTATAATTTATCACAATATGGTTGGAACGACTCTTTGCTCCAACAAAAACAGGTATCCTCTTATAAAAATTTTTCCCATGGTCGCATCTCAACTGCTCATAAAACATGCTATGAAGTAGTTTCCGAACATGGACGCTACATTTGTGAACTTACCGGAAATATGATGTATGGCCGGGAGTCTTCGGAATATCCATGTACAGGCGATTGGGTTATTTTTCAACCAATAGATACAGAAAGAGGTATCATCTTCGATATTTTACCACGGCAAAAAACACTCTATCGTTTAAAGAGTGGTTCAGTATCAGAAAGACAAGCTATTGCATCGTATATCGACAAGGCATTTATTGTACAAAGCCTCGATGACAATTTTAACGTTCGTCGTATTGAGCGTTTTATGCTACAGTTGGCAGACGATAACATTCAACCTGCTTTGGTTCTGACTAAAACAGATTTAGGTTTTAATAAAGAGGATGTTGAAAACG
Source organism: Bacteroidales bacterium (assembly GCA_035354395.1). Lineage (GTDB taxonomy): Bacteria > Bacteroidota > Bacteroidia > Bacteroidales > VadinHA17 > LD21. The sequence goes on along the minus strand of DAOQAX010000010.1, from coordinate 23,250 downwards.
CACTAAAACATATCTCGCACAAAATCCCCGTTTTTTTTACCAGTATTCATCAGCCGGACAGCATCATGGCAATACGCGAGTTTATCACAGCGGGTGAAACTGTTGTATTTACCGGCATGTCCGGTGTTGGTAAAAGCTCGTTGATAAATAGCCTTTATGGCCAGGAGATTTTTCAAACAGCAGAAATAAGCACTTCTACCGGAAAAGGAAGGCATACTACAACACGAAGGGAAATGGTACTTTTAGGAAACTCGGGGGTCTTAATCGATACTCCCGGCGTTAAATTATTTGGAGTTACCAACGACAATGTGGATTCCCTTTCGGACATACTGGACATCAACAGTTTTGAGGGCCAGTGCCTGTTTTCCGATTGCCGGCACATTAACGAAAAAGGTTGTGCAGTTATCAGGGCTGTTGAAAATGGCGAAATTGATAAAGGGGTTTATGAGAACTATATTAAACTAAGAAAGGAAGCGTGGCATTATACAGCATCTGTTTTCGAAAAAAGAAAGCACGAGAAATCCTTTTCAAAGATGGTGAAAAACTTTAAAAAAAGCTCTCATGAGAAATTTTAATGTCTTATAAATCTATCAATCAGGTCTTTAAAAACACTCATAGCATCTTATGCTCGTTATCTTCAACGGTGTGTTTATTGTGTGTGACAATTAATGAATTTTTCTACATTTGCACCCGATTTTAAAATTGTTTAACTCAAATTTTCTAAACGAATGGGACTATTTAATTTTGGAGGTGCAAAACCAGAGATAAAAGATGAAAAAGAAGCATTTCTTGCAATTATTTATGCAGCTATTGCTGCTGACGGAGTTGTGGAGCAAGAGGAGATGAACGCGCTGGCTGTCACCTTGGCTAATAAAAGTATTTTCAAGGGTATCGACCTGAACGGTACTTTTAAACGTATCAACAAGATTCACAAAGAAAGTGGTTCTGTTTTAGGAATAATCGAAGCCTCTGCATCTAAAATAAGCAATGAGTATAAAAATACTGTATTCGCTGTTGCTACCGACTTTTTATTAAGTGATGGTAATGTTTCGGCTGAAGAAGAAAAAATGCTTTACGACCTGAAAGCGGCTCTTAATATTCCTGATGAATTGGCAAAAAACATTGTTGATGTCATTGTTATTAAGAACAAATAAAATCGCTTAATGTAATAACAGAATTAGAAGGAGGCTGTCTTAAAAGCCCTGGTTTACCCCCAACCCCCCTGAAGGGGGCTTTGTAAGAGATTGGTATTCAAAAAGTCCCCTTTAGGCCAGCACTGACCGAAGCGTCAGTGGGACTTAGGGGTAAACAAGGATTAAAACCTTTTGAGACAGCCTTCTTTTTTATTCTTATTAGCTTAAAACGTGATTGTATTATCCTGCTTACACCATAAAGGCAAAAGATTTCTTTATCAAAGCATCTGAAGAACAATCTGACAAATCCTTTTTGGCCTGGCTACTTAAAAAAGACGTATCCCGAGCTTGAACCCTGCCCACGATTTAACATTATTATTAAAAAATGTGTTTTCCGTAAAATAATATGGAGCAATATTATCATAGGTGTTTTCAAACCCGTTATAATCTTTATCAGTAAACAGAAAATTGTAAGTCAGACCAAAATAAACAGAGATCCCTGATGTAAGTTCATGATCTACTCCGATATTGAATTTCGTCAAATAGTTTTCTCCTGCATGGTGACCATAATATACTTGCTGGTGCATTGCATCAATGCCTAAAGATGTTTTGCTACTTACAGGTATTAAACTGCCTATTCCTGCGCCAACACTCCATAATGGGTTTTCAGTATTATCAGGCTGTAATCCAGCAAGGACTATGGTGTGAATCTGTTTAAGTCCCGACCTCAAACCAACATTGGTATAGAACATCTCATCACCAGAAATTTCCAGTTTGAAATACCCATTCTTTTTAACAATATTAATCAAACCGATTGGTACTCCTTTACATGAATCTGAAATGTTTACAAGTCCAATTTGTACACCTTTAAGAATTGAACATTTGTTTACAACTCCTGATATCTGTACGCCGGTACTTTCCCTGCAATAGTTTGTAACACCTGATAACTGGGTTCCCGCAGATTTGCCACAATGATTAACGATACCGGCAATCTGAAGTTCTGTCTGGGCAGGGCAGTTATTTGCTATGCCTGTAAGTTGAACCTGTACTCTGTCTGAATTATTAATCAAACCGCTTATTTGTATTGGCTGACTTTCACTAACACTCATATTGCTGCAATGCGAATTATTAACTAAACCGGCAATCTGAACACAATTGCCCTGTGATGTCTGATTTAGGATCCCTCCTATTTGTATCCCCGATACTTTATCAGCGGTATTGACTATTCCTCCCATCTGCAAACCATTATGTTCATTGGCTGTATTAAAAACACCTGCACACTGGAATCCCGAGGATCTTTCCCTTGAAATGTTACCAACTGCAGCAACCTGACATGCCGTTACTGAATTATTGAAAATATTTACTATTCCGTATGGTGCAAAAGAGACATGCCGTACAATTTTAGCGGAGTCATTTTGTTGAATTTCTTTATAGCCCTTATTATCAGATATTGAATTTAAGCAATATGCCTGCTGAAAAGAAAATAATAATAATGCTGAAATGAGTGCTTTTCTGATTGTTTTCATAGATCAATATTTTTAGATTTTGACCTAAGACAAGTCAGTTGAAGTATACCCCTATCCTGAATTATAAAAAATTATAAAATACGCAGAGCAAGTTTAGCTCCAATCCAGCACTTATAATTATGATCTTCTCCAACCTTTTTATTTACAAAACTGTATGGGGAAATATCAGAATATACATTATTATAATATTTACTTTGAGTATCAGTGATTAATAAATTTAGAGTCAGGCCTCCGGCTAAAGAAAATTTATCTGTCAGTTTCCGGTCAATTCCTGCATAAAATTTATGCAACATGTTTTCACATGAGAAATCATCACGGTAAAAAATCGTGGTTGAAGATAAGTCTATATCAAACGTTGTTTTTACTGATTTCCCGAGTGTTGTTCCAACACCATAACCAACTCCAAATGCCTGTTTGGCAGGTCCGAAAGTTGCCATTCCTGTTGTAATGATCCCATGGATTTTTTTTGTTCCGCTTCTAAAAGCAATGTTAGCATGCAGCGCCTCATCTGTTGAAAACTCAATCTTATGATAGCCATGCTTTACAATATTGAGCAGTCCTATAACAAATCCGGCTGAAGTGTCAGCAATATTCACCAATGAGATCTGAAGAGTTCTAGCATACCTGGCACGATTAATAATACCCCCTATCTGGATATCAGCGGAATCAGCTACGTTTACTATTCCTGAAACCTGAATCCTTCCTGTTTTCTCCGCTAAATTTGCAATTCCTGATATCTGAAGTTTTGAATCAGCAGTTTTATTCATTATCCCTGCCAGTTGAATATCAGCTTTTTCTCTGGCAGAATTAATCAGACCTCCTATCTGAACACCGTCTACTGAAAAGGAAGCGTTATAGATTCCGGCCATTTGCAGACCTTTGGAATCTCCTCCAACAAAATTGCTTATCCCTCCGATCTGGCAAAAACCCGCATTATTCTCAACCACGTTAAAAACACCACCTAACTCTATATAACCGACACTTTTAGTGTATCCTCCCAGTATATTTACAGAAAATTTGTTTTCAATATTTCCCCCCAGCAATTTATTTGTACTGAGTCCCGGCACCAGAGATATTTGAAGCGTCTTTGGCCATGTCTCACTAATATTAATTGAGTTAATTCTTATATTATCGGGTATTAGCCAATAAGGAATAAGTCCTGAGAGAAAAGAGGGCTTTTTTCCTGAATCTTTGCTGTTCGCACTCATTGCCACCTCCAGAGGCCTGATCTTATCATTTCTGTATATTGAGATTATTGAGGTATCTGTATAACCCGTTTTACTTATCTGCAGCGATGTTGGTGTAGCCACAGGTGGCAAATCAATCGAGAAATGACCATACTGATCCGTGATGGCCGATGCCATAAGTGTCTTTTCATAAACGGTTGCAAAACTTATCCTTTCGCCAGTTTGTGAATCGTAAAGATATCCTTCCAGTTGAAGCTTATCATTTTCATTGTTTTTAAGTATAATATACTTTCCTCTGGTTTTACAAGTGACTGAGTTGTCCAATATGCTTGCAAGAACCAGGCGCACCGGCTTATTCTCAGCCTGGCAGATAACTGTTTTCTGAGAATTGATAACACCCGGATTGTATGAAAAAAGAATCCCGGTTTGTGAAGTGATATTATTAAGAATGGATTCTACTGTTTCATTTTCCGCATTGACAGTAACCTTTCGTTCCAACGGTGGTATAAAGGAAGTCTGGGCATTAAGGCATAATGTCATTACCACCAATAAAACAGTACTGATATATCTCATTTCTCCAAAACGATTGTCATTCATTATCATAAAGAACAAAACCAGTACTATCCTTTCTGACCTGTATCCCTAAAGTTTCTCCTATAATTTCAGTTATGGAGTCCAGTGGCTCATTATTAAAAGTAACTGAGATCTTATAGTCAGCCAGATTCTGATTATCCAGAATAACTTTATCAGGATAAACATCATTTAAGATTTTCACTACTTCCTGCAATGAGCTATTCCTGAAAACCAGATTCCTGGTTTTATAAGCTATAACATTAGGATCCGAATAAGTTACTATGTTAAATATCTTACTGGTTTTATCATAAACACCTGTTTCCCCGGCATTTACAATTATACCCTTATGCTCTTTTGTGTAAAATGCCACTTTGCCGTTTTCCACAAAGACCTCGACAATGTTATTCTCAGGATATGCTTTTACATTAAATGAAGTTCCTATATCGCGTATGAAAGTTTCGTCGGCCCGCACTAAAAGCATTGTGTCGATAGAGTGGTTAACTTCAATAAAAGCCTCACCTGTAATCTTTATTTCATTCTTTTTCCCTGCCCTGTCAGATAAATAAGCAACATTACTTTTCCGGTTTACTGATATCTTTATAGTTGGAGAAAGTTCTCTGTGTATAATACTGTCATTACTTACCAATGCGACAGATGTTAAAAGTTTTTCATTTTTTGGATTATTTAATATAAAGATGACGGAAAGCCCAATTAAAATTACGATTGAAGCAGCAATATTGAACCATCTTTTCCTATAAACAGGAAATTGTACTTTTACCGCCTCAGCATCAGGTTTTTTTAATGGTTTCATCTGCCGCGAGACATTCTCCCATGCTTTGCTAGTATCGACACTCACGTACCTCTTTGCGGGCCCGGTATGATTACTGACAAAGCGAAAATCTTCGAAGTACTTTTTGTTCGCGGGCGATTTGTCAATCCACTCCTCAAGCTCAATAGCTTCCTCAGGCAGAGCTTCTCCACTGAAATAGCGTACAATTAATCGTTCAATATGTTCATTAGTACTTTCCAATTTCAATTTACATTCTTAAACCATAATAACCAGATAAGTAATGGCAGATATTCCTTCAACTCAACCCTTAATGTCTTTAATGCTTTTATCATGTGATTCTCAATGGTCTTTACTGAAAGACCCATCTTTTCAGCAATCTCGTTATATGTTAAGTTCTCTAAACGGCTTAACTTAAATACTGCCTTGCATTGTGGCGGAAGAGATTCTATTACACTATTGATTTTTTGTTCTAACTCTTTGCCTATTAAGTCATTTGAAACCTGTTCATATTCAATGTCAGCATAATGCAGATATTCATCATAGTGGTTTCTTCTGACCTGGAGATGCTTAACGTGATTGATACAATTATTATGAACAGAACGATAAAGATATGACTTAAGAGAGGTATGAATATCAATCATTTCATGCTTCTCCCAAAGTATAAGGAAGGTGCCCTGAACCATCTCCTCCGCCTCTATCATATTGTTAATGTATGTATTAGCGTAGTTACACAGACGTTCGTAATAGTTTTTGAAAACTGTTTCAAAAACTATTTCGTTACCATCATGCAACCCCGTTATCAATTCTAAATCTGAAAACACTGGCCAGACTGTATTTTAAGCTAAAGATAGATATTAACCTTAAACAACACAAATTATCAGCCAGACCCCCTTTGACGCTTTGCACTACGCTTTGAGCGTTGATGCCAATATTACAGATGTCAAATAAAGCAACTGCAATAAATTTGATATAACCAGATTTTCTCATGTAGGTTAACAGATATTTATGAATAGCATCCTGCTATCCCGGTTTATTTATAATCTGGTTTAGGACAACTATCTGACCATTTACCCCCACTGCTGATCAGAAAAAGCTTTAGTTGGCAAATGATTGTTAAAAACAATCATGAATAAACCGGAATCGCACCATACTTGTTTATTACCAATCATTGATGTCATACAATAAGATCAACTCCGGGTTCTGTCTTTACCAGAAAATTGTTTTGATATTGATTCAGATGATCCTTGTCATCATAATGACTTTATAGTTATTTTCATCCGTCAATTATTAATATCTTAATTAACTAAATAACTGGCCGATGAGAAGAAAAGAAAAAGAGATATCAGACAAAAAAATCATTGAAGAGATATTGGCAAAATCAGAAGTTTGCAGGATCGCAATGATTGATGATGACAGACCTTATGTAGTACCTTTAAACTATGGATACTCAGACAATTCTATTTATATGCATTCTGCTGAATCAGGAAAAAAGATTGCCATTTTAAAACAAAATAACAGAGTATGTTTTGAGATTGAGTATTCGGCTGAAATCGTTAAGCATGAGTTATCATGTGGATGGTCGACAAGATACCGTTCTCTGATTGGTATTGGTACTATTGAGATAATTACTGATTTTGAACAAAAAAAGGCCGGGCTTGATATTATTATGGCTCACTATGGAAAAAAAGATAACAATGAATATAAAAACAACCTTGTAAACTCCATTGTGATATTAAAACTAAACATTGAAGAAATAACCGGAAAACAATCAGGAATTTGGGATTAGTATAACAAATTATTATAATTGAAACCATAATCTGTAATCCAAACAACAAAAAGAAATGAATATCCCATTTAATACCATTGATTGGTCCCTTATTCCCAGGATTGAACACAAAGGAGAAAACGGATCCGCTTTCTGGCAGACAATCCAATTCGAGGGATTAAGAATCAGGAAGGTCGAATATTCGAAAGGTTATATGGCAGACCACTGGTGTCAGAAAGGACATATTGTTCATTGTCTGGAGGGAGAATTTATAAGTGAGTTACATAATGGTGAAGAATTCTTAATAAAAAAAGGGATGACCTATGTTGTATCTGATGAGTTAAGTTCCCACCGCTCAAAGACAAGAGATGGAGTGATGTTATTGATTATCGATGGTGACTTTTTAAAATCAGTCATTGATAAGTAAACCACGAGTCATCAAACTCCCCGGCATGGCTACAGAAAATGCAAATTTTGCCTTTTGAACGAAGACATTAAAATCTGACATAGGAACTGCTGTTTCCTACATACTGTCAGGGCAGAAGTTTATATAAAACTAATATATTCGAGGGCACTTATTGCCTCACCTATTCTTTTAATTCCTTCTTCTATTTCTCTTTCATTCGTTTGGGCTATACATATTCTGATATAATTATTTGGTTGTTCATTGGCAAAGAAATATTGCCCGTTGTGTATCAGTACTCCATAATCCGAAAAATGATTCTCAATATTTCTCTGTGGCTTTGTTAATAATTTCAGCCATATCATATAACCACCATAAGGTTCTGTCCATTCAATTTTTTCAACAGGTATATACTTTTTTATAGCTGATACTGCTATTTTCATTCTTTTTTTAAAAACTCTTACAATCTTCCGTAAATGCATATTATATGCTCCCCGTATTAAAAAATTATACAAAAACATCTGACTGATAGTAGTTGATGAAATTTCAAAAATTGACTTTACAACTGTTAATTTCTTAATACATTCCGGAATACCGATAATCCATCCGATTCGAAGTCCGGGGGCCATAACTTTCGTATAAGTTCCCAGATAAATAACCTGACCTTTTTTATCGATAGCCTTGACAGGCAGATATGTCTTACCGCTATATTTCAGTTCTTCTTCGATGCTGTCTTCAATAATTATACAATCTTTACCGTCACAAAGTTGCACAAGTCTTTCGCGTTTATCCTGAGGCATGGAGAGCCCGGTAGGATTTTGGTATGTTGGCATAACATAAATAAAACGAACTGGTTTTTCGTTTAAAACCTTCTCTAAAATATGAAGGTCCATGCCTTTGCCTGTAATAGGTATTTCAATAACATTTAACTGGAATATTTTAGCTATCAGCCACATTATTGAATACGAAGGGTTCTCTATAGCAATATAATCCCCGGGTTTCGAAAATGTCTGAAATATTAATTGTAATGACTGTAAAGAACCGTTTGTAATCAAAACATTTTTATCATTGGCATAAATACTATGCAGTTTCATTTGTTTTACAATCTCATGCCTCAAAGGTTGGTAACCTCGTGCATGGGTAAAGACAAAGGGACTGGCCTGAGTATCTTTAAGAATATCGCGCATGCATGCTTTTGTGTGTTTTATGTCTACTAACCTCGCATCTGGTGAAAGCTGAAGAAAGTTTATCTTTTCTTTTTCCATGGCCTTCCCGTTCTCGATATAGTGCATCATAGCATCATAACTTAAATTATGGTTGTCTCTAAAAACATTTTGTACAAATGAATTATTCTGTATATCATCTTCTTGCTCAGAAATAGCAGATTGTCTTTTTCTGACAGTTGTATATGAGCCGGGGGAGCTCTCAACATATCCTTGTGCTCCCAGTTCTGAATATACCCGTACAACTGTTGTTCTGTTGACTCCTATCATTTTAGCCATGTCGCGCGAAGAAGGTAGTATCTCTCCAGTACCTAATGTACCATTGTTGATTAATTCTATTATCTGATTGACAACCTGCTGAAATACCGGAATCTTACTGTTTCTGTCTACATTTAATATCATGACGTGTCATAATTGGTTGAGCAATATTATATATAAATTGGCTCTTTTACACCACCCGAATTGTTTGTAATTTTGAATATTCATTAATTTTTAGAAATCATGAAATCACGTCTTTTTATAAAACAAGCAATAGGCACATTGATATTTTTCTCGGCCATCTTTTTAAGTGCAGGCCGTTTCTTTTATTGGCAGGGTTTAGTATATGCAGGAATCGGCCTGTTTATGTTGATTTTGAATTATACTGTTTTTAAGTTGGATGACGAACTAATGAAAGAACGGTCAAAACCGGGCGAAGGAGTAAAGAAATGGGACAAGATAATTCTGGGGTTATCGTTTTTGGCTACCATAAGTATATTTATTGTTGCCGGGTTAGACTCTGGTCGCTTTCATTGGTCGCATGAGTTCCATTGGAGCTTATACGCATCAGGAATACTTTTAACTGCAACAGGGCAACTTCTTTTTCTCATTGCCCAAAACCAAAATAAGTTTTTCTCAAGCACTGTAAGAATTCAAACCGAGAGAGGCCACATTGTTTGTGATAAGGGGCTATATAAGATAGTCAGACATCCCGCTTACATGGGTTCATTGATTCAAACTATTGGCTTTCCTTTACTTTTTGGCTCTAAATTCAGTATCTTTCCTGTAAGCATTTCTATTATCCTGCTGGTTTTAAGGACTCATTTGGAAGATAGGACATTAAAACAAGAGCTAACCGGATATTCCGAATATTCTCAAAAAACCGAATACAAGCTTATCCCATATTTATGGTGAACTCATTTAAATTGCTATCCTACTTACTCAAAACCAAACTGTTATAAACCCAAAACCTCCGACATAGTATTATGCCGGAGGTTTCATCTCTAATTTTATATCAACCCCTCTATATGTTGAAAGTAAAAACAATCAAATTTTGTAAATTTTCGGACATGAAACTATGAATTATTTTGCCTTTAAGAATTATTAACACCATATATCAGGTCATAAATCAGAACCATCTGATTGTTCCACCGGTTAATTTGCCAGCTTTAAATAATCAGAAACCCATGAAGGTGGAAACCGAATTTTAACAATATTTAATACTCGAATGAGATCGTTTTATAACCTTTATGAGAGTCCTGAAAAGGAATCTTTACCGGTATAAAAAGCCGCTGTAATATTTATATTATTACATACTGATTGTAATTTAACCAATAAAAATCTCATGGTGACCTGGTAAAATTTTCTCAGGGCACCAGCCGGAAATTACCAGAGGTTATTTTTGTGTTGTTAATCGTTGTATTAACTGAGGCAGGAGGTCATATCTGCTCAGACGGACTCCGGCAGCGCCTCCTCCTGAATGCACTGAAACAAACTCAGGTTCAGGTGACAGGCCGAAACGTCGATAGAAGGATTTATGAATAAATCTTTTTACATCTTCAACATCAGCTTTTTTTGTATCGATATGTACCTGGAAATAGTCCCCCTGCCCTGCAGCATTTACCCGTACTGCAACTGCATCTCTTCCAAAAGCTTTTTTGAGCATAGCTTCAGCAAGATCGATTAGTGCAAGTCCCCTGAAGAAACTTGATCCTTCCAGCTTATAGAACTCAGGCCTGACCTTTTTTGAAAGTGTTTCATCATCCAGTCCGCTGTTGAAGTTAAACGGAGTAGCCCCAAATCTATCCAGCCACATGTTCATCAGTTGAGGACCGGTATATCCTTTCTCCCATCCGGCAGTCTTTTCCATATCATCTGCTGAAGGAAGGTTATCAGGGTTGATGTCATAACTGCAATCACCACGCTGTGATCGTGAGATACAATCAATCCATTTGTCCGGATTATGTATGAGGTAAAAATTCTTGGCAACTTCACCGAACAGGTAAGCAACCATTGCACGCAGGGGAATTCCCTTTTCTTCAACGGTCGTGCCCGAAGCAGTCGTACGTCGCATTACAGGATCGCGCCATCCTTCAAAAAGAGATCTGATAGAATTTTCAGCGTTTCTCATCGCTGTAATCTTATCAACAGAACTTATTCCCATGAGCTGTTCTGCGTACCAGTCCAAATTTTCGTAAAGGCGTTTCTGAAGATCCTGTCTGTTAATCAGCAGAGGCAATTTCAAAAGTACAGAGCAAACCCATTCTCTGTTTTCATCATCCAGCATACCGTCTTTCACCAGGTCGTCCTCAATATGCTTAAAAAAGTCAGTATCAAGGGGAAGTCGAACAAGAAGAGCTGCTATTTCTGCTGCTTTGCCTGTCAGTTTTCGTATCTCGGTAGTTGTAAGATGTTCTTCCTCTGTAGTTTCAGAATAGGCGCCACATGACCAGCGCCATGCATCGCGGTCACGTTCCACACTATAAGGGAAGGTGATCCGGAACCTTTCATCAGGTATAGGATATGTTCCTAGGATGCAATAATTGTCTTTAGGATTCGAGGAGATAAGTGTTCCCTCTCCTGATATTCCTTTCTGCTCTGTTGCCTGGTCAAGAGAACCTGCCCTTACTCCTGTTCCGTATTCTGCCTGACAAGCCAGCTGCACCATCAGATCAGGAGATAATCCAAGACTGTATAATGAGTTGATAGCATTCTTGGTAGCAACAGTAACTGCCGACGAACTTGAAAAACCGCCCTGTGGAATATTACCTGTTGAAACAAGACGCAATCCGCGAAAATTTGCTATACCAAGATGCTCCTGTACTTTAGCTCCAAGGTTTCCTGTACGCAAAGTGCGAAGAGATGCTATTGCATTGCCAACCAATGCAAAAGGACGTCGCATATTACTCGAGACCCATAAGGTCGGAGGAGGCAGGGGCAGGTTTTTCTTCCGGCGTTCTTTAAGTTCCTCATCGCTGAAATAGCCAAGTGAAAGAAGTAATCCTTCGCTCATCTTTGTCCCGAATTTCTCATACGAAATAAAATCTGACACTTCTTCTCCGGGGTACATAGCATCATAATCAGCCGCTACATAATCGATATTTTCCCTATAAGTCTGATTCATCGGAACCAGGTGAATACGCCCGTCATCTGCACTTTGAATGAACACTACAATCTGATCATCGCCTGATTCATTCTCGGCACCTATGGGCATCTGCCATGCGGGACCATAAAACCTCACCATATCGGGATGCATAAAAGCGATGCGAAGACGGCCTCCGGAGATCCCTATTCCCAGAGGTTTTCCCGGCTCGAAGGCCAGATTTTCCTTCCTGACCATTGAGTGCAGTTCTCCAAGCTGGCGGGCAATAGATTTTACTTGTCCCGCAGTTCTCCCTGCCATTATAGTCTTTGCCGCTTCCTCAACCTCCAGTTCTTCCGGTATCAGCAGGCCAATCTTTGATGACAGTATACCCTCAAGAAGGGCCAGGTCCATCGGTTGGGTCACATCAGAACAAAGGAGATCGTATTCCGGATCGTTTATTTTTGTGGTTATGGTACGGACATCTCCTCCCCCATTGCATATTGACTCTATTATATCGGTCAGATAAAACTGTCCCTGAGCATTATTGTTGGTAACTCCTAAAAGGTTTTGGTATAACGTAGCTGCCCTTATAATGTAAAGAGGACAGTTGCCTTCCGTGAGATTCAGCAAAGCCTGACGCATCATGATGTCTTTCTCTGCTACTATATCTCGTTCTTCAACAATTCTTACCACCTCTCCGTTCTCATCTCTGAGGACACGTCCCTTACCGCTGTTCTTTGGCGGTTCATATATTGCCGTAAGAAAAGTAAGGTCCGCTTCGGAGTTCTCTTCACAATGTTTATTATATAACCTGCGAAACACTGATGAAGGGACTATACGATCGCCCATTGTTATTATCAGCAAAGGATTTTTTTCAACCAGATCGGGAATACAGAAAGATTCAAAAGCAGCAAAGGCTGTTCCTCCTGCCGGGTTATCTGATAATATGTATGTGTTATCAGTACCAAGTGCCGCAGACACTTCATTGTATCGATACCCCACAAGACATATTGCAGGTGCCTGGCTAAAACGATGAAAGGCATCTATGGAATGACGGGCAAGAGGCATCCCGTGCACCTGCTGGATACATTTGGGTTCCTTGCCAAAACGTGTGCCTTTACCCGCTACAAGAATTACCAGAACAGGCATATCGGATGTCATACCGCCCTGGACATTAAGACTTTCGGGGTTTAATATTTTTTCACTGACAATTCTTGCTGCATCCTTTAGTATCTTTGCTGATGCTGATTGAGGTACCTCTTGATTATTCATCTTTCCTTTTTATCAACCAATAACTTATGTTTTGAAAATTCAAAACAAAACATTCCGTACAGGAGTTTATTTAGGACCACGATTATCGAGGAGATAGGAATAGAATAAAAGATGTGATATTTTCTGCATTACAGGAGAACAGCTGCCTATGCTTATCTTTCTTTTCATTGCCATTTCTTTCCACGCCGGAGGAAGATAGTCAACACGACTTACCATACCGTCATCCGGTCCGGGAGTACAGTATTTTGTATCAGCTCCTGTAGTATTAATCCTGATGAAACACATCGGACATGGTTCAGTCGAACTGAAAACTGTCAATCCGGGTTTGTAAACATACACATTCAGATATTTTTTTGCAAGACGGCTTTCCTCAAAATTTGTCAGTAAAGTCATTTCTGAATGGAGATCTGAGCGATGGTTCTGAATTTGTGTGTTATGCGCAGCTGCAATAATCTTCCCCTCCTCATTAATAAGTACGGATCCTATGCCATACCCGCCTTCCATCGCACTTATAAGTGCTTGTATATTAGCATCCTTAGCATAAATATCATCAGGATATTCAGCGGTTGGCTGAAAAGCATAAAGAAAAACCCGAATCTTCTGAAAAATAACTTTTACCGGATCATCTTCTTTAATTCCACATGGTAAACCAACAAGTTTACTGATAAGGTCTTCTCTGGTTCTGGTAACAAAATAAGCGCGGTCAATACTATCTGTATCCTGGTTATTTTGTCCTTCAAGCGGACATATAAGAATTATCAGGAAAACAAATACCAGTATCCTTTTCATAGTCACATTTTATTATCAAACCCGGAAAAACTTATATAATACGTTAAAATAAAATTAGTAAATATCCTGAAAAGAAACATAATCCTTCGAAAAAATACTTAGTAAAAACACTACAACCATTAAGCATGAGAACCATTGATTTTAACTCTGATTATTAGTATTTTTGACAAGGATGACATTAATTTGTACAGAAACCAAGCTTATGAAGATCTATCTTGGTTTTTGTACACAAGCGAGGGAAATGAGAAGATGGATGCTGACATTACCATAATCGGAGCCGGAGTTATTGGTCTGGCAATAGCCCAAAAAATTTCTGAAAATCACCGGAATGTGTTCCTGGTAGAAAGACATCCCACATTCGGGCAGGAAACCAGCAGCCGTAACAGCGAAGTAATTCATGCCGGAATATATTATACCCTGAATAGTCTGAAAGCAAAATTCTGCATTGAAGGAAACAAACTATTATATGATTATTGCGAAAAATATAATATCCCGTTTAAGAATTGTGGTAAACTGATAGTTGCCACTTCAAACGAAGAGATACCTGTTATAGAAGGCATCCGGCAAAGAGCAATTGAAAACGGAGTTAAGGATCTTGTCATGCTGGATCCGGAGCAGATTTCCCGACTTGAGCCGGAAATCTTCGCTGTAAAAGCTTTATTCTCTCCATCGACAGGAATAGTTGATTCCCATTCTCTTATGAAACAATATGAGACCAATACTATCAATAACGGAGGCCAGATAGTGTATGGGAATGAAGTATCGGGAATAAAAAAAATTAAAGAGGGATACATCATTACTATTCCTGATGCAGGCAATACGAGTTACAGCTTTACCTCAAGAATTGTAATTAATTCCGCAGGACTTGCTTCAGATAAAGTCGCTGAAATGGTTGGAATAAGTGATGATAATCTGAAGATATTTTTCTGCAAAGGAGAATATTTCAGGATTAATCCTCCAAAGAACAGACTGATCAACAGGCTTGTATACCCGGTTCCACATCCCAATATGGAAGGGATCGGAGTTCATGTCACTATAGATATGGGAGGCGGAGTAAAACTTGGTCCTGATGTAAAGTATCTCGCATCGAACATATATGACTACAGATCAACAGCTTCAAAACAGAAAGATTTCTTCAGTTCAGCAAAAAAATTTCTTCCTTTCCTTGAGTTTGACGATATATCTCCCGATATGACAGGGATACGCCCAAAGATACAGAAGGAAGGTGATCCTCCCAGAGATTTCTACATCAGTGAAGAGAGCAACCGGGGTTTTCCGGGATTCATTAATCTGATCGGTATGGAATCACCAGGACTGACAGCATCGCTTGCTATTGCTAAATATGTGAACAGTCTGATTGATAATGAATAAATTTTATGTAAATTTATTTCTCTAACGCCGTTCTGGATCTCACGGGAAAGAATATTTGTCATGAATTTAACCGGTTCAATCAACCAATATATTCTGGCCCTTTTGCTGGTCAATACTGTTGGTTTGTACGCCCAGGAAAACAAAAGCAATGAGGCTTTTTCCCCGAAAGAAGGCCAGGACGGGAAGGATGTATTATGGATACCAACGCCATATAAACTTGTAGATCTGATGCTTGAGATAGCTGATGTTAATGAGAAGGATTATCTCATTGATCTCGGTTCAGGCGACGGACGAATAGTTATTGCAGCAGCCAGGCTCGGAGCCCGTTCTCTTGGTATAGAATATAATCATGAAATGGTTGAGTACTCCAAACAAAAAGCAAAAGAGGCAGGTGTAAGCAATAAAACAGATTTTGTTACCGCTGACATTTTTGGTTATGATCTCTCAAGAGCCACTGTAATTACCATGTTTCTTTTACCTGAGATCAATCTTAAGCTGAGACCTCAACTGCTTGATCTTAAACCAGGAACGCGTATTGTATCAAACACGTTCTCCATGGGCGATTGGGAGCCTGACGCTGAAGATGTTACAAACGAGAACTGGGACAGCTGGTATACTGCTTTGATGTGGATTGTTCCGGCCAGGATTGAAGGCAAATGGAAATTTCAAAAAGGGGAACTTAACATAGACCAGTCATTTCAGAAGTTTTACGGAACATATACATCTGATAACATGACCTCAGCTATTACTTCAGGAAAGGTCAAAGGTGATGCCATCACTTTCACTATTGGCGGTACCGAATACACCGGGCGGGTGATCGGAAAATCCACAATGTGGGGAACATACAGAAAGGGAACTTCAAAAAGAAGCTGGTTTGCTATCCATGTGGAGGTATAAAAAAAATTCTATTTCCTGCCAAGAAGCCTCTGAAGATCAGCCATCTCATCCCTGAACCTTGCTGCCTCAATAAAATCAAGATCTGCCGCGGCCTTTTCCATCCTTTTCCTGACATTGTCTATAGCTTTTTCAAGAGCCTCCCTGTTCATATACTTTACAACGGGATCAGCAGCAATATCAGGTTTTTCAGGTTCAATATATGCTTTCACAGCAACACCCTTTTTGCTTAATCCGCCAAGGACAGAACCTATCTTCTTTGTAATCTGAGTGGGAGTGATCCCCATCAATTCATTATATTTAAGCTGTTTGTTGCGCCGGCGGTTAGTTTCATCAATGGTCTGTTTCATGCTTCCGGTAACAGTATCCGCATACATAATGACCCTTCCGTTCAGGTTACGGGCTGCTCTTCCTGCCGTCTGGGTAAGAGAGCGCGAAGATCTGAGGAATCCTTCCTTATCAGCATCAAGGATAGCGACAAGCGAAACTTCAGGAAGATCAAGGCCTTCCCTGAGAAGGTTCACTCCCACCAGGACATCAATTGCTCCTGTTCTGAGACTTTCCATAATGTCGATCCTGTCAAGAGTATCGATTCCTGAATGAATATAACTGCATTTTATTTCATACCTTATCAGATAAGCAGAAAGTTCTTCTGCCATTCTCTTGGTAATCGTTGTAACAAGTACCCTCTCACCCTCTTTTACCCTTTTGCGGATCTCTGCCATAAGATCATCTACCTGGTTAAGACTGGGACGCACCTCAATGGGAGGGTCAAGCAAACCTGTCGGTCTGATAACCTGATCGACAACAACACCTTCACTTTTTTCCAGTTCGTAATCTGCAGGAGTGGCACTTACGTAAATTGTCTGTCCCGTAAGCGATTCAAACTCTTCAATCCTCATTGGTCTGTTATCGAGTGCAGCAGGAAGTCTGAACCCGTATTCAACAAGTGTCTGTTTTCGTGAATGGTCACCTCCGAACATAGCCCGTATCTGGGGAACACTGACATGGCTCTCATCAATTACAGTGATAAAATTGTCCGGAAAATAGTCGAGAAGACAGAAAGGTCTGCTCCCTGCTTTTCTTCCGTCAAAATATCTTGAATAGTTTTCTATACCGCTGCAATACCCAAGTTCCTTTATCATTTCAAGGTCATAAAGGACTCTCTGCTCAAGTCTTTTAGCCTCTTCCCTTTTACCGATCTCATTGAAATAAGCAACCTGAGCCATCATATCGTCCTGAATATAATTGATTGCCAGGTTTATTCTGTCCCTTGTTGTGACAAAAATATTTGCAGGATATATTGTAAATTCATCAAGAACATCAATCCTGTTACCGTCAACGGGATCAAAAGTGTTTATTTCTTCAATCTCCTCTCCGAAAAAAGCCACCCTGACAGCGATATCCGTGTAAGCCGGGAAGATATCGACTGTATCTCCCCTTACCCTGAAAGTACCATGTTTAAACTCAAGTTCATTCCTTGAATACAGGCTATCGACAAGTTTCCGCAGGAAAACATTTCTTCCTGTTTTCTGTCCGGTTTTTATCTGTATAGTATTTGAATGAAAGTCATCAGGGTTTCCTATGCCGTAAATACATGAAACAGATGAAACAACTATAACATCACGTCTTCCTGACAACAGCGATGAAGTAGCGCTCAGGCGCAACTTTTCAATTTCATCATTAATTGCCAGGTCCTTTTCTATATAGGTATCTGTTACAGGAAGATATGCCTCAGGCTGGTAATAGTCATAATATGAGACAAAATATTCCACCCTGTTTTCCGGGAAAAACTGTTTGAACTCCCCATAAAGCTGGGCAGCAAGCGTCTTATTATGGCTTAATACAAGGACAGGCCGGTTTACCTTCTCAATTACATTTGCAATTGTAAATGTCTTTCCTGAACCTGTCACACCCAGAAGAGTCTGAAAAGGGACATTCCTCTCCAGTCCTTCCACAAGTTGTTTTATTGCCTCCGGCTGGTCGCCGGTAGGCTGATAATCAGATACAAGTTTAAAATCCATTCTCCGGTAAATATTAATGCAAACCTACATAATATTTTATTCAACACTCTCAACTGAAAGATTAACCTGTCAGGAATCAGTAAAAAAAAAGACGCCTGAAATGAAGCGTCTTTCTTTATCTATAATCATAGAATATTTATCCTAAATAACCTTTTAATAATCTGCTTCGTGAAGCATGCCTCAACCTTCTGATAGCTTTTTCCTTTATCTGGCGTACTCTTTCACGGGTAAGACCAAATTTTTCACCTATCTCTTCAAGAGTCATTTCCTGGCAGCCAATACCGAAGAAGTATCTGATAATGTCTCTTTCCCTTTCAGTAAGAGTGGCAAGTGCCCTGTATATCTCCCTTGAGAGAGATTCGTCCATTAATGATTTGTCTGCAACCGGAGAATCTGCATTTGTCAATACATCGAGCAGACTGTTATCTTCACCTTCGACAAAAGGAGCATCAACTGATACATGACGACCTGATACTTTCAGAGTGTCGGTCACTTTTTCTTTAGGCAATTCAAGTACATCAGCAAGTTCTTCCGGGGAAGGAGTACGTTCATTCTCCTGTTCAAACTTAGAGAAAGCCTTGTTTATCTTATTTAGTGAACCAACCTGGTTCAAGGGTAATCTTACTATTCTTGATTGTTCTGCAAGTGCCTGAAGGATTGACTGCCGTATCCACCATACAGCATAAGAAATAAATTTAAATCCACGGGTTTCATCGAATTTCTCAGCTGCCTTAATAAGGCCAAGATTGCCCTCATTAATCAAATCAGGAAGACTTAGACCCTGGTTCTGGTATTGTTTTGCAACAGATACTACGAAACGCAAGTTTGCTTTGGTGAGTTTTTCAAGAGCAGCCCTGTCTCCTTTCTTTATTCGCTGAGCCAATTCAACTTCTTCCTCTACAGATATCAACTCTTCCTTACCAATCTCCTGTAAATACTTATCGAGTGAAGCACTCTCCCTGTTAGTGATGGATTTGGTAATCTTTAATTGTCTCATTATACCTCCCAAAAAATTTCCGCAAAGATATTGCTTTATTACATAATAACAAAAAAAATCGTTTGTTGTTGTAATTCAGTGGATTACATATTGCAATCCACTGAATCACAATATTTTACAAAATTAATCCTAATTTCCAAACTGATAGCTGAACATAGTTCCATCCAACTGTATACCACTCAATGATTTAAGTACACTTCCATTAAGTGTGTAGTTGCTTACATCTGAAGGATCGTTGACTTTCTTACCATTTATACTCAAAATAACATAACCACGTTTTATTC
This sequence comes from Bacteroidales bacterium, assembly GCA_035354395.1. GTDB lineage: Bacteria > Bacteroidota > Bacteroidia > Bacteroidales > VadinHA17 > LD21. The sequence continues at coordinate 3,676 of DAOQAX010000010.1, read as the reverse complement.
CCAGATCCCTGAATTTTCCTTCATTCAATTCCACTATTTTCACACCGTAATCTACGTTGAGTGATCTTTTATCCGAGGAGCTTAGAGATTCAAATTTTGCTCCGAAAACAATATCCTTTCCGGTGTTGGCTTTTACAATGCTTGTGTTACCTGCTACATTTTTTAAAACAAGCGGTACTGTAGTCTCCTTTCCGTTTCTGAAATATGTTATGTTAACCTTGTCTCCCGGACGATGTTTGCTGACCTGTTCCTGTAACTCAGCAACAGAGTTAACTGGTGTATCATTGAATTTTACAACGATATCATTTTCTTTCAAGCCGGCAGCCTTGGCGGAACCATCCTCGAGCACCTTCGCAATGAGGACTCCCCTGATCTCACTAAGATCCTGTTTCTTTGCAGCATCTGCATCAACTTCACCTATGTTAACACCTATTATTGCCCTCTGCACTTCTCCGAACTCTTTAAGGTCATCAACTACCTTTTTCACAATTGTTACCGGGATCGCAAATGAATTACCTGCATAAGCACCATTTGGCGATATGATAGCTGAAGTAATACCTACCAGCAGCCCTTTAGTGTCGACAAGAGCACCTCCGCTATTCCCTGGATTAAGTGCCGCATCAGTCTGGATAAATGATTCAATACTGTAGTCACCTTCGTTCAACTGAAGATTTCTTCCCTTAGCACTTACGATGCCAGCTGTGACAGTAGAGGTAAGATTAAACGGATTGCCGACAGCAAGTACCCATTCACCAAGCTTTAATTGCTCAGAATCGCCATATTTTATATAAGGAAGATTATCAGCCTTAACCTTCAGAAGTGCAATATCGGTACTTGGATCACGTCCTATAACCTGGGCAGTGAATGTCCTCTTGTCATTTAGCGCAACCTCAACCGATTCTGCGTTCTCGATAACATGGTTGTTTGTTATAATATAGCCATCATCAGAAACAATAACACCCGATCCATAACCACTTACTTCCCTTGGTTTGGAATAACCTTCACCATAAAACCACTCCAGTATCGGATTCTCAACCTGGCCTCCAACCATTGCCTTGGTGCGTACATGGACTACAGCATGAACTGTTTTTTCAGCAGCATAAGTAAAATCTATCTGCCCTTCCTGCATCTGAAAAGATGTAAGATATGCCTGTGCATCACGAAGTTCAACCTTCGAACTGTCCTTTGATGGAAATGATGCAGGTCTTTCGAAAAATCTGGTATAGGCAAACAAAGCTATGGATGCCCCTAAAAGAGCCATGAATAACGAACCGTATAAATATTTTCCTTTCATAACTTTACTTTTTAAATTTCACTTTTCTTTTATTTGCTCCGGTTATCTGTTTTTAAACCTTGATAAAAGATTAATATCTTTATAACCGAATTACATCATATTTGTTTTACAAAGATCATGCATTTTTCAGATGGCTTTCAGTATTTTACAAAGATTTAACTCCACTTTAACACAATTGATAATAACATTTAACAAAATGTCGGACAAAAAGCAACATCTTCATAATTTAAGGACAAAGGAAGGCGTTTTTAATCGCGAAAATTCTTAAAGCAACAGAGAATCTGGCAAAACAAAACTCCACACCATGTAAACTTTATTGTGACATTTTGTCAGAATTAACAACAGGGCCCGACTTGCCGGAAAAAGCTTTGAGAAGTTAATATAAGGAAGGATGGGGCGAAAGAACGAAGGAGCGATGGGGCGATGGATCGAAGATATGAAGGTATGAAGGAAGGAAGGATGGAAGAATGGAAGGAATGAAAAGATGGAAAAAGAAAAACTATACGGAAAGACACTGAATGAGCTTATTGCAGTGACAAAAAGAGTCGGGTTACCCGGTTATGCTGCCAGGCAAATAGCTGACTGGCTTTATAAGAAGGAGATCTCGTCTATTGAAGAGATGACCAATCTTTCAAAGAAAACCCGTGATCTGCTTTCTGCTGATTATGAAATTGGTCTTTCAGCCCCGGTAAATGTATCAGAGAGTTCAGACGGAACAAAAAAATATCTTTACAAAGTGCTTAATGACAAATACATTGAGACTGCATATATCCCAGATAAAGATCGTGCAACAATATGCGTTTCATCACAAGCCGGCTGTAAAATGGGTTGTCTCTTCTGTATGACCGGGAAACAAGGCTTTCAGGGGAACCTATCTGCAAATGAAATACTTAACCAGTTCAGAAGTATGCCTGAGTTTAAAACTCTGACAAACATGGTGTACATGGGCATGGGAGAACCTCTTGACAATATTTCAGAAGTTCTCAGGAGCCTTGACATACTGACTAATGAATGGGGTTATGGATGGAGTCCGACAAGAATTACAGTCAGCACAGTAGGACTGAAAAACGAAATAAGTGAGTTTCTTGAGAAAAGCCGGTGTCATCTTGCTGTAAGTCTCCATTCCCCATTTGATGCCGAGAGAAGAAGTCTTATGCCTGTTCAGAAGACAAATAATGTTTCTGACGTGCTCGATATCATAAGAAAATTTGACTTCAACAGCCAGAGAAGAGTCTCTTTTGAGTATATACTTTTTAAGGGGTTAAACGATACACCCCGTCATGTGAAAGAACTTGCAAAAATTCTTAACGGCATCAAATGCCGCATCAACATAATCAGGTTCCATTCAATTCCCGGGTCTCAGTTCGTAAGTCCGGATAGTGAAACTACAATAAAATTTAAAGAAGCGCTTAATGCCAAAGGAATACTGACCACCGTAAGATCAAGCAGAGGTGTCGATATCCAGGCGGCATGCGGACTATTATCAACACTTGAACAAAACAAATAAAGAATTAAATGGTCAAAACAATCCTTACCTTTTCATTATTATTCCTTGCGTTTTGCGTTTATCCACAGGAAAAATCAGTAAAAACCTTCCTGTCCGACAGCTCCCTGACTCATGCATCTGTTTCTCTGTACGTTACAGATACACAAAGCGGAGAGATACTGGCAGAACATAATGCGGAAAAAAGTCTGGCCCCCGCATCAATCATGAAGCTTATCACATCGGCTGCCGCCCTTGAGTTACTGGGACCTGAATATACTTTCAAAACCACTTTGGGATATACAGGCATCATCAATAAGAAGAGTGGCAGGTTGAATGGAAACCTCATAATAAAGGGCGGAGGTGATCCTGCATTGGGATCTCCAAATTTTTCTGATCATTATCAGGACTTTATAACCAGATGGATAGATGACATCAAAAAAGCCGGGATCAGAAGAATTGAAGGCAGGGTAATAACTGATGATTCATACTTTGATTATTTGCCTGTTCATGCCAAATGGTTATGGGAAGACCCGGGAAGTTACTATGGTGCAGGGGTCTTCGGTTTATCAGTATTTGACAACACATATGAGATACATTTAAGGTCCCTGCCTGACAGCTCCGGAACGGAAATCACCAAAATAATGCCTCCCGAGTGCAGATATGAATACCGGAACATGATTACAGCAGGTGGAAGCGGATATTCAGCATATGCTTTTGCCGAGCCGTACAGCACAAAAGGGTGGCTTGCAGGCTCTGTTCCGGCAAACGTCAAAGATTATGTAATGGAAGTAGCTATAGCAGACCCTCCTCTACTGCTGGCAAAAATGATAAATGAGAGACTTGAAAAAGAAGGAATAAAAGTTTCGCAGGAACCTGTAACAACAAGGACGCACCCC
>DAOQAX010000009.1:0-24510 GCA_035354395.1 Bacteroidales bacterium | reverse complement strand
CCCGTTCAGGGCTTCATCGGCTGATATCTCAAGTGTTTTGGAGATCATCGATTTCCTGGAAAGTCCTACAAGAAGAGGCAGTCCGGTTACTGAGAACTCTCCCAACCTGCGAAGCAGTGTGAAGTTATGTTCAACTGTTTTGCCAAATCCAAAACCTGGATCTACAATGATATCCTTAACCCCTGCGGACCGGAGCCTGAGAATCTTTCCACTAAACCATTTAAGTATATCGGCTACAACATCATCGTACACCGGATTATCCTGCATAGTCCGCGGTTTCCCCTTCATGTGCTGCATTATGTAAGGAACATTCAGTTTTTCAACCACGCTTAACATCCTGCTGTCAGCCTCACCTCCCGAAATATCGTTTATTATATGAGCCCCGCATCCCAGCACTGCTTCACTTGCAATATCTGATCTGAAAGTATCGACAGCAATGATTGCCTCAGGTAATTCCCTGGATATTAATCTGACAGCTTTAAAAACTCTGTTTCCCTCCTCTTCAGAAGGTATCTCATCTGCACCCGGACGGGTAGAATATCCTCCTATATCAAGAATATCAGCTCCTTCGTCCATCATCTTCGATGCTGCTGCCAGAATATCTTTTTCGGTTGTAACCCGGCTTCCCTTATAAAACGAGTCGGGAGTAATATTCAGTATCCCCATTACCCTGGGAATTTCAAGATCGATCAGTCTGCCACCTGCATTAATATATTTTGATTTTTCAAGCAAGACCCTTAAAATTGAATTTTAAAATTACCAGTTTTAAATTTAATAAAACCTGTTGCAAATCTAATTAATCCTGTTATTCATTTTCATCTTTGATGCCTGGTTGTTACATTTGTACAGAAAGAAATATATTACAAAATGAAGCTATTTGTAATTGAAGGAGTAGACGGAGCAGGTAAATCAACTCAGATCAGACTGTTAAAAGACTTTTTTTCCGGGAAGGGATATGATTGTGAATATCTTCACTTCCCAAGAACTGATGCTCCATTTTTCGGAGAGCTTGTCGCAAGATTTCTCAGAGGAGAATTCGGATCGCTCAATGAAGTAGACCCATACCTTGTTGCTATGCTCTATGCAGGTGACAGGAAAGACGCTTCCAACATTATAAGTAACTGGCTCAAAGAGGGGAAGATAGTCCTTCTCGACAGATACACCTACTCGAATATTGCATACCAGTGCGCAAAGCTTCATGATGAGAAAAAACAGAATGAACTCATGAAGTGGATACTTGCTCTTGAATTTGATCATTTTGCGATACCACAACCTGATCTTAATGTTTTTCTTGACGTGCCATTCTCTTTCACAGAGAAGAAGCTCTCGGATGCAAGAACAGGCGATGACAGAAGTTATCTCAACGGAACAAGGGATATTCATGAAGAGAGCCTCTCGTTTCAGAAGAATGTACGTGACATATATCTGAGAGTTTCACAATCTGACAACCGCCTAGCAGTAATCAATTGCGGTGACAAAAAAGGAGACATGCTTCCACCTGAAGAAATATTCGGTCTTATCTTAAAAATATTAACACTGAAAAAACTGATCTGACATGAGGATGTTCCGGTTATTATGCAGGATAATTATTGGTATTGTTTTTATCTTCTCAGGTATTATTAAAGCAATAGATCCTCTTGGAACAGCATATAAATTCCATGATTACTTTCAGGCATTTAATATCGGGTTCCTTGACTCTATGGCTCTCCCTCTTGCAATCTTACTATTCACTGCCGAGTTTATCGCAGGCTTTGCTGTGCTGACAGGCATTCGTCAGAGAACGGGAATACTGGGAGTCCTGATCCTGATGGTAATATTCACCCCCCTTACTCTGATAATTGCGCTGACCAATCCTGTCTCAGACTGCGGTTGCTTTGGTGATGCCATTCATTTGACCAACTGGCAGACTTTCGGGAAGAATATTATACTGATTGCTATGACGATCACTCTTTATGCAGGAAGAAAAAAAGTCATAAACATATACAGCACATTTACCGAGTGGATCATAACAACCGGAGTAATTATACTGTTTATCCTTTTTTCCTTCTATAACCTCCGATATCTCCCTGTCATTGATTTCCTGCCTTACAAGACTGGTGTTAAGATTGCAGATAAGATGATTGTCCCTGAGGGGATGCCCGTTGATCAGTACGAAACAAGCTTCATTTACGAGAAAGATGGAGTAAAGAAAGAATTCAGCCTTAATGATTACCCTGCCAACGACACTTCCTGGAAGTTTATTGACCAAAAATCAGTTCTTATAAAGAAAGGTTATCAACCTCCGGTTCATGATTTTCTCATTAGCACCCTTGATGGAAATGATCTGACACAAAAGATATTGGAAGATCCGGGATATTCATTATTAATGGTCTCAAAGAAACTTTCTGAAACAGCTGATAAAGATCTGTCAGCAGGATTTAACATAGGCAGGTCTTGCATTGATAAAGGAATTAATTTTTATGTTCTGACCTCATCGGGAACAGATGAAATAAAGAAATACAGTAATGGTCTTCTGTTCTGCTCAATGGACGAAACAACATTAAAGACTATGGTAAGAGCTAATCCAGGTTATATTTTACTCAGGAACGGAGTAATTGAAGGAAAATGGTCATGGGCAAATATTCCTGATAAAGAGTGGTTTGGAGAGCTTAAATGAGAAAGAAAAAGAATATCAGGTTATTTATTAAAAATATTAAATGATTTGTACCTTTAAATATTGTTACATTATTAAACATTGATTTATATGAGAAAGAAAATTGTTGCCGGTAACTGGAAGATGAATATGGATCTGACAGAAGGATTGAAATTAGCAGGGTCGATTGACAAGTATTTCAAGGAGAAACCTTCAACTAAGGCAAATGTTATTTTATGTCCGCCGTTTATACATCTGGCTGGTGTTGCAGAAATTCTGAAACATGGGAAGATATCTCTTGGCGCGCAGAATTGTGCATCAGAAGCTTCAGGAGCATATACTGGTGAGGTATCAGCCTGGATGGTAAAGAGCACTGGTGCTGAATACGTTATCTTAGGTCATTCAGAAAGAAGATCATACTATCATGAAGATGATAAACTTCTCAACAAAAAAACTTTACTTGCTATTAACAGCGGATTGAAAGTTATCTTTTGCTGCGGAGAAGTAAAGAGTGAAAGAGAAGCAGAAAAACATTTCATCATAGTAAAGAGACAACTCGAAGAGGGGCTGTTCACTCTTACCGAGGCTCAGATGGACAGTATTGTCATTGCTTATGAACCGGTATGGGCCATAGGAACAGGATTGACTGCTACTCCCGACCAGGCACAGGAGATGCACCAGTACATCAGGAACCTGGTTAAAGAGAAATATGGCAACGATTGTGCAAAAAAAATGCCTATTCTATACGGAGGAAGTTGCAAACCATCCAATGCTGCAGAGATATTCTCAAAACCTGACGTTGATGGTGGCCTTATTGGTGGTGCAGCCCTTAAAAAAGAGGATTTTGTTGCAATTGTTGAAGCTTTCTGATTTATAAATCAGGTTTCAAAGTCAAACAGATAATACACAAAGTGCTACAAAGGGGAAAAGTTGTACAAAGTACTGTATACTAACTCCCTGCGACACTTTGTGTAATTAACTCTGTGGCATTTAGTATAACGTAAAATAATTTGTAATTCTTTCATTATTTAATTCTTTCATTATTTAATTTATGTAAGGGTATGTCAAAGAGACTGGCAATTATGTTTCTCATAATACAGGTGTTGATACCTGGTACCCTCTTTTCTCAAACAAGATCCGCCTTTTCCGGAGATCTGTCAAAATTCAGGGAGGAACTTATAAGTTTTATGGGACCAAACCTGAATCCCGAACAAACGGATAATCTGAATTCATTTCTGATAAAATGGGACAGCACTGCCTTCAGTGAAAAAAACAAAGCCAGCATAGTAAACATTTCAAGCCAGCTTTCGTCACGGTTAATGAGGCCTGCTCCTCATTTTATCAACTACCTTAACACATTGGTTTCTTTTGTTAAATACAATAAAGATTCCGGATTTATTGAAGACTGGCTCAGAGCGTTGAGTGAAATTGCTTTCAACCCAAGATATAACAATGATTATATCGACAGGTATGTCAAAAATACAGGATCGATGATAAAAGAAAATGTCCTGTATGAATCGGGAAGCGTAAAATGGAAAGTCAAAAACAGTCCCCTGAAATTCATGAACGACACAACATTTTTTGTAACCATTTCAAATGCAACTCTCATATGTTATTCTCAAAAAGATAGTACGGAATTATTTAATGTAACCGGCTCCTATTATCCTGAATACCGAAAATTCGTAGGTAAAAAAGGTGTTGTGACATGGGAAAAGGCCGGTTATTCCCCAAAAGATGTATCAGCAGAATTCAATAGTTTTTCAATAGATATAACTAAAAACAAGTTTACTGTTGATTCCGCGTTGCTAACCCACTCAACATATTTTAAAGAACCTGTTTCAGGTGTACTGACCGATGAGGCTATCAGCTTCAGCAATAAGGACAAAGCTAATTATCCGCGTTTTGATACATATGCCAAACATTTTCAGATCAACAGTATATACAAAGAAGTAAACTATGAAGGAGGATTGTCTTTTGAAGGAGCAAACGTAAAAGGGACCGGAGAAAAATATATGCCTGCAAAGATCACAATGTCGCGAAATGATACTCTTTATCTTAAACTTTGTTCAAATGAGTTCAGCTTTTCAAAAATAGGACTGACCAGCCAGGAGACAACCATGTCACTTTATCTTGACAAAGATTCAATTTTCCATTCAAGTCTCGGATTCTCATATATTGACAAGACAAGGCAAGTGAACCTTTTCCGTACCAACAATCCTGTTTCAGGGAGCCCCTATTTCGATTCGTTTCACGACCTTGACATGTATTTTGAATATTTATCGTGGAACATGGATGAATCGAAAATCATTCTCTCAAGGGCCAGAGGTGCAGCTATGGGGCAGGCAGAGTTTGAATCGTCCTCATTTTTCAACTCTGACTATTTTTTACGCATTATGGGGCTTGATGATTATCATCCGCTTAACCGTCTTGTGAAATTTTCCGAATGGTACTATTCCGAAACCTTCCCGGTATCAGAATTTGCGAAATGGCTTAATAAGCCGCAGGAAGCCGTTACTGGTCTATGCATTGACATGGCTAACATGGGATTCATCTTTTATGATCGTGTAAATAATGAAGTGACAATTAAGAACAAAACAAAAGATTTTCTTGATTCTTATGCCAGGAAGAAAGATTATGATATAATAAACATTTCAAGCGAGACAAGTGGTTTGACCGACAATGCTTCAATAGATCTCAACAATTACAGGTTGACGATCAATGGTGTTTCAAATGTCTTCCTCAGTGACTCGCAACGCGTGGCTATTTACCCTTACAACCGGCAAGTGGTAATAGGAAAAAACAGGAATATCAGCTTCGACGGAGTTGTAGAGGCTGGGCTGTTTACTGTATTCGGACATGAGTTTTCTTTCAGCTACGACACATTTAAAATCAGGCTCCAGAAAATCGACTCTATGAAAATAGCCGTCGAAACTGAAGAAAAAGATATGTACGGGAATCCGATAATAGAAGAAGTTGATAACAAGATCCAACTTGGTACCGCTGAGCTTTTTATCGATGATCCAAATAATAAGTCGGGTTTAAAAAGTCTAAGGCAATACCCTATCATCAATACTTTAACTGACTCATATATCTTCTATGACGAGATCCCCGGACTTGAGAATATTTATAAGAAGAAAGACTTCTACTTCCGGATCGATCCGTTCACATACGAGAATATTGATCACTATTCCAACAAAGACATAAAACTCTCAGGAGAATTCATCGGAGGAAATATTCTTAAACCGATGAAACAATATCTTACTATACAGGAGAACAACTCTCTTGGTTTTGATATGACTATTCCTGAAGAAGGTATCGATCTTTATGGAGAAAGAGGGAAGCTTTACAATGATATAAGCATGAGTAACAGCGGACTGATCGGGAGCGGAAAAGTAGAACACCTGACGTCCACCACCATATCGGAAGAATTTAAGTTTTTCCCCGACTCAATGATAACCCAAGCCTCGACATTCGATATTAAAGAAGATGGTGCCGGAACATTTCCGGTTCTGAACAGTAAGGATGTTGCCATCAAATGGCTGACTCAGAAAGATGAATGGATTGCAACCAATAAAGAAGGCAACTATTTTGATATGTTCGAAAACGGAACAACACTTGACGGTTCAATAAAACTGGCTCCTGCCGGACTAAACGGGACAGGGGCAATAGATATGAAAGATTCCAGAATAACATCCAATCTCTTTAGCTTTACTTCAAATGCAATTAAAGCTGATACCGCTGTTTATAACCTAAAATCCACAACCACCCAGGGGTATTCATTTATAGCCGAAGATGCTAAAACTGATATCAATTTTGATCTGAAAACTTCTCTTTTTCACCTGAATACTGACTCTTCAGTAGTTAAGTTTCCTGAACTGCAGTATATATGCACTATGACAGATTTCACATACAATATGGAATCGCGTATACTTAATATGGAGCAAAAGGGAAAATCCAATTCGCCTCTGTTTACTCCCGAAGAGCTGTTGAAACAAAGTTTCTCAAAACTTGACAAACCAACATTCTTCGCAACCAATAATCAGTCCGACACAGTTGCATTCTCCTCATGGAAAGGAAGCTATCACCTTGATCAGGAATATATTGAAGCGGAAAACATAAACTATATTCATATTGCTGACGCACTTATTCAACCCGGGAACGGCAAAATTATTATCAATAAGGGAGCAAGAATCCAGGAGATGCAGAATGCCATCATAGCTCTCAACAACAAGCATATACTACATTCAGGAAAAATAAACATTGAATCTACAAAGAGATACACAGGAGGTGCTGTATATGATTATGAAGATGAAAACAAGGAGATTCAGCAGATAAACTTTCCGGAGCTCACTGTTGATACTCTTACGACAAGTGCAAAAGGGTTCATACCTGAATCTCAACATTTTAAATTCAGTCCTGCTTTTACATTCTCAGGAGATGTAGCGCTTTCAGCAAAAGATGATCTACTGACATTTACCGGATCTACTGGTATTATTCACGATTGTAGCGCAATAACCAGTTTCCCGGTTAAGTTCAAATCAAAAATAGATCCTAAAAATGTCATGATCCCAATAAGCGAAAAACCGAGGGATAATAACGATAACCTTGTTTTTTCAGGCTCATTCATCAACATTGATTCAGTGCACATATATCCGGCATTTCTGTCGGCCCAGAAATCGTGGTCCGATGTCGGGCTGGTTAATGCAAATGGATTCCTCTATTATGAAAAAGCAAAAAACAGATATATAATAACATCCCGTGAAAAACTTGCCGATCAGAGCCTTCCTGGCAATATGACAGCATTGGACAAAAGCTTTTGTATCCTTACAGGTGAAGGAAATATCGATTTTGGTGCAAAACTAGATCTTGTAAAGCTTGCAAGCGCAGGAAAAGTTATTCACACAATTGATTCAGGAATCGTTGATATTGAGGCAATAATAGCTCTAGACTTCTTCTTCTCACCAGAAGCTCTTAAAGTAATGTCTGACGAGATTAGAATGATGCCTACTCTTAAGCCGGTAAATCTCAACACCGACTTTTATAATAAAGGAATGAAAGATCTTCTTGGAACATCTGCCGCATCGCAAATGAAGCAGGAGATGGATTTGTTTGGCACCTCAAAGAACTTACCGGGTGAATTTAACTATGAGCTTTTACTTAATGACGTAAAAATGGTTTGGGATGAATCATCCTCTTCATTCAGATCGCAGGGTAAAATAGGTATCGGATTTATTGGTTCACAGTCTATTAATACTTATGTTGACGGTTATATAGAAATTCAGCGAAGAAGATCAGGAGATATGATAGACGTTTACCTGAAGGCAGACGAATCGACATGGTATTATTTTTCATATTTCAGAGGTGTCATGATGGCACAGGCCGGGAATGAAAATTTCAATAATATAATACGTACTAAAAAGCTGAACGACAGGAAACATCCTGACTCATCAGTAAGGGTACCGTATACATATATGATTGCTTCAGGGGACCGTCTCGCACGGTTCTTAAGAAGAATGACAAGCGACGAAGCTGAAGAAGAGCCTGTTACACCGTAACCTTACCCCTTTCTCCCAGCTCAATCAGCTCCATATCGTGTATATCCTTTCCATCAATCCGGAACCTGACAGCGGTCATAAACTTATGAAATCCGTTATAACCTGCTGCACCCGGATTCACATATAAGAATCCACCCTTTTTATCAAACATCACTTTTGCAATATGTGAATGTCCGCAAATAAAAAGGTTCAGATGACTGTTATATATCCCCGGTTTTATTCTGCTGTCATAATGACCCGGAGTACCACCGATATGAGTCATCCAGATCTTTACATCATCAACCATAAATATCAGATCAGTTTTATATACTTTTCTTACTGTTGCGTCATCAATATTACCATACACAGCCTTAAGCGGCTTAAATGCAGCAAGTGAATCAGCAACCTCAATACTTCCGATATCACCAGCGTGCCAGATCTCATCACAGTCAGCAAAATGGTCAAAAAGCCTTGGATGAATCCACCCGTGAGTATCTGAAATAAGTCCGATCTTCATTTTTTATTACTTTGAAACTTTGAACACCAAAGAAACACAAAGCATTTACAAATCCCAGCGGGAATCAATCCAATTTAACTAATTTTGTGCAAACTGAATGCTATGCAGATATTTTATGCTCCTGATATTATTGGTGACACCTATACATTAGACGGGAATGAATCGAAACATTGTATCAGGGTTTTAAGGATGACAAAGGGTACTGTAGTAAAACTGATTGACGGGAAAGGTAACCTGTACGAAGGTATCATAAGCGACCCTGATTCAAAAAACTGCTCAATAACAATATCACGGAAGATTGAAAATTTCGAAAAACGCGGATATTCACTACATATAGCAATATCTCCTCTCAAAAACCCTGACCGGTTTGAATGGTTTGTTGAAAAAAGTGTGGAAATAGGTGTCGATGAGATTACTCCGCTTATCTGCAGGAATACTGAAAAACCCGGGATAAAAGCCGATAGAATTAACAATATTATTATATCGGCCATGAAGCAATCACTCAAAGCAACCAGGACAATTTTAAATGAGCCATGCAATTTCAACGATCTTATAAACCGTGATTTCAAAGGGAAACGTATTATTGCCCATTGCAATGATAAATTTAAAAGGAGCAATATCTCTGATGTATACTCAAAAAAGGAACAGGCATTGATCCTCATCGGACCAGAAGGTGACTTCGATAAAGAAGAGATAGAACTCGCAATTGACAAAGGTTTTTCACCTGTTCACCTTGGAAACAGTCGTCTGAGAACAGAAACAGCAGGCATTGCTGCCTGCCATTCCATTTATTTCATCAACCAGTAAAAAAACATGTACCTTTAATAAATCAGGGACAATTCCCAATTTCCCAAAGGACATGTAAAGATGCACAACACCAATAGGTCAGTTCCATGCCAGATCAGTACTGCTTCCTGACTTTTTCAATCATTTTTTTTGTCAGTCTCCCCGACGGAGTTACTTTTATCTGCCGGAGAATGTTTGTCACATCATGGAAATCATTGTTAATACCCCATGCCTCTTCGAAAAGATCCAGGTTTTTAACATTAATATCCCGATAAGTAACGAAATGAGTAGAAGTTAATCCCATAGGCTTCATGTTTTCATTTTATGTGAAAACGATCTGCCTTAACTATTATTATTGAATAATAGAATTATTTTATTATTTCGCCGGAAGTAATCAGTCAAATGTCAGACTGATTTTCTTCTCCTCCATAATTCTACGCATGTTGATAAGAGCATATCTCATGCGGCCAAGAGCCGTATTGATGCTTACCTCCGTAATATCAGCAATCTCCTTGAAACTTAATCCGGCGTAATGCCTCAGTATTACAACCTCTCTCTGATCATCAGGCAGCGTACTGATCATTTTCCTGACATCCTTTTGTATCTGCCTCTTTATCATATCATCTTCAACATTTTTTTCAGCAAATCTCTTTGCATTGAAGATGTCTGATTCGTAATCGTCATTTGAGATGGTGTTTATCTGTTTTATTCTTCTGAAATTATCGATTATGAGGTTATGAGCAATGCGCATTACCCATGATAGAAACTTTCCGTTATCGGCATATTTACCCGCCTGAACAGATTGTATGACTTTCAGAAAGGTATCCTGAAAGATATCTTCAGCCAAAGCCTGATCGCGTATATAGAGACTTATATATGCGAAAACTTTATTTTTATGTCTATGGATTAATTGTTCAAAGCACGACTGCTCACCTTTTACGAACCTGTCAATAAGTTCATAATCAGTAATTGAATTATTCATAGCTCACTCCTTTTTAGTTAATTAGAGTAGAGATATTCTATAGGCAGTCCTCCTTTTAGTTAGTTAATATTTGAAGTGCAAAATAAAACAATATTTTTTAATCAGAAAGCATTACTTTTGGAAATTAACTGAATTTTAACAAAAGATCAAAAGTGTCAGGGATGCAGGGATTCATTGAGATCAAGGGAGCAAGGGTACATAATCTTAAAAATGTCAGCCTGAAAATTCCAAGGAATAAACTTGTTGTGATAACTGGTGTTTCAGGCTCCGGGAAATCTTCCCTTGCATTCGATACAATATATGCAGAAGGGCAAAGGAGGTATGTAGAGAGTCTATCTTCATATGCCAGGCAATTCCTGGGACGAATGAATAAACCTGAGGTTGACTTTATTAGTGGCATCCCGCCAGCCATTGCAATTGAACAGAAGGTAAATACACGCAATCCACGGTCGACTGTCGGAACCTCAACCGAGATATATGATTATTTGCGTCTCCTTTTTGCAAGAGTAGGAAGGACATACTCACCCATATCGGGAAAAGAAGTCAAAAAACACAGTGCCGATGACATTGTTGATTTCCTGGCCGCATTACCTTTAGATACTAAAGTGGTTATTACTGCTTCCGGAGAGATCCCTGAAAACATCAAGCCATCTGAATACTTTTCATTTCTGAACAAACAGGGATTTAACCGTATAGAATCAGATGGAGAACTCATCAGAATTGATGAGCCTGCCTCCTGCGATAAGTTCAAATCGGGACAGCGTGTAAATATTGTAGTCGACAGACTGGTCATAAGCCACTCTTCAGATAATTTCAGCAGGGCTGCTGAATCGGCCCAGACAGCATTTCAAACAGGAAAAGGTTACTGCCAGGTTGTTATCTTTAGCGAGAATGGTGTGACAAGGGAGAATTTTTCCAATATGTTTGAAGAGGATGGAATCCATTTTGATGAACCAACAGAGTATCTGTTCAGCTTTAATAACCCCATAGGAGCCTGCCCTTTATGTGAAGGATATGGAAAAGTAATAGGCATTGATGAAAATCTTGTGATACCAAATAAAAATCTTTCCGTGTACGAAGAAGCAATAGCATGCTGGAAAGGTGAATCAATGAAAAGATGGAAGGAAAAACTCATTGCAAATGCTGATTTATTTAATTTTCCGATACATAAACCATATTTTCAGCTTACTGATGAACAGAAGAAACTGCTGTGGAAGGGGAATAGATATTTTCACGGGATTAATAAGTTTTTTGAACATCTTGAAGAAAAAAAATACAAAATACAGTACCGGGTGTTGTTAAGTCGTTATCGCGGAAAAACAACATGTCCCGAATGCGGAGGAACACGATTAAGAAAAGAAGCCGGGTATGTGAAGGTTGGAGGTTATACAATTCAGGAACTTGTTTCAATGCCTGTCAGTAAGTTACGTACTGCCTTTTTAGAGATAAAGCTTAATGATGACGATTCAAAAGTTGCAGAAAGGCTTATAAAAGAGATCAATATAAGGTTGAAATTCCTGGTTGATGTCGGGCTTTCATATCTTACACTCGACCGCTTGTCCACCACTTTATCGGGAGGTGAATCACAAAGGATAAACCTTGCAACATCACTCGGGAGTAATCTTGTCGGATCGATGTATATTCTTGATGAACCGAGTATCGGCCTTCACCCGCGCGACACAAACCTTCTTATTAATGTTCTCAGGGAGTTGAGAGATCTTGGCAATACTGTTATTGTTGTTGAGCATGAAGAAGAGATAATAAGGGCTGCCGATGAAATAATCGATATGGGGCCGGAAGCCGGAAGGCTTGGAGGAGAGGTTATTTACCAGGGAGGTCTTGATATTTCAACTGCAAACAAATCCCTCACCGCCAGTTACCTGAGCGGCCGCATGGCAATCGAAGTTCCCGGAATAAGAAGAAAATGGAACAGCTATATAGAGATAAAGGGAGCCCGGGAGAACAATCTTAAAGAAATTAACGTAAAGTTTCCTCTGCATGTAATAACAGCGGTTACAGGAGTAAGCGGATCGGGAAAGTCAAGCCTTGTATCAGACATCTTATATAAAGCTTTATCAAACAGGATAGCCGGGAATAATCTGCAAACAGGCCAATTCCAAGACATTACCGGTGATGTTTCACGATTGACCGGCATTGAGCTGGTTGATCAGAATCCGATTGGAAAATCAAGCCGTTCCAATCCAGTGACCTATCTTAAGGCTTATGATGAAATACGAAAACTGTATTCTGAGCAACAGGCATCCGTCCAGAATAATTTCAAACCTTCGCATTTTTCGTTTAATGTGGAGGGCGGAAGATGTGAAGAATGTCAGGGCGAAGGTGTAATAAAGGTTGAGATGCAGTTTATGGCTGATGTTGAACTGACCTGCGAAGCCTGTAAAGGGATGAAGTTCAAAAAAGATATTCTTGAAGTAAAATATTTCGGAAAGAATATTTATGAGATGCTTGAGATGACCATAGATGAAGCTATCGATTTCTTTAATGAGCATCCCGGAAAAAGTGAAAAAAGAATAGTTGAGAAACTGAAGCCTCTTTCAGATGTAGGTCTTGGATATATTAAGATGGGACAATCATCAAACACTCTTTCGGGAGGTGAAAGCCAGAGGGTAAAGTTGGCATATTTTCTAAGCCAGGAACAAAGTTCGGGAAATATGCTGTTTATATTTGATGAACCAACCACCGGTTTGCATTTTCACGACATAAACAAGCTTTTGAAGTCGATTAATGCCCTGATTGAAAAAGGCCACTCAGTAATACTTATTGAGCATAATCAGGAAGTGATAAAAAGCTCCGACTGGGTAATCGACCTTGGGCCTGAAGGCGGCGAAAACGGCGGTTTTGTTGTCTTTGAAGGCAAACCTGAAGACCTTGCTAAATGCAAAGAGTCGTACACAGGAAAATACCTGGCACCAAAACTAAAATAAATACCGGTAAAATTAAATTTACTTCTTTGTTTTAAATCCGAACATTATTGATACGCAACCGCTTGCAGGAGTTTCGCCAGACTGATTGAAGGAGGTTACTTTTACGATAAGCTTAAGCTGTTGGCTTGATTGTAGTTTAAAATCCCATGTCTTCGCGTAATCTGCATCCTTATTTGAATAGAGTACATTTTTATTAGCATCCACAATTTTAAACTCTATATTGGGAAGTTTATCTTCTCCGCATATAGCTACCCGGTAATCCATATCTGAATAGAATGTTTTATATAGTTCAGCTTCTTCACCCTCCACAAGTACTGCTGCATGATAGTTTCCATCATGTGTATACGATCCCAGCTCAGGCAGGCACACTTTCTTGGCAAATGCTTTGCACTGGCCATCAACATTAACAGTACCTGCAAGAATTAACAATGCAAGGATCGGAAAAAATTTATATATTCTCATAGCTGTTGTTATTTAACAAATGAATTTCTAATCTCAGAAACTGTGGCTGACAGTTCTTTAAATACTTCTGGGGTCATATCAGTTTTTATCTCTGATTTAAGAACAGTAGTATTTGATGTTTTATCAAATTCCGATCGTACCGGAGATGTTGTGATCGAAATCTTATCAAAAACCAATTTCAATTTGTTGACCTGAGCAATAAGTTCATCCACAGCCGGATTTCCTTTACTGCTTTCCAGAAGGTTAATAAGTATTCCTATTGAAAGTTTCTGATCTATAATCCTGCCAACCAGCTTATTTCCGTTAAAATCCTTCATGTCAACAAGTTGAGTGGATATATACAATCCTTCGACCCATCCGCCTACGAGTACCATTGCTGCCAGTGCCGGCTGCCCGTTATCTTCCAGATAGGAATTTGAATTCAGGAATGTCTCGCTGACAATCTCCATTATAACTTCGCTGTTATTTATATTCTCTTCAAGCTTATCAATAGTTGCCTGGTCTATTGCTTTCAGAATACCAAGCCCATCAGCCATTTTTTTAGCTGCATTCATATAATCAATTATAAGCTGTGTCTGTTCATACAAACTTGCAAAACTAAGATCGCAGGTATAAATACCAAGGTTCAGGGCCATGCTTTTATTTGTTGCATACTTGTTGGTGTTTCCCAACGGGTTAAGAAGCGACTCATCAAACCTTGCTCCTGCTGATTTAATAAGCATGGCTGATTCAAGCGGAGAAGGAAGTGCATTAAATATCTTTTCTGCCTGCTTTATTTCTTCGACTATAGTTGCATTATTTTTAGGCACCTCAATTGATACTTCATCCTTAGGAGCTTTATTTCCACCCGACTTACAACTGATCATAAAACCTGTAAACAGCATTACTACAATAAGACTCCCTGAACCAATTCCGTATTTTATATTCATGATTAAAATGTTTAAGTATAATACCTAATTCACGACTAAATTAGTATAATATTTTTATTTTTCAAACACAGCTTGAGGTATATTGTTGGTATTTCTAACTTTGTAAAAAAATATTATATGATAAGATCCGACAAAAAACTTAAGGAATTGGCTGCAAAACTTGAAAAAGATAATAGCAGGCAGATATTTCAGGCTATTAAGACACTCAGGGAAGAACAGCCTTTTGAAGGCGCTATTGGCCTCCTTACTATGCTATATGACAGAACTGAGGACAACACTATCAGGAGTACTATTCTGGAATTCATGAATGACCTTAAGGATCAATCGGTCGCTGAAGAAATTATTGCAGAGATTAAAAAGGATTGGAAATCTGAAACCATCAACATGCTTATTTCATCATGCTGGCAGTCGGGTCTTGATTATTCAGATTATTCACTTGTTCTGACAGAATTATTCTTAAGAAGCGATTACAAAACTGCACTTGAATGTTTTTCAGTAATCGAAGAAAACATCTCACGGCTTACAGAAGGAAAGAAAGAAGAGATGATTAAAATTATTGAAGAGGGTCTTCGTATCGAAGAAAACGAAAAAAAAATGCTTATCCGGGAATTATTATCAATTCTCAGTTAGCCATTGACCCTGTTTTAGATCAATCGATGGAAGAGAAGTACTTCATAAACTGGGTCCTGACATAAACAGCAGGTTTTTCGTAGTTCAGCCAGTTCATTCTGCCTCTGAAGTCATCTATGCTCCTGAAGTTGTGTGTTGTCATCCACTCCTCAATCTGCTGATTCATTGTTTTTAGAAACGGAATTCCTTTTTGGTATAACACTGAACATACCTGCACTGAATCGGCTCCTGCAAGAATATATCTTACAGCATCTTCCCCGCTATGCACCCCTGTTGATGCTGATATATCCATTTTAATATCCTGTGCACTGACCATTGCTATTGACCTGAGGACATATCTTCTTTCAGACGGAGTGCTGTATATTGAAGATGGAATGATTTCCATTTTCTTTACATCAATGTCAGGTTCATAAAACCTGTTAAAAAGAACAACACCCTCCACACCCCTCATATAGAATTGATCGATCATATACAATATGTTGGAGAATTTGTAACCGATCTTCAGGACAATCGGGATTTTTATTTTTGCTTTAAGCTTTTCTATCAGTTCAAAGTATATCTTTTCACAATCTGCTGATGATTTCTTTCTGTCGACAGGCAGATAAAAAACATTTATCTCAATAGCATCAGCGCCTGATTCTGCTATGTTTCTTGCAAAATCGGTCCATCCTTTTGATGAGAAGCAGTTAATACTTGGAATAACAGGAATTTTCAGACATTTCTTTGCATCTTTTATCAAATCAAGGTATTCGTTTACAGAATGCGATTTAGTATAGTAAGCAATATAATCATCAGCTTCCGGATAACCGGTTGCAGTGGACAATTTACTTATATGATTTATTATCTGTTCTTCAAAAAGAGACTTCAATACAACAGCTCCTGCTCCATTCTCTTCAGCCTCTTTCAGATTCTCTATAGTAGAAGTAAGTCTGCTGCTGCTCACTATTAGCGGGCTTTTCAGTGTGAATCCCAGGTAGTTGGTTGTAAGTTTTTCCATATCGGTTATTGATTAATTTTTATTTCTTGCTCCGAAAATAAGACTCCCGACCCTGATTAAAGTACTCCCTGCCTCAACTGCAATTTTATAGTCGTCCGACATTCCCATAGATATCTCCTTAAAACACGATTCATCATGGAAGTATTTATTCCTAAGTGTATTAAAACAATCTGAAAGATAATCAAATTCATTTCTTACCTGATTTTGATTTGATGTAAAGGTTGCTATTCCCATTACACCGCATATTCTTACATATCTCATGTTGAGAAAATCAGCAGATTCAGCCATTTCAGTTATCTCTTCCATGCTGAATCCAAATTTTGTCTCTTCCCTTGCAATATAAATCTGGAGAAGACAATCCACTACCCTTTTATTTTTTTCTGCCTCCTCATTAATTATTTTCAGAAGCTTATAAGAATCAACCGATTGTATCATGCTGACAAAAGGCACCACAAATTTTACTTTATTGCTCTGGAGATGACCTATAAGATGCCATTCAATATCTTCAGGAAGAAGATCTTTCTTGCTCAGAAGTTCCTGAACCCTGTTTTCCCCAAAAATCCTTTGCCCTGCGTTATAGGCTTCCAGGATATCACTTACAGGTTTTGTTTTCGAAACTGCAACCAGTCTGACATGTTCCGGAACGCTTTTTTTAATTGTATTAATGTTCTTTACGATATCTGACATTGAATAAATATATATATAACAAATTTAGGAAAAATGATTCAATTCATTGCCTGTGACGAATCTATAAAACAGAAAACTCTGCGTTCGCTGTGTCATCCAGACGGCCATCTGTGTAAGTCCTGGACTTTTTTGTACAGATGTCCAACGGGATGACACCAAGAACTGCAGAGTCAAATGTGGTAATTTTCTGCTACTTCAACAGGTGAATAGCAAGTCCGCTGCGGAGTTTAGGTTCAAACCATGTTGTCTTAGGTGGCATTATGTTACCTGAGTCGGCTATAGTAATAAGCTGATCCATTGAAACAGGATACAAGGCAAATGCAACTTTCATTTCGCCGCTGTCGACTCTCTTCTGAAGTTCACCCAATCCCCTGATGCCACCTATGAAATCTATCCGTTTCGATCTTCTCAGATCCTGTATGTCCAGAATCGGGCTAAGTATCTGATTAGTAAGAATCGTTACATCAAGTACACCTATTGGATCATTATCATCAAAGGTTCCCTCTTTTGCTGTAAGTCCATACCATTTACCATCAAGGTACATCGAAAATTCGTGAAGCTTCTTAGGTTTATAGACACTTGCTCCCTTTTCTTTAATAATGAACGCTGTTTCCAACTTTCTGACCAACTCCTGAGGAGTCAATCCGTTCAGGTCTTTTACTGTTCTGTTATAATCAATTATCTGTAACTGATTGGCAGGGAAATGGACTGCCATGAAAAAATTGTACTCTTCAGTTCCGTTATGAGAAGGATTAATATCTCTTTTTTCTTTTCCTACCAGAGCGGCGGCGGCTGTCCTGTGATGTCCGTCAGCTATATATGTATAAGGTACTTTTTCAGCAAAAAGCTTTTCAACAAGCATATTAGTTTCTTTGTCCCTTATTACCCAGAAATGATGTCCGAAACCATCGCTGGCAACAAAATCGTATTCCGGTTTCTCGTTGCTGATTATATTATTTACAATATCATCTATCTCTTTTACAGGAGGATATGCAAGAAAAACAGGCTCAATATTTGCATTATTTGCACGGACATGAACCATGCGGTCCTGTTCTTTATCAGGTCGTGTAAGTTCATGTTTCTTTATTACTCCGTTCAGGTAATCATCAACTGAGGAACATCCAACAATACCATACTGGGTACGTCCCTTCATTGTCTGAGCATAAATATAAAAACGCGGTTCTTCTTCCTGTACCAGCCATCCTTTTTTCTGCCATGTGGCAAAATTCTCCACCGATTTTCTATAAACTTCCTCTGAATGAACATCAGTATCTGCCAGCAGATCAATTTCTGATCTTGTTATGTGAAGGAGCGAACACTCTTTCCCTTCTGCCATTTTTCGGGCTTCCTCTGTGTTCATCACATCATATGGAAGGCAAGCCAGATCTTCAGCAATAGCAACAGGAGGCCGTAACCCCCTGAAAGGTTTAACAACTGCCATCTATTTTATGAATTATGTATATGTTTTACTTATTTACCTTAAATTTTATGTTGCCAGTTTTAAAAAAGTCAACGATCTGCTTTGCAGCAGCGACTCCGGCATTGATATTGGCCTCTTCTGTCTGTGCCCCCATTTTTTTTGCCGTGAAAATAAATCTGCCTTTGTATTTCTCCTCAAACACCGCTTTACAGTCGGGCTCAACATCGGAAAGGTAACTAAAATCTGAACGTTCTGCAAAAATCTTAAGAAGGCCCTCTTCATCAACTACCTCTTTTCTGGCAGTATTAACAAGAACTGCATCCTGAGGCATTCTTTTCAAAAGATCATAGCCGATCGATTTTTTTGTTTTATCGTTAGCCGGCATGTGTAAAGAAACATACTGACATTTCGAGTACATATCTTCAACATTTTTGCAGGCTTTTACACCACATTTTTTCATATCTTCCTCACTTACAAAAGGATCAAAGGCATAGATTTCCATTCCGAATCCCTTTGCTATCTCTGCAACATATCTTCCTACATTTCCAAATGCATGTATCCCAATAGTTTTACCCCTCAATTCGCTACCTGATTTCCCGGCAAAACCGCTTCGGGCCTGATAAAGCATCATCTCAAATGCCAGTTCGGCTACAGCGTTTGAGTTTTGTCCGGGTGTGTTCATCGCCACCACATTGTGAGAAGTACATGCCGGCAGATCGAGATTATCATAACCAGCTCCAGCCCTGACAACAATCTGAAGTTTCTTTGCTGCATCAAGAACTTCCGGAGTAACCTTGTCACTTCTGACAATCATAGCATCAGCATCAGAAACTGCAGCAAGCAATTCTGATACATTTTTGTAGTTTTCAAGTAATTCCAGTTTGTAGCCGTCAGCATCAAACACTTCACGGATCTTCTTTATGGCAACCGGAGCGAAAGCTTTTTCTGTAGCAACAAGTATTTTCATATGTTTTGGTATGTTTTTAAACAGCAAAGACCACAGGTTTCCCTGTAGTCTTCACCATTTTGATTAATTAATTCTTTGATTCAAATTCTTTCATGGCGCTGACAAGTGCTTCAACGCTTTCTTTAGGAAGTGCGTTATATGTCGAAGCACGGAATCCGCCAACAGAACGGTGACCAGTTATACCAAGCAAACCTTTCGATTTTGCAAAATCATTGAATGGT
Organism: Bacteroidales bacterium; assembly: GCA_035354395.1. Classification (GTDB taxonomy): domain Bacteria; phylum Bacteroidota; class Bacteroidia; order Bacteroidales; family VadinHA17; genus LD21. Next base: position 4,801 of record DAOQAX010000009.1, on the reverse strand, counting down.
TGCTCAAGCTCTTTATATTCAGGGGCCATCACAAAACATATATTCATAAGAGACCTGTCTTCCGGATCGGCAATTGTTGGAATAAATAATTTATTTCTGTCGATCTCATCATAAAGTATCTTTGCTTTTTCAATATTCTTTTTCTGGATGGCTTTAACTCCGCCAAGATCCTTAAGCCAATGCAATGTCTGATTTGCAGCAAAAACGGCAAATACAGGAGGGGTGTTGAACATCGACTCTTCCTTAATATGAACTCTGTAATCAAGCATTGAAGGAATAGGACGAGTTACCTTACCAAGAACATCTTCTTTTATTATTACAAAAGCGACACCTGCCGGAGCCAGATTTTTCTGAGCGCCACCATAAATAATGGAATATTTTGATACATCAACAGGCCGGCTTAAAATATCTGACGACATATCTGCAACAAGCGGTACTTTCACATCCGGATCCTTCTTGAGTTCAGTTCCATAGATTGTATTGTTTGTTGTTATATGAAAATAATCAGCATCAGCAGGAACTGTATAGTTCTTTGGTATATAATTGAATAACTTATCTTTTGAAGATGCAACTTCTACCACCTCTCCGAATAATTTTGCCTCTTTTATAGCTTTGCTTGCCCATACACCTGTATTAAGATAAGCTGCTTTCTTGTTCAGGAGGTTAAAAGGCACCATTGCAAACTGCATGCTGGCCCCTCCTCCAAGAAACAGGACATGATAATCTGAAGGAACTTCAAGTAACTCCTTGAAAAGAGAAATTGTTTCGTTCATGCATGCAACAAATTCCTTGCTGCGATGAGAAATCTCAAGAATCGATAACCCAGTTCCTGCAAAATCTTTTATTCCTTCAATTGTCTTATCAAGTGTATACTGAGGAAGAATTGAAGGACCTGCATAAAAGTTGTGTTTTTTCATGATTCGAAAAGTATTAGTAATAAAGTTAATCTTTACATGTGTGATACAAAAATATAAAATTAACAGCAGTTATTGTTAAATAATTAACACATGAATGATATTTTTATAAAATATTATCAACAAGAATACCATTTTTCATTACAGGGATTTTATCTGTAAAATCAGGAGTCAGGCAAAAATCTATGCAATCATCAATTTTTTTCACTCTCAGTCTGGTTCTCTGTTCTGTTTTTTCTATGTATCCCCTCAAGTTGTTTCGTGCCAGCGACCAGAGATCGAGAGCAGCCAGTGTAGAATCGCATATATTTGAATATTTATTTATTTCCAGCAGCTTTTCTGCTACCGCGCCTGCAAACAGAGAATCTTCAATATTGAATTTGTTTTTATATCCTGCACAAAAGAGCAATATGTTCCTGTCCTGTCTGCTGAGCCATGCTGAAAGAGCACTTAAGTTCAGAAAAGATCCTACAACCGTCATATATGATGATGCAGCTGAATCGATAATCCCGGTGCCATTTGTTGTACTGTATACAATTGTCTGTCCTTCAACCATCTCCCTTGTGAAATTAAAAGGGGAATTACCAAAATCAGCAAAATCGAGAACAAATCCATCACGTTCAGCTGCAACAAGGTAACCTTTTGCTTTGTACTCTTTTGCTTTTTCAATTTCGGCAACAGGAATGATAGCAGCAGCGCCATTGGCAAAAGCTGTACATATTGAGGAGGTTGACCTCAATACATCTATAACCACTACTATTGAATCGACATACTCATCTGCCTTGTATAATGCAGGTGAAAAACAAGTTTCAAGTTTTCTAATACTCATTTCAAATTTAATTATTAATTGTTCTGCACCACCTGATCACATTTCCCGGGCAATCCAATTCCCCCTCATGTCAGTATCAAAGCCGACCATAAGCATAAAAAGGGAACAGAAATTTCCTGAAAATCCCGACCAGATCAAAATATCTTTCAGACTTTTTTATAAATCGGGAGATTGACAACTTTTGCTTTAATATCTTTATTTCTTATCCGGATAAAAATCTCTGTATCAGGCTTCCAGTAACCTTTTTTCAGATACGCCATCCCTATCCCCTGCTTCATTATTGGCGACATTGTTCCGGAAGTAACTTCGCCAATATTTTCTCCGGCTGCATTGACAACTTCATAATGTTGCCGGGGAATGCCCCGTTCAATCATTACAAATCCCTTTAACCTTTTGTCAACACCTTCATTTTTCTGCTTCAGCAGTAAAGCTTTATCAACAAAATCCTTATTATTTGAAAATTTTGTAATCCAGCCCAGTCCTGCTTCAATTGGCGAGGTAGTATCGTTTATATCATTTCCGTAAAGGCAAAAACCCATTTCAAGACGAAGAGTATCCCTGGCCCCCAAACCTATCGGCCTTATCCCGAATTCTTTTCCGGCTTCAAATACGGCATTCCAGAGCTTGTCTCCATCTTCATTTCTGACATATATTTCGCAACCACCGGCACCGGTATATCCTGTTGTTGAGAAAATAACATTGCTGATTCCTGCAAACTCAAGCACCTTGAAGGTATAATATTCCATATCGGTAACCGTAGTTGTGGTAAGTTTTTGCATAGCCTTAAGAGCCAGCGGTCCCTGAACAGCAAGCTGTGCCATTCCGTCTGAAACATTGACAAGGTCCTTCCCTACAGTAAGACCAAATTTTGGAGCATTCTTCACACACCAGTTCCAGTCTTTTTCAATATTGGCGGCATTTACTACCAGAAAATATTTCTCAGCATTAAACCTGTAAACGAGAAGATCGTCCACGATACCGCCTTTACCATTCGGAAAACATGAATATTGTACCTTTCCATCAAAGAGCTCAGATACATCATTTGATGTAATATACTGAAGGAACTTCAGCGAAGAAGGTCCAGAAACCCAGAACTCACCCATATGAGAAACGTCGAAGACCCCGACTTTTTCCCTCACAGTAACATGTTCTTCATTAATTCCAAAATACTCAACAGGCATGTTATAGCCGGCAAAAGGGACCATCCTTGCTCCTGCTTCTGTATGATACTTTGTAAAAGCCGTGTTTTTCATCAATGCAATTTTTAAATATTATAAACAATAGCCACAATCATTGTGATATTTTGTGCAAATCAAATAAAGATTTTTCAAAAAAGCTCTGATGCCGGTCAGAATTCAAGGATTTTAAATTCAACTCTTCTGTTTTTTGCCCTTCCGGCAGGAGTGGTATTATCAGAAACAGGCTGCTGGGAACCAAAACCTTTAAACTCCATCCTTGATCTGTCTATGCCCTTTTTAACAAGATAATCCACAACAGTCTTTGCCCTGTCTGACGAAAGCTTTGCGTTAATCACTTCACTGCCAGTCTTATCAGTATGACCAGATATTTCAATCTTCATCTGCAAATTGTCACTTAAGATATTGAACAGACGGTCAAGTTCCTGGTATGAACCGGAAGTAAGTATCGACTTCCCGGATTCGAACATTATACTTTTAAGTACAACCTTTTTGCCAACTTTTGCTTTAATCATATCAACATCAAGATGATAAACCTCCGAAGCCCAATTTTCCGGAATATCAATACGCATTATATCTGACAAGAAACCGGTAGCACGCAGATCGATCATATATGATTTTTTCTCCGGAATTCTCACCCTGTATTTTCCGTCAATGTCGGAGCTTGCTGTAGTCATTATTACAGAATCTGTCCTGATATCAATTACATCAATTTTTGCCATCACAGGATTACCTGTCTCAGAATCTCTGATACTTCCTGTAAGATACAGTCCCGATTCATAAACAGGCTCCGGAATTACAGGTTGTACAGGCATGGTGTCAATCTGCAACACAACAATAGTATCAGCTAAGTTAACTGTGTCAGGTTCAACAGGTAACACTTGTTCAATAACAGCTACGGGTTCAGGAGGGAGAATCCGTCCGGAATAAATATCGAGTCCACCATACCCGCCGGGACGATTCGAAACGAAATAAAACAAGCTGTCATCGTCAGGTGATGGGTAAAAAAACATGTCATCCCATGAAGTGTTTACCGGATACCCGCAATTTTTAACGGTGTCCCATGTACCATCCTGGTTTCTGACACTGTAAAACATATCAAAACCACCAATAGAGTTATGTCCTTTTGAGCTGAACAAAAGAGTATCCCCAGATTTTGAGAACCTGACTGACTCCTCATCATATTTTGTGTTAATAACAGAACCGGCATTCTGCGGTTTTGACCATTTATGTCCGTTTATTTTTTTAATGAAATAAATATCTTTCCCTCCTATTCCATCCTTTCTGCCATCAGTTACAAAAAAGATCTCTCTCCCCGAAGGGGCAAAAGTAAACGAGGACTCCGATCCTTTACTGTTAATATTAAAGGGTAATTTTTCAGGTGTCCTCCATTCTCCTTTCCTGTTTTTCGGCGACAACTTTACATCACCGCCACTTTCATATCCAGAATAGAAGTAAAGACTGTCATTCCGCCTGTTAATATAAAGAGGTGCCTCACAATGTTTTGTAAAGATGTTTTTTCCTGCAGATGAAGCTGGTCCCCAGAAACCACTATCCTTTTGAGAAACCAGTATATTCTCGTCGAATTTTGAATCAGGATAATAATTGCTCGACTTTGGAAGTTCCCTCCTTGAAGTAAAATATAATGTTTTGCCATCATATGACAGAACCGGAGAATAATCATCTGCTCCCGAATTGATATTTTCTCCTGCATTATTTATTTTAATCATTAGAGTATCACCGGTAATCATTATAGCAGCATTGCATTCTTCGATACATTTTTTTGCAAGAGCAGTGTTCTCCTTTGATTTCTTTCCAGAAGATCCAAGGTATTCATTTAATTTTTCAACCGCTTCAGAATA